>CAZDBH010000470.1:0-6642 GCA_964503485.1 uncultured Bradymonadales bacterium | reverse complement strand
TGCTCTCCCTTCTGGTGGGATGTACTCTATCTTCGGTCGCTTTCGCCCAGGACACAGAAGTGGACGCCGAACCAACCTCTGGTTTTGGAAAGGGGTTCTTCATTCAAAGTGAGGACGGCGACTACCGGATCAACCTTCGGTCGCGGGTCCAAACTCGTTATACGTTCGAGAGCGAGGATAATGGGGAAGGCGAGGAGCGAGATGAGTCGAGCTTTTTCTCGATCCAGCGTGCTCGCCTCAAGCTGTCCGGTCATGTGTTTATGCCCGAGTTGGACTACTCGCTGCAAATGGACTTCGGTCGAGGCTTCTTCACGCTCAAAGACTACTACGTCGACTACGAGGTCGCCGATGGATTCCACGTCCGCATTGGACAGTGGAAGCGACCGTTTTCTAGACAACAGATCACCTCGAGCGGCAGTCAGACTTTCGTCGATCGAGCGATCACCGACAAAGCGTTTGGCGCGGGTCGTGATATCGGTATCGCAATCCACAACAACTACACGAAGTCTCCAGAGTTCGAGTGGGCCTTTGGAATCTTCAATGGGACAGGCGACAAGAGCAGGTTCTCTGGATCGACAGCGGTTGATCTGGAGTCGGGCGAAGGTTCAGTGAGCGGTAGCTATAATAATGTACCCGACTTCTTCTATCCCGCCCTCGTCTTGCGACTCGGTTACAACTACGGCGGCATCAAAGGGTACAGCGAAGCCGATCTCGAGGGCGGGCCAGTCCGATTCTCGGTCGGAGCAAGCGCGTTAGCGGACTTGGATCTCGACGACGATGGCGAGTCTGCATACCGGACCGAGGTGGACTATATTCTGAAGGCAAGTGGCTTCTCGACCGCCGGCGGGTTCTATTATGGGATCGACGAGGTTGGAGACGAAAGCGCCAGTGTCCTCGGCTTTCACGCCCAGGCCGGCTACATGCTCGGCGACGTCTTTCAACCCGCTGTGCGGTACGCGATGGTGGATCCCGAGGGAGATGACAACGAGACAACCGAACTCGGCCTCTCTCTAAACGCCTTCGCGAGAGGCCACAGCCTCAAGTGGCAGACAGATGCTGCGATGATCACCGGCGGCGATCTGACCGACTATCGAATTCGGTCACAGGTTCAACTCGCATTCTAACCCACGATTGTTTCTCGGCTGACACACAGCTGTAACAGAACCCAACTAGATCTAACTCAAAAGGAGGTGCATCAGTGCCACGCTACTCGTTTATCATTTGTATGCTCGCAGTCATCGCTTTGGCTGGCTGCAAGAGCTCAAACGAAGTTCCAACCATCGCAATCGACGGCTCTAGCACGGTGTTTCCAATCACAGAGGCGGTCGCTGAGGAGTTCCACGCCACGGGTCAGGCTCGAGTCACCGTCGGTGTTTCAGGCACGGGCGGTGGTTTCCAAAAACTCTGCAGCGGCGAGACCGCGATTACTGGGGCGTCACGCCCGATCAAACCAACCGAACTAGAACTGTGTGCGGAAAACGGCATCGAGTTCATCGAGCTTCCGGTTGCATACGACGGAATCGCGGTGGTGGTGCACCCCGACAACACCTGGGTTGACCAACTCACAGTTCAGGAGCTTCAGGCTATGTGGGCTCCCGAGGCCCAAGAAACTGTGGGAAGCTGGAGCGACATTCGCCCGGGTTGGCCAGATCGAGAGCTTCATCTCTTCGGCCCGGGTGTCGACTCGGGGACCTACGACTACTTCACCAAAGCGATCGTCGGTACCGAGCACTCCAGTCGAGGCGACTTCACATCGAGCGAGGACGACAACGTGCTTGTGCAGGGCGTTGCTACCGATGTGGGTGCACTCGGCTTCTTCGGTTTTGCCTACTATTCAGAGAATCAGGATCGAATTCGCGTGGTTCCCATTGAGGATGGCGATGCCACCAATGGTGCTGGCCCGATTGTGCCCTCCCTGCAAACGGTGGGTGATGGGACGTATCAGCCCCTTTCGCGACCGATATTCATCTACGTATCGACCGCCGCAGCCGAGGAGGAAGCCACCGCAGCTTTCATAGACTTCTACCTCGGAGATGGGGTCGAGTTGGTTAGCGAGGTTGGCTACATTCCGTTCCCCGCGAGCATCTACGAGCTCGTCCGGGAGCGATTCTCGAGTCGAACCACCGGCAGCATCTTCTCTGGTGGATCCGAGATTGATGTGACCGTCGAGGAGCTTCTGCTCGGCGACGCTTCGTGAGCAGCGAGGAGCCAAGCCAGTCGAAGTCAGCGGGTTTCCAGGCCGCCGTCAAACCAATACGGCGGCCTGTGGAACGGCTGATCGAGCTCGGCCTGCTCGGCTGTGCGAGTATTTCAGTTCTCACGACGGCTGGCATCCTCGGTGTCCTCGCCTTCGAGACCTTCAATTTCTTCGGCGAAGTGAGCTTTCGAGAGTTCTTTCTCGACACCCAGTGGACTCCGCTGTTCGCGGAGAAGCACTTCGGTGTCTGGCCGCTCCTGTCCGGAACCCTGCTGATCACGCTGATCGCGATGGCGGTGGCCATTCCCTTGGGCCTGATGGCGGCCATCTTCCTGACAGAATTCGCCGGCGAACGAACCCGTCGAGTCCTAAAGCCAATGCTAGAATTGTTGGCCGGTATTCCCACGGTCGTCTACGGCTACTTCGCCCTGATTTTCGTTACCCCCCTACTTCAGAAAGTGGTCCCTGGGCTGGCGGGATTCAACGCGCTGAGTCCCGGAATCATCATGGGTCTGATGATCATGCCCATGATTGCCTCGTTGAGTGAGGACGCACTCTATTCGGTGCCGCGCAGCCTTCGGGAGGGTTCGTACGCCCTCGGTGCGGGTCGTCTACCCACGATTTTCCGCGTCGTACTTCCGTCAGCTATGTCGGGGATCGCCGCGTCGGTCATCCTGGCCGTCTCACGGGCGATTGGAGAGACCATGATCGTGGTAATCGCTGCGGGTCAGCAGCCTCGGTTCACCATGGATCCGCGGGTGCCCATCGAGACCATGACCGCCTATATCGTGCAGATCAGTATGGGCGACACGCCAACGGGGACGATTGAGTACCGGACCATCTTCGCGGTCGGAAGCACGCTCTTCATCGCGACCTTTGTTCTGAACCTGATCAGTTACCGACTGGTGAAACGGTTCCGGAGGGTTGGCTGATGGGCAAGCATCAATCGATTGCTGAACGTCTCTTCGTGCTGGCCTGTATTGGAGCGGTGTTTCTACCGCTGACCATGCTGGCCGTGTTGATTGGGGACGTCGTGATCGACGGTCTTCCTCGGCTCAGCTGGGCTTTCATCAAGAATCTTCCCAGCCGATTCGCGGATCGCGCCGGAATCCGTCCAGCTTTGGTCGGGAGCCTGTATTTGATTGGGCTAACTGGGCTCATCGCGCTGCCGATCGGCGTTGGCTCCGCCGTCTACCTCGAGGAGTACGGTAAACGCGGGCGCCTAGCTGCTTTCATCGAAGTAAACATCGCGAATCTCGCTGGCGTACCTTCCGTTATCTATGGTCTGCTCGGCCTCGGCTTGTTTGTCCGCTACCTGGGTATGGGGCGTAGTCTACTGGCGGGAGCATGCACACTCGCATTGCTCATTCTCCCGATCGTCATCACTGCTGCTCGGGAAGCGCTTCGGACGGTTCCCGACCTGCAAAGACAGGCCAGCCTTGCACTGGGTGCGACCCGACTTCAAACCATACGGCGAATCGTGCTGCCGATGGCCCTACCCGGGATTTTGACCGGGTCGATTCTGTCCATCTCGAGAGCAATGGGCGAGACGGCCCCCCTGATCGTGGTTGGGGCCGCAACCTATCTGAGTTTTAGCCCAGATGGCCTGAATTCGCCCTTCACTGCATTACCGATTCAGGTCTTTAACTGGACATCTCGTCCACAGGCTGAGTTTGTGACCAACGCTGCCGCGGGTATCGTCGTGTTGCTGGTCACGCTGCTGAGCCTGAATCTGGTCGCAATCATCGTTCGGAACAAGTACCAAAAGCGGAGTTGACCATGAGCGCACCTCTCAGCCTCGTCGCAAAGACCACGACAGAACAACCACCTGCCGCCATCGCTTCTGCGAATCGGGCTCAAAGACCGAAGATAGGCGTCAGCGATTTGAAAGCGTGGTTCGGCTCGAATCAGGTTCTTCACGGCATCGACATGGCCCTCGAAGACAAACGGGTGACAGCCGTTATCGGCCCCTCGGGGTGCGGCAAGTCGACGTTTCTGAGATGTCTCAACCGGATGCACGAACTCGTCCCGGCCGCAGGCCTGTCGGGCAAGGTTTTATTAGACAACAGCGACATCTATGGAAGCCGCGTCGATCCGGTGCTCCTACGCCGAAGGGTGGGGATGGTCTTTCAGAAGCCCAACCCATTCCCAACGATGTCCATTCGCGACAACGTGCTTGCAGGACTCAGGCTCACCCGCCGACTAAAGCGGGCCAACGCTGACCAGATAGTAGAAAAGGCCCTCACTCAGGCCGCACTGTGGGACGAAGTAAAGGACCGGTTAAAAGACCCGGGGATGGGGCTTTCTGGCGGTCAGCAACAGCGCCTCTGCATCGCGCGATCCCTGGCGGTGGAGCCTGAAGTGTTGCTAATGGACGAACCGTGTTCGGCACTCGACCCGGTCGCGACGGCCCGGATCGAAGATCTGATTCACGCCCTGAGCGAGGAGTATATGATCGTCATCGTTACGCACAACATGCAGCAAGCTGCCCGTGTATCAGACGAGACAGGTTTCTTTCTCTCGGGAGAGCTGGTCGAGTATGGTGACACCAATACACTGTTCACGTCACCGCAAGATCGCCGCACCGAGGACTATATTACTGGGAAGTTCGGATGAATCCCCCGAGTGAATCGGGCGGACGAGCGAGAATTCGGGAGATCGGAGCGAGCATTTGAAGCGGCATACCAATAGAGAATTCGAAGCGGAACTACAGAGTCTTCGCGACGGCCTACTAGGCATGGCTGGGCGTGTGGAGGCCATGATCGCCTCGTCGGTGAAGGCACTGGTCGAGCGAGACACCAATCTCGCCCGCGACACAATAGCGGAGGACAGCGTCGTCAACCAAGCCGAGCTAGAGAACGACGGGCTCTGCCTGCAGATATTAGCCAAACGGCAACCGATGGCCTCGGACCTGCGTTTCATTACGCTCGTACTGAAAATGGTGACCGACCTGGAGCGGATTGCCGACCTCGCGGTCAACATCTGTGAGAGAGCCATCGACCTGAACGAGGAAGTCCAGCTAAAGCCGTACGTCGACATGCCGAAGATGGCGTCGATCGTTCAGTCTATGCTGCACGACGCGATCGAGGCCTTTATAGACAGGGATTCCGCAGCCGCACGAGTCGTTATCGAGCGCGATGACCAGGTTGATGAGTACTACCACGTCATCTTTCGCGACCTTCTGGCGATTATGGTCGACGACCCCGAGGCAGTTCAGAGGGGCATTCACATTCAGTCGGTTGCCAAGTATCTCGAACGAATCGCCGACCACGCTACAAATCTCGCCGAACAAGTGATCTTCATGGTGAAGGGGAAAGACATTCGACACGAAGGGAAACTGCCCGACGAGCATTAGTTTCGACTTCACCGCCAATTCAGAAGTGAAAGCTCACACCACCCGACAGGGTCGATATCGCCGAGAGGTCGGTAAGGCTCTCGAATGAGAAGGCGGCGTTCCACTCGAGCATGAATGAAAGCAGATCGCCGGCCACGAACTCCACACCAAGGATCCCGTCGTTGAGAAGGCCGGCGTCGATGAGGTAGTGCATTCGTAGGCCCCCATACGGCATCACCACATCGCCAATGAGGTAGCCGACAAGGAGCCCGGCGTTCACCTCGAAGAACTCCCAACTGTAGAGACCGAGCCCACCGATAACGCTGGTCTGAAATGGGTTTTCGTAGGCCGTAAAGCCGTACTTCAAGGTGGTTTCGACGCCTAGTGTGCCCGCGTTTACACCGAGTTCACCCTGATCGAACAACCCGGCTCGGAAGGTCCCCATAAACAACGCATCGCTGATCTCACCCTCGAAGACGCCGACTCCAACTCCTGCCCCCAGGTTGACATCGCCAGTACGCTCGGGGCGCGGTGAATGCAGACTCATGAAGGCGCAGGATGATAGGAGCGCAGAAGCGATGGCCAGGATGATTGTGCTCGGCCGAAGGGCTTGTTTCATGTTCTCTCCATTGCTCTGATCGTTGCCATAGCTTCGTGTCTGGGTAGGTCAGCACACTCCAGGGCCGCAGCATGGTGTTTCTTGCAGAACCACTCGACGTTGGGCGGGTGACCGACATAGCCGGGCTCGTCCATGCGTTTGTACCACTCGCGATCACTATCGCGCTCAGCGAATGTGACCGTTCCACCACCAGATGATGGGTCGAAATCCTCGTCGCAGATCGCGCACATCGGGGGTCGCACGTATCGATCCTCCAGTGATTGGTTGTAGCGAAGTAGCCAGAAGTAGCTTTTACCGGCGGGAGACGGATGTCAATCTCGTGGAGGAGGCGATTGGCTTGGTGCGGAACCTCTGACCTGACCAGATCGTGCCGCTTGTCGGAACCGGCGAGAGTGAACAGGATTTCACCTACAAACCGCGCGCGGCGGACGCTCGCCTGAACTAGGAGCCCGTCGCGTATAACGCCCCGGACTCCAGCCGTTAGCTTTTAGC
>CAZDBH010000469.1:0-6661 GCA_964503485.1 uncultured Bradymonadales bacterium | reverse complement strand
TGAAACTCTTCGTCTTTGACGTCGCTAAACTTAATACTGTGAGGGTTGCATAGACCACCCCGCTTTAGAGGGGATTGGATGGAGATGCTCGGGTGGAAACTACACCCCCAATTGGCCGAACAGCGGGTCCGGTGGTTCAAAGTCCTCGGCCAGGGTCATGAGAGGCCAAGCGACGCGTTTTGCGTCCGCCATGTTCCAGTCCGCGGGAAGCTCGAAATGAAAGGAACGACCCGACGTCAACGGGACGGACCGGGCTGTCTCATTCTGCGCAACGGTGTTGATTTGTGCCCGTTTGGTGTGGGTTCGTTTGCCCTGTAGCGTCTTCGACTTCGCTGGCTCGCTACTGTCCTCCAGAAACAGCCGAATGGCCTTGAGAGCGCGCGAGCGGTACGAACGCTCGGTCTGAACGGACCAGCCCTTTTCGCTGGAGACGGCTTTTGAGACCTCGTTCATGCTCTCCTTCAAGAGCGCGATCGGGACAGTCGATCGCCCGCCTAGATGATCACCGAAGCGGCGAATTGCCGTAGCGTACTGCGGAGCAGTGCGTCCCAAGCGTTCCTTGCCTTTAGGTCCCCCAAGCCACTCCAACAGGCTGGCTACGACGTACTGATTGTTCGTATTGATCATTCCTTCCTCGCTACGTTCGTCATGTCGGCTTGTGACCTCAATTACCGAGGGCGGCTCGCGGGTGTGAGTCCGGCGACTGGAGGGGATTTGTGAGAGTTCGACCCCAGGAGGTGGCGGCCAGCTGCCATCGAGCCAGACAGTCCGATGGAATCTCTTGGGGTCGCCGTCCTGGACGTGAAACCACCCGGCGCCAAACGCGGTATCGTCACCCACGTGCAGGAGCTCCCCGAGACGCAACCAAGCCGCGAACCGTGCCAGGTCGCCGGTGTACTCGACTTCGCCGACGAAGCCAGAGAGATCGTGGATATGACCTGGCTGACTGCGGCTGCGGCGAGTTTCGATTCGCAGCTCGCCGGAAGTGCGCCGAGTCTTGATCGTCTCGGCGCCATACGGCCACTGCACAGCTCCTGTGCCCCAACGCTTCACCATTGCTCGGCATCGGGAGCCGATGCTGTCGATCAGTGCCTGAAAACTCGGCGCAGAGCGAGAAGTTGTGCCCCGCTTGATGTCGGTTGGAGTGAGAAAGCGCACCTTCAACCTAACGGTAGCGAAGGACGAGCCCGGTATCGCGGGGGGGTCTTGAATTGCAAAACCCGTGGGTGGTTTCGTGTCCTTCCGGGTGAGCGTTCGATAGGGTAGTTCTGCGCTTCGATGCCCTTCGGAGTCGAGAATATCGACTCTGCTCAACCTGAATTGGTGGGACCGGCCGCCGAGCCCCCTTTTCTGGGCCATCTCGAGGGCCTTGACGACGTTGGAAAGGGCAGCGCACGCTTCGCCAAAGAGGAGGATGTCGAACGCGAACGGTTCGCCCTGCTGCAGGTGCCTCTGGTGAAGAGGGACTCTGACAACGTAAGGGCGCGGCGGCTTGATAGCCGACCCGAACAACAACTGAAAGTCGCAGAGGTGTTGCGACGAACACGATGTACAGGAGGCGGCCAGAGGGCTGCTGCAAACGAGTTCCCGCAGACGTGTACCGATCGTTCCGCGAATCACTGGTGCCAACTGGAAACCGGTTTGAACGGGTCCTAAGGCAATCGCATCGAAGCGGACCCAAAGCACTTTCAGAGACCAAGCCGGGGCGTCGGTTGACATTGCACTGGAGGCTACCCTCGAGACTGAGATCGGGTCAAGCTACCCGGAAAGATTGGGGGGCATCGGTCGGATCGCGGCGACAGCGATTAGTCGGCTATCCAGAGCCCTCGTCGCCTTCGTCGAGACGTCCTGCGAGCTCATCACCGTCAATCAGCAGCACCACGCTGGCAACCCTTGAGTCGAGCCACCGGCTCCTCAACTCGCCCAACACGAAGCGGGCGACGGGTACTTTCCCGTCGAACGACAGATCTGCTTCGAGGCCACAAAACCGAACGCTGGCCTCGTCGGGCGCGTTGGGTAGAAACAACTCGACCAGCGAGTCGTCGGACGCGTGAGACGGAGCGGGAAGCCGAACGAATGCTGTCCAGTCAGCCGGGTGAGGAGCAGTCCAGACGATGAGCCGACCTGGCTCAGTAGCTGTGGCCGCAGCCATTGCGACTGGTGTGTGCGTTGGCAAGTCGGGCCTCGAGAAAACGAGTGGGTCCAACTCCCCTATCGGATCTGCGGCGGGCGATACTGCAGCTCCCTCTCTTAGGAGCCCTTCGAGGGACCGATCGCCTACCGTTTCTGCGCCCGTCTCGAAAGCCCGCACGTTAGCTATTTCATCGAGAATCCGAGCAAACTTGAGCTGGGTGAGCGCCAAATCCGTATTCTCAGAATCCAAGTCCAAACGAAAGCCCGCCACCTGGACGATGGTAAAAAAGCCGGCCGGTAAGAACGCCTCTGGGTGTAATGCCGTCGATGACTGGCATGGAAGTAGGGCCTCGACGAGACCGTCCCCCAGGCTAGGCTCGTGCTCGAACAGGGCGCATGCAACAAGCTGGGCGTCATCCAAATCCTCGAGCACAGACCGGGCCCACTCCGCTTGTTCGACTTCTGACAACTCCCGGTCCAAGAGGGCGTCGGACAACGCTTCGGCTTCGACCAACCAGGCGCCGGGATCCGGCACAGCGACCGCCAATCTGCGCAAAACCGGACCATCCGCCTCGATCGTTTCAGAGAGCGAGCGCACCATCTCGGACATCTCATCATGCTCGGTCGCCATTCGATGGGCTGCCATCGAGGATGCCAACAGGTCGTAGGCTGCTTCAGCTGCGTCGGGACTCGTCGCGTCGCCAGCCATCGCGGGCCCAAAGGCACGCCAACGCATGAGCGCATCCGCTGCCTTGTCCAGCCAGTCCTCGCGCGCTTCGTCAGCCCAATCGGCTAGCTTTCCAGCACCCAAATCGGTCAGCCACTTAGGCCGCAACGTTGCTTGCCAACTAGTCTGAGTGGTCATGGTTTTGCCCGGTTCTTGCGGAGGCTTTGCCACCACTGGTAGTTCATGCGGCGAGTCGAGGGCAAGACCTCTTTGAGCTTGGCGTACTCGTGCTTTCGCCTGTTCAACTGGTGGTCGACGGTCTCATAATGGCTTCGTCTGATGCGTTGCACCGCGGGCCGAAACACCTGGTAGAACAGCTGTTCCTCGCGATTCCAGGCTCGGCGCTCCTTTCCTCCGGAATGCGCCTTTCGATACCCGCCCCGCATGCCTTTCGCGTTGTTCCGGCGACTAGTGCGTTTAGTGTCGTCGTTCTTCCCATTGAGGTCCGGGCGAGCGACTCGCCCCGGAAGGTAGATCGTCAGCACTCGAGATGGGGATTGCAACGTCCCGATACTCAACACACCGTCGGTGCAAAATGCCGCGATAATGTCGCCCGTTTGGGTCCACCAGCCCAGCAGCTCGCCTTCGTCAAACGCGGTTTGAGCCGCTTCACAGTAGTCGTCGTACAGTTCTTGAGCGCTTGCTCCGCCCGACTCCGCGGCGCGCTGTCTAAACCGCCAGCGTTCGTCGCCCGCGGAAGCATCGAGCAGGGCCGACCAGTCCGTCATCACGATCTGCCAACCTGCACATTCGGGCTCCTCGAGCACATGTTTCTCCAAATGGCGAACGGCATTGCCTGCATCGGAGAAACCCAGAAAGACCCCCATACCGTTGGGTGCGCGCAGGGTTTTCAACGTCAAACTCATTCCTCCCCCGTGGTGCGATGATCGGGAAACCAACGTGCGAAGTAGCGCGCCCATTCTTGATCGTCGATGCCCCGTCGAGCTCGGTTTTTGGCACGCTTTATCCACTGATACCAGGTCGCCACGGTCAGGTTGAATGCCCCGTCTTCGGTCAAGGTGTTGATCAGTGAACAGAGCGCCGCTGGGTGGTTGTTGGTCGGCCACTCATCTGTTGCCACGACACTCGCCCAAACCGTGCCAGCAGAGGGCAGTCCCGCGCGCAGAGGTGCGGATACCCAAGACGTCTTCCACGGACTCATCGCTTCGACGAAGCGGGTAATCTGTTTCGATGACCAAGCTAACTCGTGCTGTTGACACAAGCGCCGAGTGGTTGTCCACTTCGCTGTGCGCAGGGCGAGGCCCAACACCGCCGGGAAGTGTACTCGCTCCCGGCTGGTGGGATCGGGAATCCTGGAAAGCGATTGACGCATCGCACTACCGAGCCGGGCAGCCTCCCGCCAGATATCGGGATGAGCCCCCGACTCTTGTGGCTCTGGCTGTGTGACGATCTCTGTATGATTGAGTGCGGCTGTGCGGTCCTCTGCACTGAGAGCCTTGCTGAGACGCATAACGTTGTGCAGCATAATCTTCTTGAGGTAGGCGACCGGTCTCTCGATAACCTGAGACTGCTGTCGATCAATGAGGGCTACCAGTCCATCACCAACAATGTCTTCGGGACTACGCACGCTGCCTATCCTGGGATAATCGGCGAGGAGCTGTCGGCCATAAGGCAGCACACGCGTGCGAAGTTGGTCGGTCCCTTGAGGTTGCCTAGTTGACATGGGCACTCAACCAGCTCAATGAGGTGAGGCGTTCCGTGCCATATTTCGGTGCACGACGAATTGTCTCGTGGCGGAGATAGTAGATTGAAGCCTGCGCGCGTTGCGCTGCCGCAATCAGAACCGCCGTCATCGCCTTTGTACCACCTGTGATTTCGACTGCGCCGCCGCCGCTCTGTTCTGGGCCCGAGAGCCATCTGGCGATCTCCTCCACGAGGGTTACTTCACACTCAGTAGAGTAGGCCAACGCTTCCATCTGACAATCCGAGATTTCCTTCTCGAGACTCGCGAAGGATTCCGCTGTTTGGCTGGTGACTAGCACTCGGGCCTGACACGGTGATAGCGCCCGTAGTAGCAAACTCGGCAAGACCGATGTCTTGCCCATCGAGAATGCGACCCGAGTCGGTCGAACGACCAATGCTTTGCGCACCCTTTCAGCTAGATCGGGGAGCAGGTGTGACCTGTAGTATTGGTCTCGTTTGGGACTCCTCAGGAGATAGGCCCGATTGGAATAGGCGAGGCGTTCCTCGAGCGCTGAACCTGCCATCGGTGGTACCTCGAGGAGGGCAAGGTGCTCATGCATGCAAACAACTGTGTCTTCGCTCGCACCCTGGCTGTGGGTTCTCTTGTAGGACCGAATTCGAAGACGGCCATCGGATGCTGTCCGCGCTTCGTCGACGTTCTCACCGGGAACGAAAATCGTTGCGTTGACCTCGGCAGGAATGGATCGGGTCAGGGCGTGAACTTTGGCCGCGACCCCGGCCACAGGCGCCATATAGCCGTCCCAGCAGCCCGTGGCGAAGAGGTGCGGGTCGATTCGCCCACCCTGGGCCGTCACCTCCAAACTCGATGCCAGTGGCGCCCAGGCGGAATCGACATCGCAATTCAGGCCCGACAGGTCGGCGTAGCTCACCTCCTTTTGGAGCACTAAGCCCCATCCGGGGTGGCGCAACGCCTTGACCACCCGGTCGGCCATCTCTGCCAACCCCCTTGGAAGGCGTCGATCGTGAGCGACGTCTCGACACCATTGGACTGGAAGTAAAAACGCCGGCGCGAGGCAGCCACCGTTCAGTTTATCACTCAATACGAGCAAGAGAACTGCGCTGCCCCTTCGTTTGGGCAGGGCCAACCTGGCAATGTCGCCTACTCCCGGTTGCTCCAGCATCAAGGCCGCCAGTGGCGCTCCGAGCAGTGCCATCAGTGCGGCGCGATCAGCGCGGCAGCTCAGGAGCAGTTCATACTTGATTGGCGCCATTGGCGAACCGTCACGATGAAGTAGAAGGGCCCGAATATCGCTCATGAAACACGGTCCGGTCAAGCGCGTGGCCAATGCCTCGCTTTCCCTTCGGCTCGGTTGACAGGCCGCCCTGTCCGTCCGACGATGAGCAAATTCTTGAGACCTCCCAAGGAGACGCTGTGCCCGGGCCATCGAATGAATACAACAAGGCGGCAGCTGCGGTCGAAGAGGCCGGGGATAGTACCAGAGCCCAGACCCTGTACGACGAGGTGTACTTCCCGCTCGCCGTCGATCGGATGAGCCAACTTGGGAGAGCGACGGATGTCTTGATTGTGACCGTTGGTCAACAACCGTATTCCGTCGCCCTGTCGCTGGCGTACTCACCCGCCAAACGAGTGTATTTCATCGCGACCGATCAAAGCGCCGAGAACGCCCACCGAGCAGCGCAATTGGCCGACTGCGACACTGCGTTGCCGCCTCGCATCGTGACGATGGCGGATTCCACGGCTGTATACTCTGTTATTCGCGACACCGTGACCGATCACCCCGATGAAGAAATAGTCATCGACTTCACGTCCGGAACGAAAGCGATGACTGCGGCGGCTTCGACAGCTGCCGGCTACCTCGGCCTTCGTCAGATCTATATCGGTTCCCGTCCGCTTCGCCGAGACGTGTTTCTGTCCGGCCGGGAGACGCCGCACGAGGTGCACCATCCACTCCGCGTTCTCGGCGATCCGAAGCGTGAAGAAGCGGAGAGGCTCTTTGACGCCTTCATGTACCAGAGCGCTGAGTCGCTCTTCCACGAACTGGACCGAGCGAAGGCTCCGGACTTTCACTTCGGGGCCCGGGTCACGTTGTGCAAAGCGTACGACACGTGGCGTGC
>CAZDBH010000468.1:0-6715 GCA_964503485.1 uncultured Bradymonadales bacterium | reverse complement strand
GACGTCGATGTACCGACGACCCCCAGGAGCTACCAAATGGGGGTTCGTGCCTTTTACTACGACCGATCTGTCGCCGCGCAAGACCGCACGTGGGCATTCATCGACGAACACGCCGATGTGGTGGCCATCGTCCTCGATTCAGGGGTTCCGTGGCAGGAGCTGATTGATGGCAGCGACTTCCCGCCTGGTTTCGAGAGCGAACTCGTCGAATGGGAAGAGCGCATCGAGGGGCACGATTTAGATGTCTATCTGGCGGTTGACGTCTTCGCGCCGGACCGGCTCGCGCTAGCCGCTGACTCCGAGGGGAGGCAGGTCCCCGGGTCCATTGCCGGGGCGAGCGCGGGCGACTCGACGGTTTCTCGAGCCTTGGTGGCCTATTCCGAGAGGCTAGTGGAGCGCTTTGAGCCCGCCTTCTTCTCTCCCATGATCGATATCAACGTCTATCTGCTGAACCGGCCCAGCGACTATGAGGCGGCCGTGCTGACCTACAAGGAGGCGCGTGAAGCAGCCAAGGTCGTCCACTTCGAGACCCAGGTATTCCCGACTTGGAATCTGGAGCTACTTGCCGGACTCGGGCCAAATAGTGAAGAGGATCAATACGCCCAAATGCGGATGCTCGACGCCAACAGCGACCGCCTGGGGCTTTCAATCACACCGGCGACGTTCTTGATGACCCCCGAATCGCTGGCTGACGATCATATTCGGCAAGTGGAGCAGTGGACCTCCAGAGAGATTGTGATCACGAACACAGGATATCCGAGCGTCGGTTTTCAAGCCGGGCCGATTATCCTGCCGAGCTCGGAGAACACACAGCACAATTTCTTGGCCGACGTGCTCAGTGTTGCTGAGGACGGTCGCTACGATCTGGTGGTTTGGTCGTATCCCTATGACTTTCCGGCCGCCCTCGAATCACTGTGTCCGGGTCGTCTCGAGAGTCCGGACGAGCTTTGTTCGCAGTCCGACGAATTCGACGCCCTCCGGCCCTACGTTTCCGCTGGACTCGCCACCGCGGGTGTCGGCGCAAAGACAGCCCTGGGTCTGTGGGACGACTGGTATGCCAGACAGTACCTCCCCTGACAGTTCACCGCCGCAGAGGGCCGATCCACGCTCCGACGCGATCGAGGTGAAGGGGGCCGTCCTGCACAATCTGAAGACAGTCGACTGCTCTGTCCCTCACGGCAAACTGACGGTCGTAACCGGCGTTTCGGGGAGCGGTAAATCCAGTCTTGCCTTTGACACCATATTTGCGGAGGGACAGCGGCGGTACATCCAGACGTTTTCGTCCTATGCCCGGCAATTTCTCGACAGGGTGCCCAAGCCGCCAGTGACCTCGATCAAGAACCTGCAACCTACAGTGGCGTTGAAGCAGCACGTCCGTGTATCCGAGCCGCGGTCGACAGTGGGGACCGTAACCGAGGTTCTAGACTACCTAGCGCTACTGTTTACGGCTCTGGGCACTGTAAAATGCGGCTCCTGTGATTGCGAGGTCCGACCAGAGACGCCTGGTTCAATTCGAGCTCACCTCGAAAAGGACTGCCTCCAAGAGAGGGTCGTAGTCACCGCAGAAGTCCGGCGCGACCCGGAACTCAGCATAGTCGAGCAGGCGGAGGCCCTGGTACGCGACGGCTACGCCAGAATCCTGGTAGGAGAGCAACTCGTGCGCATAGACGAGTTGGAGGCCTCCCAGCTCGAGGAACTCGCGTCGTTTGAACTCGTGGTCGATCGCCTTCGAGTCGAAACTGGGTCTCAACGCGTTTTCGAGGCCGTCGAGACCGCACTGCGACTAGGTGAAGGGAAAGTAACGGTCCGGATGCCGGACGTGGGCCGAGATCTGACCTTCAACTCGAGGTGGGAGTGCCACGAGTGCGGCCGCGTCTTTCAAGCTCCCAGTCCCCATCTCTTCAGTTTCAACACGCCCGTTGGCGCCTGCGGTAAGTGCAATGGCTTCGGGCGGGCGATGGGATTCGATCGGGCACGAATCGTCCCGAACTCGCGGCGGTCAGTGTCGGCCGGGGCGATCGTTCCCTTCCAGACAGCGAAGGGGCGTCCCCATCAACGGGCACTCCAAGGGTTTTGTAAACGCCACGCCATCCCCGTCGACATCGCGTGGGAGCACCTCTCGAGTACAGCCCAAGAGGCGGTTTTCGAGGGGGACCATCTCTTTCGTGGGGTGCGCGGCTTTTTCGCTATGCTCGAGGCAGATCGGCACAATCCAGAGTGCTCCGCCATTCTGGCCCGATTTCGCAGCTACACTACGTGCGATGCGTGCGGCGGATCCCGGTTCTCACTTTCGGCGCGTTCGGTCTTCTTGAGAGGATCGAACTTGGCCAGGCTGGTCCTCGCCCGCATTGACGAAGTTCGAGATTATGTCCGCGACCTGAATCTGTCGGATGCCGAGCTGGCAGCGGCTGGCGAGGTGCACAGTGCCCTCGAGAAGCGCCTGGAGACCCTAATACATGTCGAGGTCGCCTATCTAACACTCGCGCGTATGACCCGCAGCCTTTCGAGCGGGGAGTATCAGCGCCTCCAGCTGGTCAATTGCCTGAACCGTGGGCTGGTCGATACCTGTTTCGTCCTCGATGAACCAACGGCTGGCCTCCACGCTCGCGACAGTCAGAACCTACTCGAAATACTGCAGGGGCTTCGCGATCTTGGAAACACCATCGTCGTTGTCGAACATGATCCGCTGATCATCGCCAAGGCCGATCACGTCATCGAACTCGGCCCCGTTGGCGGGGAGGGCGGCGGTTTCCTGCTCTTTGAGGGTCAAGTTGCGGAACTCCGTAAGAGTGATACCCCGACGGCCGAGGCCTTAACCCGAGAGGACGGGCCGGCGGCGTCGAGTGGACTGGATTCGGTACGGTGGTTGACTCTGTCTGGTGCGGTCGCAAACAACCTATCCGATATCGATGTGCGTTTTCCTCTGGGTAAGTTCACCTGCGTGACCGGTGTGTCGGGCTCCGGTAAATCGACTCTCGTCTTCGAGGTCTTGGGCGAGACACTGCGGGGTATCCTCGAGCGAAACAAAGCCCCAGCCCCCCACTTGTGTGACGGCGTTTCCGGCTATCGCGGGATCGGTGAGGTCCTCTATAAGCCGCCCGGCAGGAGCAAAGGCACGGGCCGGTCGACAGTACTCACTCGAACTGGTCTCTCGGAGGTCTTCCGAAAGGCGCTGGCAGATAGTGTTGGGGCCCGCGAACGGGCACTCACACCCTTTCACTTCAGTGCGAATGTCCGCGGAGGTCGCTGCGATCGTTGTGAAGGACTGGGCGTTCAGAAGATCGACATGCACTTCATGGCCGACGTCGAAGTGCTCTGCGAGGAGTGCAACGGAGCTCGATTCAAACCGCGCGTGCTCGAGGTCAAAATCTGTGGTTTGAACATTGAGCAGATCTCGAGGCTGACGATCGATGATACCTTGCGAGTCTTCCACGCCTTCCCCCAGGTTGTGGATCGGGTAGGTGCCGTGAGCCGGGTGGGACTGGGCTATTTGCGCCTTGGCCAGCCGGTGCGCAGTCTCTCGGGCGGCGAGATTCAGCGCCTCCAAATCGCCGAGCACTTGCAGACCTCGAGGGACGATGGGCTGAAGACACTCTTCCTCTTTGATGAACCGAGCGTGGGACTGCACCAGCGCGACGTCAGCGTGCTGCTGGAGTTGATCGCATCAATCTGCGAGCGCGGAGACACGGTGATCGCTGTCGAACACAACCTCCAGGCCATTGCGGCTGCTGACTGGGTAATCGACCTCGGTCCTGAAGCCGGGGACAAAGGCGGCACGGTGGTCGCTGCCGGAACGCCTTGGGACCTGCTCTCGGTCGAGGCCAGCTCGACTGCTGCGGCACTTCGTTCACTGACCGGTGATGAAATCACAACGTCGTGATAGTGTCATATAGCTTTAACCGTTTGGCGATCGAACAGTGTCCCAACCCTATTGTCCAGCGTGCCTGTGCGTCCTGACTCTGGAGGAGCGCTCCTGTAAGCTCTGTAAGAGCAGCGCTCCACCGGATGGGTGGCCCCAGACAACCACTTTTCGTTACCCATGGTTGGGTTACCTGATCGACCAACGCTATCGGTTGGTGCAATACCTGGGCTACGGGGGTATGGGTGATGTCTATCGAGCCGAGAGTCAATCGGTCGGTGTGAGCTTTGCCGCAAAAGTCATCGACCGTCGTGTCGTTCCCTCGATCCAGACAATCGAAGACCTAGCGCAGCGGCTCGATCGCGAGGTTGCCGCGATGGCCATGCTGTCGTCGCCTCATGTGACCCGTGTTATCGACTACTTCGTGATGCCGGAAGAGATCTTCGTCCTGCTGATCGAGTTCGCGCCCGGACGAACGCTCGACCAGCTCGTCCAAGATCTCGGTCCGCTGCCGCCGAAACTGGTCATCGAAATGGCTCGCCATGTACTAGAGGCACTGGCGGAACTGCATCGGTTGGATCTCGTGCACAGGGATCTCAAGCCCGAGAATCTCATGGTGCAGATCATGCCGAGCGGGCGACCATTTGTGCGACTGCTCGACTTCGGCATCGTAAAAACCATCGAACATACGCGTATCACAGAAGGCTTTCTCGGCACACCGCACTTCGCGGCTCCCGAGCAAGCGCTGGACTCGGGCTCGGTGGACGGGCGCAGTGACCTCTACTCACTCGGTTGCATCATGTACTACACGATCACTGGGGATGTTCCGTTCCCCGGTGACTCGTCGGTCGCCGTACTGAACGCCCACCTCCATGCTCCAGTTCCGCCACTGCCCGAGAATGATCCGAGTATTCCGCCGGAGCTGAGCGAAGTGGTCGCAAGGCTGATGGCGAAGGAACCGGTGGCACGACCGAGCACAGCAACTGAACTGCTCAGGTCCCCCTTGTTCAGCGGTTCGGTGGAGGCTTTCGAGCCGGACGTCGTCCAATACATCGAGGCTTACCGCCACGAAGCTGAACCCGATCCTGAACCCGAACAGCATGACGAACCGATTGCCCAGCCAGCCGGCCCGGTAGCTCGCCCCGTGGTGTCTCCGGTCATTTTGAGCGCTGTTACAGGTGACCTCAAACGCGCCGCTGTCCTGACGGGGCGTTACGAGCTCATCACATGGCGAACTGAAGGGAGTCCCGAGCCCGTCGCCACCAGCCTCGATCCGACAGAGGTCGCGCGCTGGATGTTCTACTCAGTCACTGGGAAGTACTTTTTCGTAGTCACCAAGGACGGTCGTGTGGTCGTCTACGAGCCCGCGACCCTAGAGCGAGTCAAAGAGTTTTCCCTGCTTCCGTCGAACTACAAATGGGTCGGTCCATCCCGAGTCGACGATGAGCTCCTTCTGGCCTCGACACCCGGTTCGCTCTTTCGCTGGAACATCGGGGCAGGATTGACTCACCTCATCGAAGGTGAGTTCATTCTCGATGTGGTGCTAACGCGATCTCTTGGGCGCAACACCACGATCCTCTTCGAGCGCTCAACCGGACGCCGCCTCGCTGTGAGAGAGGACACAAAGGACGCAACCAGCTTTGACGTCCTCTGGCTCACCGACTCGGACACGCTTCGAGACACGGTACCACTGGACTTGGCTCCGTTTGGTCAGATGGTCCTGTGGCGTGATCGAACCCTGATTGAAGCGAATCATCACAACAACCGGACCTCTGAAATCGAAGTCGAGAACTATACAATCTCGGCTGCGACATTGCTCGCCGACGGCAACCCGATTTGTGCAACCAATCGGGGAGAGTTGATTCGCGTAGAGATCGGAGCAGGCATCACGCTGCTGGGAACCTCGATCTCCCAGGTTAAATCTGGCACCGCTCGGGGTAAGGCGATCTCTTTTGGTACCGACGGGGTGGCGAGCCTGTGGAAACTCGGACAAAACGAGCCTGTCAGCAGCTATCAGTTTGCGGAGCCTCCAGTTTCTCACACACTCTTGTGGGACCTCTCACCATCCCTCAATCAGGTGGCATACATCGATACGAGTGCCGGTGATCGAGTGCTCACCATTCGGACCTATCCCGAACAAACTCGCGACAATCGCGCGCTTGAGCTCGGTGTGAGAATCGCGGCGTTTCGCTGGTCCGACGATGAGCGATCCGCCTTTGCCATCACTGACCAACTCGAGCCGCTGTTAGTCGACCTGGATACAGGGGCTTGCGTGGAGGTCCGGTGTGACCTTCGCGACCCTGTCGGCGGTTGTGTAGTGGGTGCGGGCAGAGTGGTATGTGTTGCTGACCGATCGGGACTGGTCGACGCGATCGATGCGATGAATGGCGAACGACTATGGCGTTACCATTCCGGCGCCCCAGTAACCGCCATGGCAGCCTCGACGAAACAGAACAGGGTCGCCGTTGGCAGACTAGACGGCACAATCCAGATAGTAGACAGCAGGACCGGATCCGAAGTGCAGACCATTCAGTGCGGTCAGGAAAGCGCCGTTGAGCAGCTTCGCTTCTCGAAGGGCGGAACGCTCATGGCTTCATACCAATCCGATGGCCAGGTCCAGCTACACAATACAGAACTCGGAAGGGCGACGTATTCGGCCGCGCTTAACAGCGTCTCTCAAATCATTAACCTGGCGGTCGACGAGGAGGGTAGCCTCATCGCCTACACCCAGGCGGGCCACTCCATCACGCAATTCGACGTGGAGCACACCTCAGAGACCAAGGTTGTCGATCTGTCGATGAAACTGGCCTAGGAGCCTGTCGCGCATAGCGCTCCAGGCTCCGCCATTGGCTTTTA
>CAZDBH010000467.1:0-6750 GCA_964503485.1 uncultured Bradymonadales bacterium | reverse complement strand
CCGCTAAAAGCTAACGGCTGGAGTCCGGGGCGTTATACGCAACGGGCTCCTAGGTCGTTCAACGGCGGGGTAGAAGCGTGCGTTTGACCATGCCTTCGTAGAAGCGATGGTTGTGGCCAAACTTGAAGTGTCGATAAGTACGAATCGCGGGTGTGTTGTCTTCGGCGACATTCAGAGCGACCAGGCTGACTCGCTCGAACACTTCGTTCAACAGACGCGCCGTGACTCGACGGGCCAATTGCTTGCCGCGATGTTCGGGATGGGTCACTAGATTACCGACTACGCCGACATCGTACTTCTCGCTGAGCACGTGAATGCCGGCGATGGCGATCAACGGCCCACCATTTCGATCGTGGATTCCGAAATACAGCCCGGTTTCGAGTTGATATGGCTCGAAGAAGTTGTCGGGATAGTGTCGGTACAGTTTGACGATATTGCCGGTATCGCGATGGCCCAAGCGTCTGATGTCTGGGTCGCGGGTGCCAATGTCGTAGTCATCTTTGCGAAGGGCCATCCGCATCATCGGGCGAAGATCCCCGGTGTCGTAATGCGCGTCGACCGCTTCGACGTGATCTTCCAACAGGTGACAGTAGTAGCGGTCAGGTAGGTCGTTGTAGATCGTCTCGATCATGTGCTTGAGGCGATCACCGTCGCCGTATGTAAGCGCTACCGGAACACTGAGCCCTTTGTAGAGTAGCAGGACGGTTTCTAGGAGCCCTGACTCCGAATCGTATGCCCCCCACCACTGGCACCAGGGAAAGTAGGCGTCATCGAGGTCGCCGAGCTGGTATGCGCAGGCAACGGGATCGGCACTAAAAAACGAGTGCAGCTCAGCACGATCGGTGATCTGTTTGACCTCCGTCGTCCCTTTGTCGGGCGATCCCTTCTTCTTTGTTCCCTTCTCCACGCATCCGCCTATTCTACGGCCCGAAACTCGGCGCCAAAATCGGGGTTAATCTATGCGCGGACCCTCGTGTTGACAAGGACTGTATTAGTAATGTTCGAATACGCAGGGTGCTCGCACATCGTAGGGCTCGACAACCTGTGTGGTTGCGTTTAAGTTGCCGCTGCAGATTCCCTCGGGCAAGTGCCATGACGTTTTCGTCCCCCGGCGAATCTACGCGCAGGGTGTCGTTCTTTGTCCGGGACAACGGGTCCGATCACAGCCGCATTCACCCTGGCTCGTTCCTGGATTTAATCGTTTTCACCAAACGACAGCGTCCGGGGTCACGTGCTGGGACAGGTGCGGCGGCGTGAATCAGAGCCAACAGTTTTAGACAGCGCACCAACGTGCGTAACCGTTCCGAACCGGAGGCGAGTTAGATGTCTGCACGGCATATATACGCTTCGAGGGAATCTGCATTTACCTTCTTGGGATCCTTTTTTTAGCCGACAGAATTACCGCCACCCACCCGTGTCGAAACAAGTGGCTCACAGCGCCCCTGTTGTGGTCCGAACTCGTTCCCGGCGGCACGCTGGCAGAAGCGCACGAAGGGCTTGAATAATCGGGACCAAGTGCATAGGGTACAACCTGTTTTTTCGCGATCTAATAGCCAACTCCTGAGGTGAGGCGGATTTTCGCATATGCCTAAACTCATATACACGACTGCAACTGGCCAACGTTCTGAAATACTGCTTGGCCCAAGCATGCCGGTAGTTCTCGTCGGTCGTTTGGCTGAGTGCCAAATCCAGACCGTCGACACATCGGTTTCGCGCAAGCACAGCCAGTTCACCTGGCATCCCGGTGACTCGGTGGACGTACAAGATCTTGGTAGTTCGAACGGTACGTTCGTGAACGACCAGAAGGTCGGCTCGGCTGCGCTGAACAACTTCGACAAAGTGCGGTGCGGGAACTTCC
The DNA here is from genome assembly GCA_964503485.1 of uncultured Bradymonadales bacterium. Taxonomy (GTDB): domain Bacteria; phylum Myxococcota_A; class Bradymonadia; order JAFGEP01; family JAFGEP01; genus CAZDBH01. Next base: position 4,892 of record CAZDBH010000467.1, on the reverse strand, counting down.
AAGTGGAGTTTCACTCCCAGCCTGCCACCCACGCGGAACCGCCCGGTGGCCGAATGAGCGGACCGCCCGGTGCGGGTGATCCAACTCAGTATGGACCGGTTAGCCAACTTCCCGGTGCGCCGAGCCCGAGCCCTCACGCGGGGCCGAGTGGTGGTGGATCGGGATGGAAGCCATATCTGGATGACCCGTCGATGGCGATTCCACCCGAATCGGTTGAGGGAGCCTACTCACACATCGAGACTGTCGACCACAATCAGGGGGGATACCCCGGCCCAGGCGGCGGTGGTGGACCATCTCCGTATTCCGGGCCATCGGGAGGACAACAACCTCCTCCGCCCCAACACTCACCCAGCTATCGGGAGCCTCCTCCGGCCTATGGCGGCGGGGGCGCCGGTGGCGGAAGTGAACTCGAACGAGCGGTGCGTCGAGCTGACGCACTGGGCCGAGAGGTCGATGAACTCCGCTACGAAAACCAGCGAATGCGCTCTTCGGCAGGCGGCTCGGCAGCCGACCAAGAGGCGATTCGGCGGCTAGAAGCGGAAACCAGACGACTCCGTGAAGAGAACGAACGACTCTACGAGGAACGCAAAGAGTCCGATCGCATGAAGGCCCAAATGGACGCCCTCAGCGATCGAAATGTCGAACTGAAAGATCAATTCAGCTCCCTGCAGGAGCAGCAGGGTGAGCTGCGTGACAAACTGCGCGACGCCCGAGAGGACCTCGACAACGCCCTCTTCAAACGAGACGAACTCTCATCGGATACCGAGCGGCTCGAAAACGACAAGGCAGAGCTGTTTGACCAGCTCACAAAGCTGAAGATCGAATACAACCATATGGAGCGAGCACACGAGCAAACCCAGAAAGATTATGGCTTGCTCGAGTACGAATACAAACGTCTGGACGAGACCAACCAGGAGCTCGAGCGCGAGCTTCGCAACGTTCTCGAGGGTGAAAACGAACAGTCGGACGCTCTGACCCGATTGCAAGCAATCGTCGACGAGAAAGAAGCGATCGTCAGCAACCTCAAAGAGAAGGTCGAAGGGCTCAAAGAGGACCTCAGAGAAACCGAAGGTGCCGACAGCACCTGGATGGTCGAGGTCGAGAAACTCAAACAAGAGAACGAAGAACTCGTTATCGAAAACGAGGAACTCCTCGAGAAGATCGACGACCTGCGCGAGGTCATATCGGCCCAGAAAGCCACCTCCTCCACAGCAAGCGAAGGCCTACAGGACGACCTTGCAAACCTGAAGGAAGAGAACGAACGGCTTCTCAGTCGAATCAAAGACTACGTCCCCGAGGATTCCTACAACAAAATCCAGACCGAAAACGACGAACTCCGGATTCGCATCAGCAAACTGCAGGGCGAACTCGAGTCGAGTCAGGCCAGCACACCCAGTGGTACCGAGGAGCTCCTGAGCCAGATTCGCGAGTTGACGAGCGAGAATCACAAACTCGAGATCAAGCTCAAAGCGGCTAGCAGCACGACCGATACCAACCCAGGTGGAATGAGAGCCGTCTCACCCGACAAAGCCATGGGCGTATTCACCGATGTAAACAGCATGGTGAGTGCCTGGCGAGCCAACCTCGAGACCATGCAGATTCACGTCGGCGACTTGGGCGATCTCTTCAAGAGCATCGGCGAAATGGACGGTGTCACCGACGAGATCGGCGACGCCATCAAGGACGCTGACCCAGACTGGGCCTGCGAGAGCATGGGCGACACGGTCAAACAGATTCTCGGGGACAGTAAAAAGATCAAAAACCTGCTTCTCGAGTTGAGAAAATCGCTCGAGAACTGAGTGACCACTACGACCCAACCAGCATCATCCCCTTCACGTACACAGCCCGGGGCAACGAATGAGTGAACGAATCCCTTCCGAAGCCGAAATCGAAGTCCTGGTGCGAGCCAAATACCCGCTCGTCTACATCGTTTCGCCCGAGGAGGATCGGGTCGAGAAGGCGCTGAAAGACATCGGCCTCAGGCGTGGTCGAAAGTTCGTCACCTGGTCGATCACCGAGGGATTCGTGGGTAGTGAGGGAGATAACTTCACGGACTCCAAAGATCCGCTGCGAGCGCTCGAAGAGATCCTCAAATTCGAGAGCAAGGCGTTCTTTATTCTTCGCGACTATCACCCATTTCTCAAAGACCCCACAATCGTACGTCGGTTGAGGGACCTAGCTAAAGAGCTCAAGTCGAAGAAGCATGGTGGAAAGCATGTCCTCATGCTCTCCCCTATCCTCAAGATCCCGGCAGAGATCGAGAAAGAACTCGCGATTATCGACTTTGACTTGCCCAAGCGAGAAGAAATCGAGCGCTGCGTTCGCTCCCTGATCAAGAGCCTGCCCCAGGACCGCGCCACGAAGGTTCGAGAAGATCCAGCGTTTGGGGAGCGAGTCGTAGAGGCGGCCCTCGGACTGACTCTCGACGAAGCCGAAAACACCTTCTCGAAGAGCATCATCCGTACCGGCGACTTCGACCTCGATACGATTTTGAGCGAGAAGAAGAGCATTATCCGTAAGAGCGGCATTCTCGAATATTTCCAGTCCGATGACCGCTTCGGCGATGTCGGCGGTCTGACTATTCTGAAAGAATGGCTCACCAAGCGACAGAACGCGTTCAGCCACGAGGCGCGCGATTTCGGGCTGCCGCTGCCCAAGGGTATTCTGCTCATCGGTGTCCCGGGTTGCGGTAAGAGTCTCACAGCCAAGGCAGTTGGGGCCCGCTGGAAGATGCCACTGCTACGACTCGACGTCGGTAAAGTGTTCGGTGGTCTCGTCGGCTCCTCTGAGGAGAACATCCGAAAGGCCATCCGAACCGCGGAAGCGGTCGCTCCCTCCATCCTCTGGCTGGACGAACTCGAAAAGGGCTTCAGCGGCGTGCGCTCGAGCGGGCAAACCGACAGTGGCACGACCGCCCGCGTCTTCGGTACGTTCATCACCTGGCTCCAAGAGAAGTCGCAGCCGGTTTTTGTCATCGCTACTGCTAACGACGTAAGCGCACTTCCGCCCGAGCTGATGCGAAAGGGACGCTTTGATGAGATCTTCTTCGTGGACCTTCCCGATCCAGAGGAACGAACTCAAATCTTCGATATCCACATTCGGAAGAAGAAGAGAAATGTGGCCGAATTCGATATTCCCAGGCTGGTCGCTGCCACCCAGGGTTTCTCGGGCTCTGAGATCGAGCAAGCCATCATCTCTGCCATGTACGACGCCTTCGACGCAGGTGTCGACATTGACACCGATCGAGTCGTACAGGCTGCGCAAGAGATCATTCCCCTATCCTACACCATGAAAGAGGGCATCGACCGGCTGAGAGAATGGGCCAAGACGCGCGCTCGGATGGCTTCTCACCGCGGCGAAGAACCCGATCTCGATGACGACGATGACGATGTCCGTCAGCTTGAAGTATAGAAACCTCAAAATATTCGGAACACTTGCGCCGCTTTATCCGTCTGATGTGTTTGAGGTCGGCGCGGTATCGTACTCCCTGCAGTCGGGAGCAAAAAGGTCTGTTTCGATTCTGAGGTCCCGTTGAGCGAAAAATCCGGCAATAATGAGTCGTCAGAGCCTCGTTCTGCTGAAGACCACTGGTTTTCTGGCGGCGGAGAACCCGTCGACGAGGACCACATCGACGAGGAGCTGCTGAAACTCGCACGTCGCCCGTCCTGGCTGGAACTATGCCTCTACGCCGTGGTTATCGTCTTCTGCCTTTACATCTCGAGGACACTCCTCCCAGACGCGATGTACTACCTCGAAGCCGATCGCGAGCCGGTGGAGCTCGGGGCCGTCGAGAACATCTCACCCCTACTTCAAGAGAACCCGCAATACCTGGTTGAGCTGGGCTCGAATGTCTTTGTCAGTCTCGAGGGCATTCCCAGCCGGCGATCAGAAACAAAAGACCACCAGTATGCCCAACTGATTGGGGCGCCCATCTTCGTTCAGCAAGACCATGAGCTTGCCGATGTCGACCCCCTACTCAGAGAGGCTACACCGGCCTACGGCCCCCATGACGAGCGCCATACCCGCTATTACATCGATGGGCCAGGACGCCTTCGCCACTTTGATGATCTGACCGGCAGGCACCGAGGCATCGTAGGTTTCTACACCACTGGTTACGGAATCTGGTTCTGTGGCGAGGAATTGACCCACGATCAACAGCAGTTCCAACGCACGCTGGCGGAGGAAGCCCGCGGGACGCTGTACGAAGAGCTTGGTCGAGACGCGACCCAGGCCGAAATCGACGCAGCGGTGGCCGCTGACTTCAGCTGTGAAGAGGGGTTCCTATTCGAAGCAGGTCAGGCACCTGATGATTACCTCAGCGAGACCATCATCTTTTTTGGGCTGTTTGGTGTCGTTGCGTTGTGTCTTGGCTTCGTGGGGTGGTGGGTCAAACGGTATCGCCGAAGCCTCTGATTACGACGAGCCTTCCTGTGTCTTTCTCGCCTGCTCCATCAGCTCCATGAGCGCCTTCATTCCGTCGCCGAACTTCTGATCGCCCACTTTGCGATTGGCTGGGGCAGCCTTCATTGACAACTCCTCGACCGGTATTCGGTCAGGTCCCGGTGGGGCCGGGCCGGGTCGTCTAGGAGAACCGGGCCCCTTAGAGCCAACAGCCTCGGCCCAGTCGAAACCGTTCACTGTGTCGTAGATCTCTTTCGTAATCTTGCGCACCCAAATGGGAGACATTTCTTCGATTAATTCAGGGGTTTCATGCCGAGGCCGACGGACGGCAGCGAAGTGATTGATAACCTCTTCGTCTTCGCGCCAAACTGCGTAGGCAATGTCCAAACGCCTGGGATGTGCATCGCGGGTAACTCGCGGAATGTTTCGCAGCGTAAACTGGGGCGTCACATCCTTGAGCCGTTGTTCAGGCTTCCTCGACAGCTTCAGCG
>CAZDBH010000466.1:0-6770 GCA_964503485.1 uncultured Bradymonadales bacterium | reverse complement strand
AATTTCGCAGGTGTCGGGGTCGAGGCCCGACATTTCTAAATCTATCCAAACCAACGGTGTGCTCATCATTCTCCCCTGAGAGTTGGCGGAGTTTAGTCCCACGTCGACCGAAACACCAACCCTTCGCGCACGTCGGCTTGCTCCAGGGCGTCCACCAACCCGTGGCGGCCTGTGTCTCTTTCTAGAGTCCAGCGAATTCGATGCGATCGGTTGCCCGTGGTAGCGCCGCAGAGCGTGTTCGGCCAAAACACGTACTCGGAAATGCTCGACAAGCGGATCAGTTCTGCGACGAGCCGGTTTGCTCCAAGAACATACTCTCTGCGGACTAAGGACCCCATGTATCGGTCCACAAGGCCATACTTTTCTTGGTCGGCCAGAGGCTCGGAAGGAGCCAGGTGGCATTCTGAGTCTTCCGTCGCTGGGTCCCGTTGCCAGCCAACCAAATCCCGCGCGACCTGCCCTGTGACCTCCTCCGGATCGTACTCGTCGTCCTCGAAATACTCCGATCCAATCACGCGCAGGCCAGTCGAGTCGATCCGAACATCAAACCTCGTCCAGTACTCACCGTCGTGCCCGGTGCCGTCTGCCTCAGACTCGTCGGAGATTACGATTCGCCAGCTGTGGTCAGACTCGCGCACCAGCTCTCCCCACTCAGTACAGCCGCCGTAGTTGGCGACCGTCCACGGCTCCAGACTGAGTTCGCTGATGACGGTACCGGAGGTGTCAGAAAGCGAGAGTTGGGTTCGCCGTAACTGGAGTGTTTCGCTACCCGCGCGTGGCAGGAGGTCGTGTTCCAGAATCAGGGTCTCAGCCGCCCAGCAGTCATCATCCTCCTCACCAGCACCGTTTAGCGAGACGGCTCGACTGGGTTCGATGTCTTCAGTGTCGGCCTCGGTGAGTGCCGGCCAGGCCTTCAGGCACCCATCCCAGTACAGAAACTCCGGTGGAACCGTCCACGCCAGGGCGATATCCGGTTGGCTTTCGAACGTCCAGACAGCGGTAGAATCGAAGTCCAGCCCAGTCTGGCAGCGTGCCTCTTCAGGGGGAGACGACAGCGGAAACAGGTGGAGCGATGAATCGTCTGGCGCGGTGACCCAGGGGTTGCCGTCGCTGTCGACAGCGGAGCCTCCTTGCTCAATCTGAGCCCCGTGCAGGTGGGCCGCAATGCCGATCCTGGCCGGGGCAGTCGGAGCAACGCTCCCCCTCCATGAGAACGGCTCCCCCGGAGCGAGGTACGTTGGGTTTGTTGTGGCCACCCCATTCGAGACCCGAACCGGTGGCCGTTCAAAGTCATAGGCAGACCAACCACCGAGTTCTGCGATTAGGAGAACATTCCGGTCGGGCGACCAATACGCGGGGGTGGACTGGTACCAGGCCTGATGTGATCGGAAGGCTGCCGGCCGCGATTCCATCACCACTCGACCCATCCGGTCGACGATCCGAAGCTCGCTCTCCGAGCGCTGGGGCGTACTCCTGGACCAATGAACGATGACGTGGTCGGATGTACAACTGCCGGCCGCTACGAGGTAGTCCAGGTCAGCGCTATCCCCTAGCCTGAACAGAACCGTTGGGGCGTCTTCGCTACCTAGAGAGACCGTACTCACGTCGCCAATCGATGTCGTGAGCTCGGCCGACGGGCACGCGCCCAGCCTGGTAGGCGAGTCGGCCTCACAGGGCTCGGTGCTTCGAGTGACTGCGCCATTGAGCGCCAGGTCGTAGCCCGGCAGCGCCCGGCTGGGTGGACCATCGTCTGCCGGGACACTAGATACGGGTAGACAAAACGACCCAGACCCGCTCGTTAGCACCCCATCGATGCGTTCGCCCTCGACAGCTGGAATACGGAAGACCCGAGTAGGGGCCGGCAGGCCTCCGCGCCAGAGGTAGTGCTCGACCAGGCCCAGTCGATCCCTCGCCGTGAAGGCCAACGCACCCGATGGAGCGTGAGCGACGGACTGAATTCGTCCGTCTGCCTCGTATATGGTCTGACGGGCGCCGTTTTCGAGGTCGAACACTACGACGCTCCGGCCACTGGCACCGATTATCCGAGCGTGGGCTGGGTCCACGTCTGCACTGGGCGCTTCTTTCGCCACGCCGTAGGCCCAAGTCGAAAACGAGTCGTAGCTGGCAGCACACCGAAAACCCAGGTCAACCGAGCGCGTGTCCGCCGAGACGAAGCGGCGGTAGGTGTTTCGCAGGCTGCCCGGATCGCTTAGATAGGACCCGCCGCGAATCACTTCTTGATCAGATTCGGGGCAGACTTCCCCGAATCGGCAGGCGTGTCCGTCGGAAACCCATTCGTAGGCGTTGCCGGCGAGATGGTAGACGAAGCCGTCCTCGAGGCTGCTACGCCGTTGCCGGACTGACTCCAGACCTCCCGTCACATCCCGATAGTTGGCCTCGAAGTCGGAAAACTCATCGGGCCATGGAAATGGCCGGGTTCCAACCCCCGCCGCACTGGCCCACTCGGCCTCCGTTGGAAGGCGGACACCAACCCACTCGCAGTAGGCCTCGGCCTCAGCCTGAGTGACACAGGTTCGAGGCCGATAGTCCAACTCGTCGATGGCAATCATTGGCAAGCCGGTCGTCCATCCGTCCGGGCCGTACTGACTGCAGCTTCTCTCGTCTACAGGTGCGCAAGCTCCGGCCCTCACACACTGATGATAGGACTCTCGGCTGATCTCGGTGCTGTCTAAGAAAAACTCGCGAACGCTGACCTTGTGGGCACCGAGCTCGCGCTCGAAGTCGTTTTCCTCGCAACGAGTGCTGCCAGTGCTTCGACAGGCCTCCTGCATCAGTGCCAGTCCGGTGGGATCGAGCCCAAGTGGGATGTCTCCTCCGCTGGTGTGCAAGACGTTCATCCGATCGTGAAGACGTTGCAGCGGCATGTCTCCCTGCGCCGAGAGACTGGAGGCAAGCAAAACAAGCAGAGTGCAAAGGGCGACGGAGATTGCTGGGCGCATGCTGGCTCCAAACAGATGGCTCGATCGGACGCGCTCTGGGAAACGCCCTACTCGGGCAAGGAAGTGGGCTCTTCTGGAGCTGGCGGCTGAACCAAACCGTTCAACAGGGTCACTAGCTCGAGTTGAACGTCCGGTCGGCCCGTCACTTCGTAACCGCGGGGGCGAACCGCAGCAGGCTCAGTGCATTCAGCCACCTGAATCTGGTGATTAGGTCCCATCGCGACATGTTCGGTAGGCACACCATCGGGCAACACGCGGCCTGACATGGCGCCCACGTTGAACTCGACTAGGCAAGACAGACTATCGCGCTCGAGTGACACGCCGAACCACCTGTGGCCTTCGCCCCACGATGGCACTTGCTCGGCGATTCGGTACTCCCAGCCGGCAGATTCCAGTCCAGCCCGTATCGTTCGCGTCGATACGAGCGTCGCTGGGTCCCAAGAGAGCGTACGCTCCGGCAGGTCAAAAACCAGGTCCTCTCCTCGCAGGATCTGTAACTTCACCGTCATTCCCGTCGTCGGCGGAAACGCCACGCTGGGCAGGGCGTCTGCCGTAACCAGGATGCAGATTCCTTCCTCGGGAATGAGATACTCGTCGTCGACGGTGTGGCTCTCGTCGCCAACCTGAACCGTCCACCGGCACGAATGTCCCGGCTCGTCCAGGCGTGGATCAAGTTGGCCATCGTCGCCCCAATGGCCCGTGACGGCTACCCAAGCGCCGTCGCCGTCCGCTCCAGAGACCAGCTGCCAGGCGCTGTCCTCGGCTGCGGCGTCTGTGGCGAGTAGGTACAGCGATACGAATACGAAAAACAGTTGCTTCGGCATCAGGCGGCACTCCAGTGGTCGTTCCAAAACACCATAGCTGGGCTCTCAACGCGGGGGAAGGAACACGGCACTCCCCACCAGTTTCAGACGGCGTTTCGATGTTTCGGACCGGAAAAACCTATATAGTTCGATCGTTTAAAAAAAAGATAAAAAACACGATCATACAGGTGTTGACGGCCGATCCGCCTTATGATCTATTGGCTGTACGCTTGCAGGTCATGAAGGCCAGAACTGGACACGGACGTCCGTCGCAAGACCCCGTTTCGCGCGTGTACTATAGCGATATCAAGGCGCCCCGCTAACCCGGGGCGCTTCGGGTTTGGGCGCATTCAAGGCGAACAACCCCCTCCGGCCTCGTCTCCACCACTCCCTTTTTTCAACTATCGAAAACCTTTTTTTTACACCCAACGTCTAATGGCTCAGGAGGTCGAGAAGGTTCGAGGCTGTTCTGGAGAATGACAATGAGTGGTCCCAGATTTTCACTATTACTATCGGCTCTTTTTTTTGCTGTCCTGGTGATGTTGTCCGCGAGTACTGCCTCCGCCGATCATCGGCAGGACGCCTACTATGCCTGCGAGGCAGCCTTCACCTACTCTTCTGAAACCGCCAGCTGTATTGAGGTGGCCAGCAACTCATGGGAAGCGGGCGCCATCGTTCGCGCCTGCGACAATGCGTTTGTCTATAGCAGCGACGTCCTTACCTGTATTCAGAGCGCCGCCTATACCCGCGGCACCGGTGCCGCCCAGGCGATTGCGTCCTGCGACGCGGCTTTCGTGTATTCCAGCGACGTGACCAGCTGCATTTCTTCCTGGTCTGGATCTCAGAATTTCGGGCAAACTGTTACAGCCTGTGACGCCGCGTTTGTCTACACCAGCGATGTCCAGCAGTGCATCACCCAAGGCGCGGCATCCTCATCATGGAACTTCGCCAGCGATGTCGCTGCCTGTGACGCTGCGTTCGTCTACACGAGCGACGTCCACCAGTGTATTGCCCAGTCCGCAACGAACAGCTCGTCGTACTTTGCGAGCAACGTCGCCGCCTGCGACGCTGCGTTTGTCTACACGAGTGACGTGCACACCTGCATCAATTCGACCTCACGCAACCGCTGGAGTTCGTCAGCGTCGACCGTCCAATTCTGCGATTCGACGTCGACCTATTCTTCAGACACCCTGGCGTGCATCGAGCGATCAGCCAACGGAAACTACGATGGGCACCATGGGCATGGAAGTCAGTGCGGGTGCGGTTGCGGGGGCAATGGCCATGGGAATCACTATGGCGGTCATGGCAGCCACAACGGAGGTCATGGCAACTACAACGGCAACTATCGCAACCACAACGGCAACTATGGGCACCACAACGGTGGACATGGGAACCACTATTACGGTCATGGGAGCCAGCACGGCACCTACAGCAGTCAATACAACAACAACGTCAGCCAGTCCGGAAATCAGTACACCAACAACACGACCTGGCAGAGCCATGCGACTCGGGCCAACGGGACATGGACCTACTCGAATGGCTCCTGGGTGTCGTCGTACTGAGGGCTCAGGGCTCGGGGATCAGGGGGTTGGGGCTCGGGGATCAGTCAGTCGTACTTGAACTTCGGGCCCCAAGACTTGGCGCCACCATCGAGCATGTCGAAGAAGTGCCACACACCACAGTAGGCATCGCCCGGCCCGAAGGGGGCGTGGCCCACTCGCGTTACGACGTCACCATCACGCTTGAAGGTCGAAAAGCCGGGCATGTTGTAGGGCTTTCCATCCTGCTCCCACCTATAACCCATCGCTTCCGCGAATCCAGACGCGTCTGACGCCATCCGAAACTGCCACCCGCGCTTCTCACGGAAGGCCTGCTGAGTTGTGACCGCATCTGGCGAGACCACTGCAAACGCAGTCCTGTTCTCGATATGATCCAAGGCCCCGTTGAATTCATCAGCCCACAAAGTGCAATAGGGGCAACTGGCCCCCATGTTGTGAACGACGATCAAATCATCTCGGTCCCCGAACAGCTCTCTCAATGTGACGCTGCCATCCGGGGTATCAAACGTGAACTCAGCCACGGGGCCGTTGTCCGTCGTCTCGCGCAGGAGCTCGACCAGCTCTTTCTGCTTAGCCCGAATATCTGAGTCGAGCTGGGCAAGCTTTTTCTGTTGCTCAGGTGTCATCTTTACCCCACTTGTGAATTGCCGCTGTTGCCGGCCTTGATGTTGAAGACGCTCGGACCAGTACCAAACGGTTCGCCCTCAAACAAGAGTGGTGAGGTCTTCGATTGAGTCGACCACCGGGCAGCCACAACGCTCGAGTGTAGCCCTCGATTGATGGCCATCGGCGACCAGGATGCACGACACACCCATCGCCTGCGCGACTTCGAAATCATGGTCAGTATCACCAATGAACACCGTCTCGTTGACGTCGATGTGATTCTGCTCAATCCAGGCCAACCCGATATCGGTCTTGCCCGCGGCGAAATGGTTGTCGAGGCCCAATACGTCGTTGAAAAATCCGCCGATGCCGTGGTGTTCGACCTGGTCGCGCAACGAATGCTGCTTGGCGGCCGACAAAATCGTGTGGTCTGTACCCCGCTCTGCCAGTCGCTCGAGCATGCCCCGCACAGCGCTATGGAGGTCACAGTCCCGGATACTCGCCTCGTAGCGCGCCATGAACCGATTGGCGACCTCGACAAAACCGCCGTGCTCTTCGGTAAAACCCAGGTCGTCATAATAGGCGCTGACAGGGAATCGGAAGGTACGACGGTAACGGTTGACGTCCAGAGCTGGGAGGCTGAATTCGGCCAACAATGTGTTCATCACATCCACGGCGTAAGTTACGTCGTTCAGCAAGGTCCCATTCCAATCCCAGATTACGTGCGTGGTCAACGGTTGAACTCCTCCCCTAATCTGCCACTGTCCAGTTCGAGGGGAGCATTCTGCAATCAACCTAGGGAAAGGGAAAGGGAGAAGGGAAAGGGAGAAGGACGAGGGAAAGGG
>CAZDBH010000465.1:0-6777 GCA_964503485.1 uncultured Bradymonadales bacterium | reverse complement strand
CTAGCGCAAAGTCCGTCGACGCAAAGCCCAGTGGAGCACTCCGAGTCGTCGTTGGACGGTTCAAAACGGTCGATGCCTGCCCGATCGAATTGGCAAGCCATCACACAGAGACAAAGGGCAGCAAAAAGGTGTTGTACATATCTCATTCAAAACTCTGCGGGCCGCAGGGACGCCCCATCAAGCTAACAGCCAATCGCGAATCGATCACCCTTCTTGAGTATCGAGGTACTCGCCCGCCGTGGGGCACATCCTCAACCAGGAACGCCCGATGCTGGATTTGTAAGATCTGATCGTGCCTGTCATTCTGTCCTACAGAATGCCCAATCAGGTCTGACCAGTTCGCCCGCCTTTTGGCGGATTCATAGCGGAGATGTACAAGACTGGGCAGCAACATTGGCGAAACAGCGAGACTGATAGTTGGATAACGCCCTAGAAGCGGAAATCAAAGAGCTTCTCGAGGCCGGTCGGCGCATTAGCGCGGTCCGGCGCTATCGGGAAGAGTTCGGCGCCGACCTCAAAACCGCTACGGAGGCAATCGATCGACTCAAGGCGGCCGCGTCTGAACCCAGCGAACAACCGAATCAGATTGCGGACGCAGAGGACGAGGCCGGCAAGACTACGCCGGACGCACCCTGGGAGCCACAACCAGAGGCCGCTTGGGAAACACAGGAAGACTCCCCCTGGGAGACTCAGGAAGACGTAGTTTGGGCAACTCGAATGCGTCGCAGTTTCTTCATCTTCTCAGAAACCTTCGAGTTTCCCCCAGGACGCTTGCTCTTACAGTCAGAGCACGGAGGTGAGGTCCGAACAACACGTTCGATCCTCGCCGATCACAGGATTGATCGGAACGAGGTGCAGAAGTCGGTGCCCAAAGAGTTCTACTTCTGGCAACCCAGTCCTGACTTCATGAAGAGAAAACAGGCCCTCGACCCCGATCTCACCCCTTGGAGTTATCTTCGACATCCGGCGGTCTGTCCTTCTCTATTGACCGAACTGGAGATCGACGAACTGGAGTTCACAGCCGCCCAGTCCGGAGACGAAAACGCCGCTTCTTTCATTCCAGGCTGGATTGAACAGCGCGCCAAGAAGCTCACGACGGAACAGTGGGACGCCGTTTCCAACGCGATGGTTGCTCTCAACCAGGAACCCTTCGATCCGCTGTTGTGGATGAGCGACGACTGATCTCTGGTTGACGTCCCCACGAACCCGCTGTACACCGTTGGGCAGTGATCGAGTGGGAGTTGATGAAAATGAACCCGCAAGTCGCATCTGAGGTCAACAGCGCCTTTCTCGGCGGTTCAGAACTGTTGATAGTGATCCTCATCATTCTTCTTTTTATCGGCGCAAAGCGCTTACCCGAAATCGGAAAAGGTATCGGTGGCGCCATTCGCAGCTTCAACGACGAAAGCACGGCCGACCAGCCACCACCACCTGATGAACTCGAGGAGCCGCAGCCCGTCTACGACGAGGAGGGCGAGGTGATCGATGTGGAGCCTGTCCACGCCACCAGAAAGAGCGCGGTGGGCGCTCAACTCGAAAGGCAGGTCATCAGCAAGGTCGTCCGCGAGATACCGATCATCGGCAAAGCCGTACGAATCAAGAACAAGATTACCGGTGAGTAGTCGGTAGGTGAGCGGTGAGCGGTGGGCGGAACTACAAACTCTCAACCACCAGCTCGACTAAAGGGCAAGTGCGTCATCGCAAACTCGTATGCGTTCCGCCAGCAAATTTTCTCGACGAGGTTGTCGACACCCAGACTGGCGATTTGACGTGTATGGCTCACTTTTTCGAGTTCTGCCGCCAGGTCTTCAGCAAACGAAGGCAATGACAATACGGTTGGATAGGTCGAGACGGGGTCGATCATGCCATCGTAGTCGGTTCCAAGGCAGACGCAGTCCCAAATCGTCGCTTTCTCTTCGTCGGAGAATCGGTCGTCGAGCATCACTGCATCCACAATGGCGAACACGTGCCGCAATAGCAGGAAGGGATACTGACGTGGTGAGAGCTTCTCGCCCGGCTTCAGTCCCAGGACCCGTTGATCGAATACCAAGCCGATCAGACCGCCTGTCTCGTGCACGAGCCGTACGTCTTCGTCGGCTACGTTGAGATTCCAGCCGTTGAAGCCCTTTACGTGCCAGTCGTCGCTTTCATTGGCCTCGTTGTCGATCAGCTCCTGAAGCGTGGCCACTCCCGAATAGGCCGCGTGACTGAAAATCACCGGAATATTGGGCCGACCGTCGTGCTTTGACTGGTTGTACGGCCGAACTACCTCACTGTAGTACTCACCCCGAGAACGGGCGCTCATGTGTTTGGCGTCGATCAGAATCCTCCCTTCATCCTTGTCGGTGAGGTCCTGTTTCAGGCCCAATAGGGCGCGAATGACGCGAAGCCCGAAGTCGCCCTCGCGCTCGAATCCGGCGTTCATCCTCGCAGTCTGATCGAGGATCAGGTTGGGCGCGTCGGGAATGCTCTTGGCGTGGCCACAGATTCCGTTGTCGAAATGATGCGCAACGGTGATGAAAAAGAGCGGATGGGGGAGCTCCTTCAGTTGGGCGATTCGGTCAAAGACCAAAGCCTCTGGTACCGGTTTAGAATCTGGCCCCACTGAAAAGGTGTGAGCTCCTTCGATAGTCAGAATGACGGCCACTTCGTTGTCCGTCCCCTCGACGATCGCGTTGACCTGGGCCGCGTCTTTCACCAAGTGAAACGTGCCTTTGACCTCGCGTTCCTCGGCGCCGTTCGAGCCAGCGACCTCGAAAACAGCGTGCCCGGCCTTACCGTCACCCCGCCGAAGAAACTCATATTCGAGTCCGAACTCAGTCCAATAGTCGTACTCTTTGCCCATCAGGAACTTGATTCGGCGGCGATGGTACTTGACCACGAGCGACTGAATCAGGCGTCTCAAAGGGCCGCGGTTGCGCAATATCGACGCGAATTCACGCAAAGCGCCTTCTTTGTCGGAGCGGGCCAGTTTCACGGCACCCACAGCCGGGACCGTGCCCGTCAGCCATTTGATGAGCTCGAGACCAAAGGAACGGCTACCTTCGGCCAATCGGCCATCAAAGAACCCTTTCTCGATGGGGGTGATAGAAGCGTACATGAGTCGGCATCCGGCAGCTGAGAGCTTGGGAATACTCGCCTGCGAGTAGCTCGAGCCGCGCTCGCCCCGATCTTGCTTCTTCAGGTTCGAGGCCATGACTTGCCACGGATGGAATTGTTCCGAGTCCGACTCCGTGACCGGGTCATTCCTCATTCGGTTGAATGCGTAGAGTGTCGGATGGGCGTGAAGATCTGAGAAAAGCCTTGCCATATTCTTTCTGCGCCCCCGTTCGCGCCAACTCTCAACTACCGACTGCCAACTCTCAACTACTTCTTCTTTTTGGGTGGCAGGCTGCGAGCGAAGCTCAGACCCCGCTCCAACCAGGCCTGCAAGCCCTCTCCATCCTCGAACCCGGCGGGACCGACATAAACCAGGCCCCGCATGGGACGCCCGGTGAAGTCCATCTCACGACAATGGGGCTGAGCAAGCGCCTCTTCGTAGGCGTCTGGCCCGACTCGAACCATGAGGTCTTCTCCGCCCGTCAGTCCGAAGGCCATGTTTCCATTCACCATGAAACAATGGCCACCGAACATCTTCCGTTCGCCGATATTGGGCTCGAGATTTGTCGCCTGACGAAGGCGGTGAAGGGTTTCGCTGTCGTTTGCCATGTGCCTTACCCAATAGTTCGTGAAACGAACTTATCGGGATTTGGCTATCAGGCCAATGAGTTTACGGGGTCGGCTGCCACGCGTTGGTCCTAACCCCGGCGATACCGTACATGATGTCGCCCCAGGTGGAGTCACTCATGTCTTCGCCGATCGTGAGCCAGTTGGGGGCAAGCGTCGAGTCGCCATTATTGATCGCGACCATGCCGTCCATAAGGCTGCTGAGTAGTACTTCGAGCGTGGGGGGGGACCCAGTCGGATAGGAGGAGCGCCCCGTCGCGACGATGTCCGCCCCGGCGAACCCAGTCGGATCTTCGTCTGTCGCTTTCCCCCGGAACGCCTGGCGTGTGTAGTACGCGTAGGACTGGCAAGAGTGGATCATCAAGATCTGATAGGCGTCGCTGTAGGAGTCTGGGTCGTCGAGCAGATGCTTCGTGCCGTAGCTGGAATGACCGTTGTAGTGAACCAACGTGTAGTCGGCCAGTCGAGCCCGGAACTCAGCAGCAAAACTGCTCGTCCACTCGATTTTGGTCGGGTCATAGAGGTCGATGACAATCGTCACTCCATCTCGTGTCCAGTTGTAGCGGTGATATCGCTCGTCCTCGGAAGCAACGCCGGTCAAACCGAGGTCGTACTCCAGCATGTTCGCATGCGCCGTGAAGCGCGATAGCGGATCGCTGTCTCCCCGGTTGGGTACGAGCGCAGCTCGAAAACCAACCGTGCCATCTTCGAGCTCCTGCATGAGTTGATCGTATTCTGGGTAGACGATCTCGCGAGGGAAAACCTCGGTTATCGTGATGGTCGCCTCTGAAAGGTGCATCTCACACTCTTCATTCTCGGGGGCGAAGTAGTAGTGGAAGTTGTAAGCGGCAGCCGAATGGCTATCGTCGGATTCCGAGCAGTCACTGATCTGACTGTAGCTAATCGATGTCGGGTCTAACGGCACCTCCGCAGTGAAGCTCGTGTCCAGCTCGTCCAGAGTCGGAAGGTGGCCTGGATAGCGGCCCAGCATGTCTACGACTGCCTCAAACTCAATGAGAATGGCCTCCTCGGCCACCAGAACATCGACGATTTCGAAAGTGTCGACCAGCTGATTGAAGCGCCAACCGTTTGCCTCGGCGGTGTTCTTGATGAACTTGATCTGCAAGTCGATGAGTTGCTGTTGCAGCGCGTCGCTGCCCGCTACGTCTTCCCATTCACCGACAGTGTCGACATAGACCATCGAAGTGACGGTTGCCCCCACTTCGTACGTGTCTGGACCAAGCCAACCGCTGTCCTCTTTGCCGCCGTCTCCTTCGATCGTTCCGCTGCTCGACCCCTCGACGACCGCGTCGTCACCGGCACATGCTGCAAGAGAAAGAAGCAACGATACCCAAACAATGTGCGGAATCGTCAAAGAGAAGAGACCATATTCTGAAGCTCTGCTGAACATTCCAGCTCCTCGGAGTTACTACGCCCGAAGAGCCCGAGTGCAGGGATCGGACCAAGATGGCCAATCACCAATAAACGACCCCCTGCGCCCCACATCGATTTCAGGTGGTGTCCTTCACCCACCGAGATCGGGGCCAGTTGTCCCCGCTCACTGGCAACAACAATAGTCAGATCGGTCAGAGAACCAGCTCACCGTTTTACCTCGGCGGTGTTCATGTTAGACCCGTCGGCGCATGAGCACAGCCCTCCAAACCACGCCGAAAAACGATTCGTTTGCTCCCTCGAGGGTGATTCGTGTCCTCAACCGGATGCTCGGCCTCGGTTCTGGCAAGCCCTTCGACCTCAGTCCCGAGGCCTTTCGGAGGCGTGCTACACGCAAGACGGGACTGGACGACTTCGGGGACAATCCGGGCTGGTATCGACTGTTGGAGGCGGTGAGCTCCTCGCTGTGTGAAAACGAAAACCTCAGTCCATTCGGAAGGTTGACGGCGACCATTTTCTATCAGTTCAAGTTGACTAACAAGCTGAGGCTGGTTGATCTGTTGAAGAAGCAACCGGAGATCTCGAGCCGCGAAGTACGGCGGCCCATTTTCATCGTCGGTTGGTATCGGACTGGTACCACCCTTCTTCACAACATGCTGGCCTCCGCACCCGAGCACCGAGCCTTCCGTGCCTGGGAACTGATCACCCCATATCCGCTGAGCCGGCGTCCGTGGTTAGATCGGCAGCGACGGAAGTTTCGCGGCCACTCCACGATGGCAACCGCCCGGTGGTTGATGCCGAACGTGAAGGCCGCCCACCCACTTCGTATCGATTGGCCCGAAGAGGACTTCTTTCTCCTCGAAAACGACCTGGTCGGTCCCACGCTCTTCTACATGTATCAGGGTGCCGACTACGCCCGCGGTTTGTGCGAGTGGGATGTCCGACCCGCCTACCGTTCCATGCGCGAGCAAATTCAGATTCTGTCCGGCGACGGCCCTCCCAAACAGCTCATCTTCAAGGCGCCTATCCACCTGTGGAACTTAGACGCCCTAATGCACGCTTTCCCCGACGCCCGCATCGTGTTCACCCACCGGGCACCAGGGCCGGCGCTACTGAGCAACTGCAGCTTCAGCTCGATGACCTCTTGCACCGCCTCAGTTAAGCCGCCAATGGAGAAACTCGGTCGGTTTTGGCTCGATTACAATCAGGTCGGTATGCAGCGGGCGACCGAGGCGCGCAAAGTGATCCCGGCCGACCAACAGATTGATGTCCCCCTTCCGGCGTTGTCAAACGACCCACAGTCCGCTGTCGAGCGAATCTACGAACACTTCGGAATTCCCTTCGACAACACCATGCAAGCTGCCCTCGACGAATGCGTCGCCAACCGACAGGGACGCCCGAAGGCCAAACATCCGCACCACTACTCGGCGGCGCAGTTCGGCCTCGATGAAGCGCGCATCGACGAGGCCTTCACCGGGTATACGACCTTCTACGAAGCACTCGTTTCCGACTGGGAGCGATAAGGCGTGATCGCTCCATGGTCGACCTGTCGTCTTTCGACTCTGCAGAGGACCTGCGCGACGGCCACGAGATTCGAAGAGTGCGCTAGGAGCCCGTCGCGTATAACGCCCCGGACTCCAGCCATTAGCTTTTAGCGGT
>CAZDBH010000464.1:0-6782 GCA_964503485.1 uncultured Bradymonadales bacterium | reverse complement strand
GAGGGGTCGGAAACCGGAGAGCCAAGAATCGACTCATGAATAGTCCAGGCTAGCTTCGCGCGTGTGAGTCTCCCCCAGCTTCGCAGGGGCTTCAGACTGGAGTCGAGGGTGGTGAGTGGGGGCCTTGATGACGATCCGGCAACGAACTACGGAATTCCGTTCATCAGAATTCTATCGATGGAGGATACGCTGCCTTCTGTCCAACGGATTCGGCCTGCGTCCCAGAACTGAAGCGCCTCTAACTGATCTGTCTCAAGTTCGACGGGCGATTCTCCGTTCAAATAGACGCGCAGAAGCGATGGACACGGGGTGCCTTCTTCAGCGGTGCACAGAACGCCGATTTGGTAGACGCCTTCCTCTGGCTGGTCGAGTCGTATGGTGGTTGGCACCTGCGAGGCGACGCCGGGCAGGTCGAGCACGGGATCGTCGGTGTCCAGTGCAGATTCGCCCCAATCTGGGGTCCGGTTCTGGACTGTACAATCGGTTGGGAAGTCGTTCCACGTGCCACCGGGTTGTACGAAATGCAGCTCGAGCGGGGGCCCGTCGGGCCCGCTCACCGCGCCGCCTCCTGCCACGAGTTCGATGTAAACGTCCGTACTCGGAGTCACAGTGACAACGACACTGGCTGGGTCGCAATTGGTTCGCTCGTTATCGTCAGTTACGGTGAGGCTGAACTCGTAGCGCCCTACCTGGTTGTCGAGTGGCTTAGTCAGATAGCCCGAAGCACCCAGCTCGAGGGCTGAAATGGCGGTTTTCAGCGACGGGAGCCCCGTGACGAATACGACCGGTATCTCGATGTTCCGTTTTCTGAGGTTCCGCAGAAACTCCAAACCGTCCATCCCGGGCATTGAGATGTCGCTCACCACGGCCGAGAATGGCCTGGCCGCCGCAAGTTCGAGTGCAAGCTCCGCGTCTCCGCATTCATCGGCTTCGTAGCCGAAACGCTGCAACAGTCGCCCCATGAGCATTCGCGTTGGCAGATCATCGTCGAGCACGAGAATCGTATTGACCGGCTCGAGGTCCCAGCTCGCTTCCAGTTCGGACGTGCGATCCCTCTGTGGTCGGTCCTCGGGAACCTCAGTGACAACTTCACGGAGGACAGCCGGTCGCGAGGCAGAGACGTCGCGCTGGAACAATGCGTTGATCTTCCGGGCGAGTAACGGCCCGTCCACCGGTTTTTCGACATATTGGTCGGCCCCGTGGGCCAATGCGTCCACCGTCACTTCGGGCGAGCCGCAGCCGGTCAGCAGCAGGAACTTGGGAGAATTGGGCAGCTTGCGAACGAAGTCGAGCAATCCGAGGCCGTCCAGCCCTGGCATCTTGAAGTCAGAAACGACGACGTCGAAGACCTCGGTCTGCAGGATGTCCCGGCCAGAGAACCCGTCGGGAGCCGTTTCCACGATGAAGCCTGACTTGGCCAGGTTGCGTCCAATCTGCCTCAGAAACCTCGGATCATCATCGACGAGTAATACCCGTCGCAACCCACTCCCACCGTTCATGGCAGTCGAACCGGAATTTTGCACCAATCTGCCTCCTTCGAACCGTTATTTTGACAGATCGCTGTGGACCTTTCCAGGCGAGAAAAATTGCACCCCCCCTCGAGGGTCCAATACTCGAACCGTCCAAAGTTGCTCAAACCATCGAGTTCGCTCGGCTATCCGAGCGTCTATTCCGGTTTCAGTTGGGACGAACTATTTCAGGCAGGCGGTAGGGCCGATCAAGGCCGCAGTCTCAAATCGGTTCGCACGATTCCGAAGCCGTGTTGTTCCGGGCCGCGAGAGTTGAAGTTACTGAGTTTCTTTCTCACGACTGACCCTGCGGCCGAGAGGTCCCGGGAGTTCAGCGAACCCAAAGCAGTCCGTCGTTAGCCTCCGCGCGGTCGCACTCATTCCCGTGCCAGTCGCGAATCCCTGTATAAGGAGCGGGGTCTCCGCCGCAGCCGCCGCTTGCATAGCTAATTGTGTGGGTGGTCGTCGTCGCATAGAGACCCAGGGGTCGGTGGGCATAACCGCACGGACTGTTTCGACTGCACGAATTGCACGCGTCAGCGTTTGCGCTCCACTCACATTCCGGAGCGCTCCACCGCAGGGAGCCGACCTCCGGCACATCCCAGCGGAGCTCCCGATTCCAGGCGTGCAGAAGCTGGTTGATTACTTCGTCAGAGAGTTTGCCAAACCCGCGTCCTAAGAGGCTGTCTACGTTGACCGCGCCCGGCTCGGTGTGCTCTCGACTGCTACCGCTGACCGAAACGACCAACGTCCACCCACCATCCTCCATATCGCAATAAACAGAGAGAGGAGCTCCGCCCGTGGGGTTCACCGTGTACACGCCATTGCCGGTCGACAAGTCCCCCTCGAGAAGGGCCCAGCAATTCTCGGCCGCGGGCAGCCTGTGGTTGATCATGGGATATATCGCCATATTCCCGGCTTTGTCGCGGACGACGACCGCGAGGTATAGAAGGTTGCCGGGCCGCAACCCATCGATTTGGATAGAGGACGCACCCTGAGTCCAATCCATCAAGAGGCTGCCATTGGTTGCGGCGCCTCCCAAGGTGCTGATGTCGGGGGCGTCCGAACCCACGACGCGGTACTCAAGGTCCTCGGATTCTGAAACGTTGTCGCTGGCCGCGCCCCAGGTCAGATTGAGTGACAATGAGTTCGATTCCGCGACGACCAGACCGGTTCCAGGCGTCGGTGGCGCGACATCCGGAATCGCAATCGAATCGGTTGCATAGGCGCCCATGTTTCCGGCCTCGTCGCGCACGGCCACGTTGAACCAATAGGTTTGACCCTGTTGGAACCCATCGGTTGAGGCATTTTGGATGTCCTCGGCCCAGTCCTGAATCAGTGTTCCGTTGTCCCTCATGCCAGGGACCTCGCCGATGTTGTCGCTGTCGGAGAAAACCGCGCGGTACATCAAGGCGCTCGGGTTCGAGTAGTTGTCAGATGCGGCGGCCCACGAGATTTTTACCTCGTCTGAAGACACCAAGCTCAGCGACAAGAGACCCTCCGCCCCGGCGACTGGCGATGTCACATCGAGCCCATTCCCGGTGACGAAGAAGGTGAGTTCCTCCAGTTCGGGGTCGTTCGATTGCAGGGTAAAGACCGTGGACAGCTCTCCCTCTACCCTTGGGTCGAAGTAGACTGAGAATTCGGTGATGTCCCCGCCGTCAATGGGCGTCGAATAGGCGCTTGGGTCCAACTGAAAGTGAACGCCCTGAGCGCCAATTGGCCCGACGATCGTTACAGCCAGATCCGGTTCTCCATCGTTGGCGATCTGGACCACGACTGGGGTTCCGGATTCTGCACCGGTGCCGTCAGCGCCAACGGAGCCCAGGTCCAGCGTGGTGACATCGTGGACCAGAGCGGTGCCGCCGCTGGTCGCGCGGAGCTGTGGAGCGACGCATGTGAGCGGGTCGATGCCTCGAGAGTAGCCCTCGTCGAGGCACTGGCAGGCGCCAGCACCCGACTCATCGACGCACAGGCCGTGTCCCGAGCAGGTTTCCCCAGCGCACGGATCGAGTTCCCGAACTTCCAGTGTGAATGGAACGTCGGTCCCGTCCGAGTCGACAATCACAAAGTAGCTCCCGTCCGAGTCGGCCACCAGAATCACTTCGTCGCCGTCCTTGGCCCCGACAAGGCAGGCCGTCTCGGAATCACAGTCGGTGGACGCCGCCAGGAAGACAGTTTCTTCGGCCTCGGTATCCAATGACAAGATGAACCGGTCCCCGGCACTCGCCTGGAGCTCGTATATGACCTCGCTACCGGCCGTGTCGGTGTCCTCACAAACACCTCGATCGAAGGCTCCCTCGCCTCCCCCGGTTGTGTACTCCTCCGAAAAAGGGAGGCTCACCTGGATGGGCGCTGCACAGGTACCAGACTCTTCCGCAGTGTCAGAATCGACCTCGTCACCGCCGCCGTCTGTCTCCTCGGTCGAGTCGATGTCTTGCTCAACCGTATCGGTGTCCACCTCAACGGCGTCCGTCGCCGCATCGGTGTCCGGATCCGACAATGGGGCATCGCCGCCCGTGTCGCTACCGAAGTCGATCAGGCCCGGCGAGGTGTCGTCCGACGTGGAATCGGGGTCGGCTTCCTCGCCCGAGCAGGCAGCAAACATGAGAAGGAGCAGAAACGCAGAACCGTTCCGGAGGGACCTGATAGACATGCTGTTCTCGCAGTTTTGGTTTCGTCGAAACTAGCAACGCATCTAGGTCGTGGCAAGCATGGCTCATTTTCCGGTTTGGGAGGTAACACGGGTAGGCCAGTCTATGATGGCCGAGCGCCCCAGCGACCAAGCACCCGTGAAATCGCTCGGTGAGCGAGACGCGTTTAGGTCAGATCTTCGCCGATCCCTTCGATCAGACAGCGATCGGGACTGCCAAACTCGAGCGGATAGACTAGGCCTCTGGGGGTGAAGCGGCTGGGTAGTCGGGCGCCGTCTAAATCTAAGTCAAACCCCTCGTCTTCCCACCGGTCGCGAACCGACTCGTTGCGCCTGGCCTGGTCTCGAAGTGCGTCGAGAAACTGAGCGGGGTCGTCGCTGCGAAGGCGGTAGCCCAAGTAGTGGTCTACGATTCGTTCTCGGACCCGGGATACTGTTGGTGGGTCGAAGATGCCGACATTCATCTCGCCCTCGTAGATGAAACCGCGGTCGTTCTTGTTGGTGGAACCAACGCTAAGGAAGACATCATCCACGATCATCAGCTTGGAATGGATGTCGACGTCGGCGAAGATGCTGTCAGTCTCGTCAAAGCCAAAGACTTGGATGGTATCGAACGAGCGAAGCGTAAAGACAAAGTACCGATCCGGGAAAGTCGCTCGCAATCGTTCATCGGTCCGATACGTCCACTCGCAGCCCGGATCGAGCCACTCGTCGACCGGCTTGGTCACAACGATCAGAACCAGGTCGTCGTCGCGCTCCATTCGCTCGATGATGGCATCCACCAATGTGGGCGTTCTCCAATACTGGTCTTCCACCAAGATATAGGAGTCGGCGTTCGCGATGGCGTTCAGGTGGCTCTCGAGCGTGCTGTGGGACCACCATGGCCGAGGCATCGTGGTGGTTACTTGGACCTGAACCCCATCGTGCTGTTCGGGCAGATCCCGCCGCACTGAAAAGCGGCTGGCGTTCTGGGAGTACTGCGCGCCCTGATCGAGCTGGTGCAACCAGCGGGAATGAAAGACCTCCTCGACGCTCTCGACCGCGGGACCGACCAAACGAACCATGTAATCGCGGCGAGGCGCATTGTCGGCTTCCGCCTCACCGTGAGCTACCGCAGCGCGCTCTTGAAGGGTCGAGTCGAAGGCCATTCGCCGCGGGTCGAATACCAAGTGTTCCGGTCCGTCCCAATCGTTGCCCCTCACGTTCATTCCTCCGACGAAGGCCTCGTCGCCGTCGATTACGAGGAACTTCTGGTGCCACGACGCAATCTTGAAGTCGGCAGAGAGACCGAGCGGGTAGTCGGTGAGGTCGACTTCGCGGGGCTCGACTACGGAGACCACCGGTCGACGTTCGTCAAACACCATCGGGGCTGAGTGGGGCTGTTGTTCCTGAACGCGTTCTGAGAAGTCGAATGGGGTGACTTCCCACCAGAATACACCCTGGGTGGGATTGCTCATGCCCATGAACTCGAAGTCATCGTTCGCCCTGTGGCCCTTCTCGATCAAGTCGCTGTCGACCGTCGCTGACTCCACCAGGTTGTCTTGCCAAACCAGGACTCGTACCACGGCCTCTACACGCTCGAGTGTGCCCATGATTGTGCTGGGCCAACGGGTCTGTTCGCTCTGGAAAACCTGATCGCGGACCAGTTCGGTGTCCGATTCCCAAAACCAAGTCGAGATGTTGATGGTTTCGGTTGCGCCCAACAAGGCCCGGTGAACAGCCGGCCAGGCCTCGGCACCCGAAATCAAGACATCGACATCGTTACCGTCGGTCGGAGCCGGTCCTGACGCCGCGAACCACTTGTGTCGCAGTCCGATGAAGAGATCGAAGGTAGCCCGGGAACCCAGGCGCTGACCTCTCGCAAGTGCGACACCATCATGCTCGGTCTCGACACCGGTTCGGAGCTCCAGCGAGTCCAAACCAGCGCTACCGTCGAAATGGAACATCACTTCGACGTCTTGGTGGTCGGGGGCCGACAGCCAGACGGCGTAGGTTCCGGGTCGAGTGAGGCCGACTTCAGCGGGTCGATCATTCAGGACATACTGCGGGTCGCCGACCGGGCCGAACACGACGACTGCGTCCTCCAGCGCTCTTCCCCAAATGTCAGCCGGTGTCACGCGCAGCACGACACGGCTGTTGAGCGGGTCGAAGTGTTGGGGAAGCGGGTCGTCTCCCACATCCCAGGACCGCTCGAAGCGGTCGAACGATCCCTCTCGATCAGCGAGGCGATCGGGCGGAGCTTCCACTGAAGCTTCAACAGAGTCAGTGATGTCGGGGGCTTCGATACAAGACACGACAAAGAGGACCAGGCAAAGGGCAGTTCGGTTCATTTCATTCGACCTCAATCTGCTGCCCTTGTCCCGACGAGAAGATTAGTGGCCAAAACTGGTGCTCGTCAACTAAAAACCGACCATTCGATTTGTTTTTGGGTGTAGAGTGAGGAACGGTGTCTTAGTCGGAAGTTTTGCTTGACAGTCGGGGGCGGATTTCCTAGATTTTGGGGTCACTGACTCGCGAGTCAGTCTGGTTTGGTCGACCGACAGGAAGCCAGCAACAGCGCGACGGTAGGCGACCTAGGAGCCTGTCGCGCATAGCGCTCCAGGCTCCGCCATTGGCTTTTA
>CAZDBH010000463.1:0-6784 GCA_964503485.1 uncultured Bradymonadales bacterium | reverse complement strand
CCTGCCCGTCCCTTTCCCCTTTCCCTTTCGCCTCGTCCTTTCCCTTCTCCCTTTCCCTTTCCCTTTCCCTCTAGTGCATTTTGACGATTGCTCTTTTGGCTCCCCATTCCCCTGGCGCCGCTTCAAACACCCCTGGTATGACGCGGTCGCATTTCCGGCATTGATCGCCGTGCAGATTCCACTCGAGCAGGTTGTACCAATCTCTTTGAATCAGTAGTTCGCCGCAGCCGGGGCATCGGGTCGCATCGCCGTCTGAGTCGTGGACATTGCCGGTATAAACGAAGTGAAGGCCTTCTTGCGCCGCGACTTCTCGGGCCCGTTTGAGAGTCGACTTGGGAGTGCGAGACACGTCTCGCATTTTGTAGTCGGGGTGAAACGCGCTCAGATGAAGTGGCACGTCGGGGCCCAGATTTTCGACTAGCCAGCCCGAGAGGCGGGCGATCTCGTCATCACTGTCGTTCTGGCCGGGGATTACGAGAGTTGTGACTTCGATCCAGCAACTGGTCTCTTGTTTGACCCACTTCAGGGTTTCGAGAACGGGCGCTAGGTTGGCGAAGCAGAGCTTGTGGTAGAAGCGCTGAGTAAAGGCTTTCAGGTCGATGTTTGCCGCGTCGAGATGGCTAAAGAAGTCCTTGCGCGCCTCGGCTTGGATATAACCTGCCGTGACCGCGACGCTTTTTAGCCCCAGCGATTTGCAGGCGATCGCGGTGTCGATCGCGTACTCGGCCCAGATCACGGGATCGTTGTAGGTGAACGCGACACTGCGACAGCCGGTGTCAGCAGCGGCGCTGGCGATCTCCTCGGGGCTGGCCGAGTCGCTCAGTCGTTCGACTTCGCGCGACTTCGAGATGTCCCAGTTTTGGCAGAAGCGGCAGCCAAGGTTGCAGCCGGCCGTGCCAAATGAGAGAACGGGTGTACCCGGAAGAAAGTGGTTGAGGGGCTTCTTCTCGATGGGGTCGATGCAAAAGCCGGTGCTCTTTCCGTAGGTCGTGAGCACCATCTGTCCATCTTGCATCTGTCGAACAAAGCAGAACGCCCGTTGACCTTCTTTCAGACGACATTCGCGCGGACAGAGCGTACACTTGATGTGCGTCTCGTCCAGGTGATGCCAATATTGGGCGGCTCGAGTCATGACTCCAGTGTACGCCCCTGTTCAATTTGTAGCGAGAAGCAATGGACCTAGCCAAGAAATACAAAGAGTCGGCCTTCCACAAAGACGCGATCCTCGAGAGTGAGATGTGTGTCTGTTTCTTCTGTGTGGCCAAGCTCGCGCCAAACAAGATCCTCGATTGGATAGACGACGGCCAGACCGCTATCTGTCCCAGATGCGGTATCGACTCCGTGTTGCCTTACGAGGACAGTCTGACAATGGAGTTCCTACAGAAGATGAACGATCACTACTTTGGTTGAACGGCTGAGGGGTGGAGGTCGAGTCGAGAACTAGCGGCGCCGCCGTCGTCGAATACCGACCACGCAAAGCCCGACGAGAAGCAGACTGAACAACCGCGATCGCTGGTTGCTACCTGCAACGCTACAGCAGCCCTCATCCTCCATGATTTCTCCGGGTGGCGGTTCGGTTGGATCCGCTTCGCCTACCTCTTCAGCGGCGTCCTCAATCGCATCGCCAACAACGTCATCGTCACCTGTATCACCGCCCATGTCTGCGGTGACGTCCGCTTCGGGATCGGGGTCGGGTTGCGGTGGGATGCGTATCACTCGGCCGGGAAGCGGAAACTCGTAGTTTGAGGTGTTCTGCAGATCGTGTCCGAAGCCGTTCCACTCGACCACTCCTTCGACTGACCCGTTTGTGCGCCAAATGAAGAGTTGTCCCAGTCGGCTCGCGACGGCAACGTCGTAGGTTCCATCTCCGTCGAAATCGCCCACAGTGGGTGCGCTAACCAACCAACTTCCTGTGAGTTTGGGAAAGCCATCGAGCTCTTCTCCGCGGTAGTTGAAGGCCCGAAGCAGATATCCACCGCTGCCGTTGATGACTTCTGGGTAGCCGTCATCGTCGAGGTCGACAATTGAGGGAGACATGAAGAACTGCCAGTCCTCCATGACCCTTGGGAAGCCTTCCAATGGTTCCCCGGTTCTCACATTCCAGCCGGCCAGCTGGTGGTCGAAAGCCTCTCGGGTTCCGCCGCTGGCAAAGGCCAAACCGAAGTCGATGCCCGCGGCGCCCTTGATGTAGGCCAGGTCCCCGCTGTCATCCAGGTAGCCAAAAACGCCGTGGTTCACGAGAGTGTACGAGAAGTCGTCTTCGACATCAGATAGCTCACCAAATGCGGGAGTCGAGATGTTCATATAGTCGAGGTCATAGGCCTCTTCGCCGTCCCACTGCCGCATGACGGGCCAACCACCAATGCCTTCGACGGCGAATTCGAGGAGCCCATCGTAATTCATGTCGGCGAGAGCCGCTGCGGTCGGGATGCCACGACCGACAACGGGCAGTACCTCGCCAAGCAGCGAGATGTTCTGGCCAGCAGCTCCGGGTTCGTCGGGATCGGTCGGAGCGAAGGGCCCACCTTCGTGCTCATTACCGTCCCAGTAGATGATGTAATAGCGCGACCCGACCTCGTCGTAGACCTCGTTTGTGCCGACGACGATTTCTGGGTGACCGTCACCGTCCAGGTCGCCGACCGAGGGGGTTGCGATGATCCGATTACCTGTGCTGTCCGAGATGTCGGGGTCGTCGTCGCGGACAAAGTCCCGACAGTATACGGGGAACCCGTCTGCCTCGGTCCCATCGTGATGCCAGACGTAGACGTGCTGGTCACCGGCACCGGCGATGATCTCGAGGTCGTTGTCACCGTCTAGGTCGTATAGGACGACGGTGCCGAGTATGCCCTCGTCCCACCAGTTGTTTCGGTCCGTGCCCTGGCTGTTGGCGGGATCGGTTCTGACGGGAAAGTTGTCTGCTCGGCTGCCGTCACTGTTGAACACGTATACCCAACCGTCGGCAGAGGCCACGACAATCTCGATGTCGCCCTCTTCATCGCCTTCGAGATTGGCGATGGCGGGGGAACCCATGAGTACGGTGTGACGCACGTCATAATCGACGTGGCCGCGCGTATCGCAGTCTCCACGGTCATCTGCTGGTCGAAATGCGCAAGCACCTGCATGATCGTTTGGCTCATCTGCCCGGTGCCCGGTGCGGTTGTCGAGTGCTTGAGGCCAACCGTCCATTTCCCCGCCCTCACTGTCGAAGATGTGAATCCAGCCGTCCGAATCGGGGGCCACGAGCTCTTCTGCGCCGTCGTCGTCAAAGTCGAAGAAGGCCGTCGAAGGCTCTCCAGAGCCTCCCAGTGCGACTGGGAATCCGTCGAACAGAGCCGGGTCGCGGTGGACGAAGATTGTCTTGCGGAATTCGTTGCAGGTGCCCGTCCAGAACGCGGCGTCGCCCGATACGCAGGCACGCAGTCGAAGGGTGACCGCAAATTCATGCGGGTCAGATGGTGTACCAGCAAAATCCAACGTTGCTACGGGAATCTCGCCGATGACACCGGTCATTCCCTCTGTGGTGTCGGTCACGGCGACCTCGAAGTCGTCCTCGAGGGGGGCAACGCCCTGGGCGAAGGCCAGTTCGTAGTCATAGCCGTCATAGCGATTCGCCAGCCCGTCGACTCGGTCGCCGATACGTCCAACGACCTCGAATGTGTCAGTCGTCTCTTCGACGTAGACCATCTCGAACCACAGTGGGTCTTCGATATCGACCTCGGGTGGAATCGCGTTGTCGCGAATGAGTTCCAAGCTTCGCCTGGCATTGTTACGGCCATAGCCAAAGTGCCAATCCCAACCCTCGGCGCTGGGAAACTTGGTACCGTCGAAGTCGGGATGGTCTTCCTGTGACTCCGGGATGTCGATGTCGTCTACGCTCATGATCAGTAGGCCGCGGACTTCTTCAGAGCTCAGCGGGGGGTCCACTTCCAGGTCTCGGGCGTAGGAGTAGATTAGCCCGGCGTGACCAGAGGTTTTGCCGGTGGCCTCCGAACTGCAGCCGCCTCCAGGAGTCGAGAGCAGCAGTTGACCGCCGTAATTCGTGCAGTTGTTGAAGTTGAGAAAGGTCGTCGATCGGGCTCTGTTTCCCGTGTCATGAACGACCGCGTGTACATAGACCGTATGATTGGTCGTGCCGGGGAAATTGTGGTGGAACGACAATTCGTCAGCGGCACTCGCGATGACCACCCGATTGTTCTCGTAGGCGTATTCGATCGATTGCCGGGCAAAAGACGTCATGTTGATGGCGCCGAGCGCCTCTTGAATCACGTCCGCACCCGAATCAACCGCGAAAACCACGGCGTTGCCGAAGTCGTTCGCGTCGGCGACAAAGCTGTCGCCCACACGAACCATCAGCAGGGTGCATTCCGGGCAAACGCCGATACCACCCACGCCGTTGTTGCCTTCGGCACCCGAGTCGCCGGCTTCGCCGTTGCCATGTCCAAACCGCGTGTCGTCATAGGCATCGTTGTCATTCCAGAAGAAGTCCCATCCCGAAATGTCATCTATGTAGCCGTTTTCGTCATCGTCCACGCCGTCTGCGTAGCGCTCGTTGATAATCAGGTCCTGCGGGTCCAGTCGACCGTTTCCGTTGCCTTCGGCGTCGATATCGAAGTCGCATTCGTCTGAGTGGGCCTCGTAGTCGGCGATGTTGAAGTAGCCGTCTCCGTTGACGTCCATCGGGTCACCTTCGAATTCGGCCGGCACACAGGGCCTTGCACCATCGCGGTCGAGCTCGCCAAGGTTGAGGTAGTACTTGCGACGAAGGTCCTCGTTGTCCCAGTAGACCCCCGAATCCAACACCGCGATCAGCACATCGCGTCGTCCGGCGCTGAGCAGCCAGGCACGGTCGGCATGTAGCCCCGTTCCCAGCGCGATCTCTGGCTCTCTGACGGGATCACCGGTGTCGAGCCAGAGCTGCGGGATGAAGCTCCAGAGGTTCCATTGCCCACCGACCCGCACGACTTCGTCGCCTTCGAAACTCTGACTGAAATAACCCGGGTCGTCCGGCATGTTCTCTGGCAGAGAGACATCCGCATCGTCGTCAATACCGTGCGGCCAGTTCGGATTCTCGGCGTGGCTAGTGTTGAGGAACACTGAAGTTACGACGGCTAGAACAACAAGAGAGGTCGTTTTTCTCATAGAGCCTTCAAGTTTTGTTCGGTGCTTTGGACGCCCAACTGGCCGCGGAGTATACTCACAGACCTGCTCAGTTGAAACATCTGTGGCGTTCCACCGTCTAAACGCAGACGACTGAGCAACGCGACAAAGGCAGAAAGTTGATTCGACAAAAAAAGACAACCTCAAGATTCGCAATGATCGCCGGCCTGAGCGCGCTCTGCGTTCTGATTAGTTCCGACAACAGTGGTGCCTTCGCTGACGAAGCTGACGAGATGGCGACGATCGCCAAGTATCGCGGCGAGGAGCTGCTCTATTCACTGGAGTTCTTGGGTGCTGAAACGGCCCACGGCATGATTGTAGTGGGCGACTTCGAAGAGACTGAAGACGGAATCCGTATGCCCATCGCCGGCTTAGCCGAGACGACTGGTCTGGCGGCACTGATTTACCCGATGCACGACGCGGATACCACCTATGTCGATGTTCATACCGGGCTGCCGATATCGAAGGTCCTGGAGCTCGATGAACAGGGTGAGGAGCGAACATACGATGTCACGTACAATCACGAACGCTACGTTACCAACGTGACTCGGGTCCGCGACGGCACCCGCAGGCGATACCAGCGCTATCTCCCAAGCAATACGCACGATGGAATCTCATGGATTTTTACGGTTCGGCAGCAGGACCAGACGCCGGGTACCACTCACATCTACTTCGTCTACGACGGTTGGAAGCTATCGCGGCTGCATGTGACCGTGCAGGACGAGACGGACGAGATTATGATCGGCGACGAGTTCGTCGAGTGTCGTCGCATGGGGCTCTACCGCGAGGTGATGACGCCCCGCCGCCCGTTGCCGTTCATCCAGGAGACAGCAGCGCTGCCGCCTGTGATGTGGGTTCGCGAGACCAACTCGGGCGAACAAGTCGGCGAGCTGTGGATCAGCGAAGACGAACGACGCCTTCCCGCCCAGATCGTTTTCCATAATGACATCATGTCGGCGACCGCTCGGCTGGCCAGCTACCGACCTCCGACCGACGGATATTAACTGTCCTCTGTGTTGAGCACCGTTCAGGCCCAGACCATGTTTTCCAGCGCGTTCAGGAACCGGGACCGATCCTTCTGGGTGAAGGGCGGATTGTGGGTCCCGATTCCAGTGCTTTCGCGCAGGTGGGCCAAGAGATCGCGGGTAGCGAGACTCATCCCGATGTTGTCATCGGTGAACGGCTTTCCATTGGGCCTCAGGACCTTCGCGCCACTCTTTATGCAGCGATCAGCTAGTGGCGTGTCGGCGGTGATGACGATGTCGTGTTCGACCACATGCTCGGCAATCCAGTTGTCTGCCTCGTCGGCGCCCTCTGGCACGATCACGACCTTCACGCGGTGATGACTGTCCATTCGCAACCATCGATTCGCCACGAAATGGACCATCAGCTTGTGTCGGTGAGCAACGCGCAAGACTTCCTGCTTTACCGGGCAAGCGTCGGCATCAACGTAGATTTGCAAGTGATACTCCCAACAGGCGCGTTTCCGTTCCACCACGATTTCGATCCAGGGCTTACTCGCTCGGCTGCGAACCGTCAAACCCTGGACTACCAGCCCACCCCCTCGTGCGTGGGAAAGGGAAAGGGAAAGGGAAAGGGAAAGGGGGAGGCGAAAGGGAAAGGGAAA
>CAZDBH010000462.1:0-6803 GCA_964503485.1 uncultured Bradymonadales bacterium | reverse complement strand
CGCTAAAAGCCAATGGCGGAGCCTGGAGCGCTATGCGCGACAGGCTCCTAGGTTCATTCACGCGCTCGGTTCCCAGCTGCCTGCAAACGCCTTGAGTAGCGGCTCAATCCAGACTAGAGTCGGCCCTCGAAAAGCACACGGTTACGAACAAACGGCAGGGCGTGATGAGCGAAGCACTCGCAGACTTCCACGAGGTCGAACTGGCCTCGGAAGACCTCGGCAAACTGGTCAAGGCAATCGACCCCGAAGAGTTGTGTGGAAAGTACCTTTGGGATGGCCGTCCCTTTCTCCGCCGAAACGCAGCTCTAGCAGTACGACTGGGAGCGAAACTCGAAGAGGGAAAAGAGGGCCTGCTCGCGGTCGCGGCCAAGGATACCGACGAGGTCGTAAGAGAGCACGTCGTCGGCGCCCTTGGAACGGTCGAAATCGATGTCGACCTCGCCTTGAAAGTACTCTTCGGCGCCCTGCTCGACCCGGTCGAGGCCATTCGTGAAACAGCCCAAGAGAGTCTCGACCGACTCGTCGATCGCGCCCCCGATGATCTGGTTGTAACGGTTGTGAGTTTCTTGGCCGACTCGCGCGGCCTGGTGCGCTCGACTGCTGGACGGATGCTGCTTCGCTTGGGTGAACCGACCGTCGACCAACTACTCGTAGCGCTGCGCAGCGATAACGAAGAGATGGCCAAAGAGGCCTTCAAAGTGCTCTCTCGTCTCGGCACGGTCGCCGCTCCTGCACTCGTCAAAGCGCTCGAATCGAAAAGCCAGAGAATCACCGTAACCAACATCCTTTGCGCTCTCCCCGCCCTCGAGGATGCCGAGCGCAAGACGCTTCAGGGCTACCTCGAAGACGAGGATGAAGACCTCGTCGCGGCCGCTGAAAAAGCCCTGAAGGAGGCCGGCACCGCAAAGGGCCCGGTCGTCCAGCTCCCCTTGGAAGTCGATGTCGACGGCTTCCTCGAAGGGCGCCTCGAAGACGATGTTCTTGGCAAGGCCAAACTCGAGACCGACCTACTCGGTCGAGCTATCAACGACACCCGTTGGTTCGTCCGCGCGAATGCGTTGGACGTCCTCAAGGCTCAGCTGGCAAAAGTCGACGAAGAAGAGCGAGGCTCACTGATATTCGGAGTTGGTGCCCTCATTCGGGACGAGTCAGCAGCGGTCCGAAAAGCGGCCCTGTCCTGCCTGGGCGCGAGTGCCAGTGGTGACGCCGCCACCGCCGTGATTGCCGGTTTGACCGATCCTGACCCAGAAGTCGCCGACACCGCCAAATCGAGTCTCACGGAACTAGCCGAGACCGAGTGCACCGCGATTGTCTCCGCACTTTCAGCCGATGCATCACCAAAGCTTCAACAGGATGTCGTGTCGTTGATCGCGACACTCGGCAAGGACACCGCCACCGAAGCCGCCGAGTTGTTGGCGGCGGACAGGCCGCTGGCCCGTGAACTCGCTGCCCGAATCTTGGGCCATATTGGGGCCGACGCCAGCAAAACCACGGACGCCCTGCTGGCTGCGCTTCAGGATGAAAACGGACTCGTCCGGGAAGCCGTGGTCAACGCGCTCGGTTTTGTTGGCGCCGATCACGACGGAGTTCAGGTCGCGCTTCTGGGCATGTTCTCGGACAGTTATCCACTGGTGCGGCAAGCTGCTTCTAGGGCAGTCGCTCGGCTCAAGGGCGAGACCCTCCCGGGTGAGTCGCCACCAGAGCCCGAGCCGATCGACATCGAAGGCTTCTACGACGAGTTCTTGGACGAAAAGGACCTCGCCAAAGCTGCCAAAGACCTTGAAAGTGCAAGACTTTGCGCTGCGCTCTCGGACGGCCGTGCCCCGGTCAAGGGCAATTCTGCGACGATGCTGGGGGTTCTGGGCGACAAGGCTGACGAAGATGTCAAAGCGACGATCGTCATGGCGCTGTCTTCACTGATACATGACGACAGCGTCGAGGTCAGGCAACGGGCAGTTCAAGGACTCGCAGCTATCGCGACCCCGGACACGGGCCGAGCGCTAGTCGATGCGACCGCAGACCTCGCGACCGAGGTCTCGGACGTAGCAGAGGAAGCCATCAAGGCGCTCGCGGCCTCGAGCCCCGCCGAGCTTGCGCGGGTCGTCGGACCGCAGGCCCCCCTCTTCTGCCAAGACCTCGTCGTATCGGCATTGGCCGAGGCAGGCGCGGGTGTTGCCGAGGAGTTGGCAGATTTCATCTCAGAGGCCGAGACCGTCTTCACGAAAGGCCTGCTGGTCAGCGCATTAGGAGCCATGGGCAAGGACGCCAAAAAGGCCCTTCCGGCTTTGTTGACTCTATTGTCGGACTCCAACGATACAATGCGGTCTGCAGCCGCTCGCGCCCTCGGGCAAATCGTGGAATCTCCGGACGACGACGTACTTGCCGCTCTCGAACTCGCCCGTTCGGACTCATCGCCGAATGTGCGTCGAGAGGCAGTCTTCTCGGCACTGCGAATCAAAGGTGAACCTCTGCCAGGAGAGGTTGCTGAACCACCAGAACCGATTGAGGTTGACGGGTTCCACAGCGAAGTGCTGGATGACAAAGCAATCAAAGCGGCCGCCAAGGAGATCGGAGTCGAGCGGCTGACATTAGCCCTCGCCGATGGTCGCGACCTGACTCGGGCCAACGCCTCCGCTGGTTTGGGAACCTTCGGCAGCAAGGGCGCCGAAGCAGGCGCTTCGTTGGCAGTCTGTCTGCGGGACAGCAACCCCGCGGTAAGGGCAGCGGCGGCCACAGCCCTCGGATCAATCGGAGAAGATGCCGGCGTCGAAGCGTTGGTGAGCCTTCTTCTCACGACGGATGACCCAGCCGAAGCCGTCGCCGAAGCCGCCGTCGAAGCTGTCAAAGAACTGGGTAAGAGCGCTCTACACGCCCTTGCCAAGGCGTTCGAAGTCGACGTAGACCGGGCCCTGTCCAGTTTTCTGCCTCTGGCGGCCGAACTCGGAAAGGACGTCATCGATGTCTGCACCACCGCACAAGAACATATCGCCGTCCCTGTCCGAGCCAACGGCATCGCACTCCTCGGCCTTCTTGGTCCCGATCACGCCGACGCTACCCGTGAAATCGTCGAGACCGCTCTGGGCGACGAGAGCGACCTCGTCAGAGAACGAGCTGGACTGGCACTCGATCTAATCGACGGTATCGAGCCGCCCCCAGCCGTCCTCGAGGAGCAGGAACTACCGGTCGAAGGTTTTGCGACAAGTTCGCTCGATACGGCCGGAGCGAAAAAGGCGGCCAAGAACGCAGATGGCGATCGTCTGCGTGAGTTGCTTTTCGATGGCCGTGACAAGTGTAGAGAGAATGCGGCCCGCGCCTTCGCGACGATGGGCAAAGACGCCCACTCCTACGTCCCATCTCTGATTCTGGCTCTGAAAGACTACAGCACCAAGGTTCGAATCGAAGCCGCCAAGGCGCTGGGTGAATTGACCCACGACGAAGAAGCCTGTGTTCCGGCCCTCGCTGCCTGCCTTGTGCGGGCCAACGAAGAGCTAGCCGAAGCGCTTGTTGACGCTGTGGAAGCGTTCGGCAAGAAAGCGGCCGACCCACTGATGGGGTTGTTGGTCTTCCGCGCCGACTGGGTGTTGGCGACGCTTGGAACCATAGCCAAACGAATGCACAAGGACCTCGTCAAACCGCTCGGGGCGGCCGCCACCAACGGCTCACTCCCGAACCACCGCTGGAACGCGATCGACGTCTTGTGCAAACTCGGGGACGATGCCAAGGGCGAGGAATCGACCCTCGTGGACTTGCTCGACGATGTCGACGTGCTCGTGCGGGCCAAAGCAGCGAAAGCACTCGGTAGTGTTGGAGTTCCCTCCGACGAGTTGGAAGAGCGCCTGACCGTCTGCGCCACCAGCGACCGAAGCGGAACCGTCAGAGCTGCCGGGAAGGTCGCCCTCCAGTATCTGAGAGCCCGGACCTGACATCACAGAAAGAGCTATTCTCTCTTCTTGAGCGCCTCGAGGAATGCTGGACGCTCGCCTCCGCCGTGCACCGCCAGACTCGTACCGCTCACAAATGCCGCCTGCGATGAGGCGAGAAAGAGGACAGCGTTGGCAACGTCCTCTGGACTCCCGAGTCGCTCGAGGGGCACCGTCGCTGCTACCGCTTTGACGCCGTCTTCATCACCATAGTGCATGTGAGCAAGTTCGGTCTTGATTAACCCTGCGGTGACTGCGACGACCCGAACTTTCGGGGCCCATTCCACCGCCAGAGTCTGTGTCAGGTTTAGGAGGCCCGCTTTGGCCGCACCGTACGCGGCCGTCCCGGGACTGGGCCGCCGAGCACTGACGCTGGCGATATTGACGATGACGCCGCCAGAGGACTGCTCTTGCATCTGTGCGTTGGCTCTCTGAGAGAAGTTGAGCGGAGCGACCAGGTTGAGGTTGATAATCGCACTCGAGAAACGAGGTGAAGCCGTGGCAGCCTCGGCGTATGGGGACCCGCCCGCGTTGTTCACCAGGACATCGAGAGAGCCGTGTCGTTGAATCGACTCGCTAACCACTTTGTCGATGTCAGCGACTTCTCGGACGTCGGCAGCGACGAAATGAGCGGTGTTTCCGCCGGCCTGTGGCAAAGTCTCGGGTTCCTTTCTGCCGCAGACCAAGACCTTCGCTCCCGCGCTTAAAAAGCCCTCAGCAATACGTTTACCGATACCCCGTGTGCCACCGGTGACGATGACCGATTTGTTCGTGTAGTCGAAGTGAGCCGTCATGGTTACGTTCCGTAGACCTTCTCAGACGCCGGTGCTTCTGCGAGCAGCCCTCGGACGATCGGGCCCAATTCGGCGGGTTCCCACAGTGCCTCTTTGTCTGCCGTCGGACCGCGAGTCCAGCCGGTTTCGATGCAGATCATTCCGCCTTGTACCTCGAAGACCCGCCCGGTGACGTCTTTTGCTTCTTCACTACCCAGCCACACGACGAGCGGTGCGATGCACTCCGGCCCGAAGGCGTCGAATCCGTCCTCCGGCTTCTCCATCATCGAGGCGAATAGCGTCTCGGTCATTCTGGTGCGCGCCGCTGGAGCGATGGCATTTGCGGTGACGCCGTAGCGGCCCAACTCTGCTGCCTGCACCAGCGTCATCGCCGCGATTCCGGCCTTAGCGGCGGCATAATTGGTCTGGCCAATACTGCCTTGTAGGCCCGAACCGGAGCTCGTGTTGATGATTCGGCCGTCGACCGGATTGCCGGCCTTGGCTTCTGCCCGCCAGTAGGCCGCAGCGTGTCGTGCGGGACAGAAGTGACCCTTCAAGTGAACGTTCATGACCGCGTCCCAATCGGATTCACTCATTCCCACGAACATCTTGTCTCGCAGGATACCGGCGTTGTTGACGACCACATCGAGGCGCCCCCACTTGTCAATCGCGCTAGCGATCAGCCGCTTGGCGCCGTCCCAGCTGGCGACATCTTCGCCATTTGCGATGGCTTCGCCCCCAAACTCGCGAATCGCCTCGACAACCTCACCGGCGGGACCTGTCGAGAGACCTTCGCCGTCGACTTTGGCTCCTAAGTCGTTGACCACGACTCGAGCGCCCTCGCGGGCGTAAGCGAGCGCGTGCTCTTTGCCAATACCTCGACCCGCGCCGGTAATGACTACGACTCGTCCATCACATAATCCACTCATCACGTTCCCCCTGAATCGGTCTTACCGGCGCCACGCAGTCCCGCTAGCCAGTTCTTTGTAACAAATCGGCCATAGTGCACGAGCGTGCGCGAAAAGGCCTTGAAGTCGAGTGTACTCACCACTGAGTCGGCCAAGCCGAACGGCAACATCGTATAGATTGGACCGCGGGAGTATTCCAGTACCCAGAAGGAGTCCTTCACGCAGTAGCCTTTGGCCTTGCCGTGACCCAGATAGGCCGCGTCACCGGGTTTGTACTCTCGCCTGCTGGTCTCACCCTCGACATAGCACCACATCTCGCCTTCGATCATGTAGTCGTAAACCTCGGTGGTATAGCGCCCCGAGTGCCCCTCGGTCCCTATCGGGGTTCCAAAGAAGAGCAGGTATTCGTTGAGCGAAGCATAGAGCAGGCTGAGCTGCCCCATCGCGCCACCGGCGTTGTTGAAAATCCAATTGCGAGGCCCTGTGTAGATTTTCCCGGGATACTCAGTCGCCAGGTCCATCGTAATCTGGTCCATCGCCGGCTCGAGAGGTCCCCCGACCGCCGATTTGACGATCACCTCCAATCGATCGGGCTCAAAAACGTATGCCATTCAATTCACTTTCTGTTGTTCTCTGGGCGCGCTGTTGCTCGCTCCCTGAGAATGTACTTCTGGACTTTGCCCAGCGCGTTGCGCGGTAGCTCGTCGACGAACTCCACGTATCGCGGGACCTTGAAATTCGCCATTCGCTCTCGGCTCCAGCCGATCAGGTCTGCGCCCGTCAACTCCGCGCCCGGCCCCAGTACCACCCAAGCCATTCCGACCTCGCCTTTCGAGTCGTCTGGGACTCCGATTACTGCCGCCTGAGCCACTTTCTCGTGGGTCAGGAGCAGGTTCTCGATCTCGGCTGGGTAGCAGTTGAATCCACCCATGATGTACATGTCTTTGATTCGGTCGGTGATTCGCAGGTAACCGCGCTCGTCCATCACACCGACATCTCCGGTATGCAGCCAGCCGTCGGCGTCGATTGTATCTGCGGTTTGCTTGGGTTCGTCGAAGTAGCCCTTCATCACATTGTAACCGCGGACGACGACCTCTCCTGGCTCACCACGCGCCACCTCGGCGCCCGCGCCGTCCACCACCCACACCACCACTCCAGGGATGGCTCGTCCCGAACTCTTCGCGATGGTCACAGGATCATCG
>CAZDBH010000461.1:0-6879 GCA_964503485.1 uncultured Bradymonadales bacterium | reverse complement strand
TGGGGCTAGGCGTTCCCCCCGCGCCGTTGGCGCGGTCCCCCCAGCGGGGGGACAATAAATCCTCTGTAGACCGGGTGGTGAGTTTACGGCTTTGGGCGAGGTGCTCCCTGGGGAGCGGAGTGGGGAATAGAGCCCGCCAGCGGCGGGCGGACATTGATTTCATCCCACGATGATGGGATGCTCTTGCTGTTCCAGCGTGATCAAAGGGTTAGAACGAGGCAATAGCGTCTTCCTGGTCACGCGTTGATCACCTGCGAGCCGAGATCGCTCAACATAAGAACCAACAATGACCAAATCACGTGAAGAGTTAAATACGCGCCGAGGCGTCCTCGACGATCTGGACGCCAAGCTACTTGATGTCCTGGCCGAGAGAATCGGGGCCATTCGGGACATCGCAGCCCACAAACAGGCCGACCAGAACCTACCGCTGAGGGACGAGACTCGAGAACGGGAGTTGTTCGATAGTTGGGCTCAGCGTGCCAGTGAACGGCAGCTTAGCCCCTATTTCGTGAGCCGAATTCTCCGCGAGATTCTGACTTACTCCCGGCGCTTTCAAGAGTCGCTCCTGTCGACGACAGCCGAAGAAGCAGAAACCGCTCACGTTAGAGTCGCTTACCAAGGCGTGACCGGCTCCTATAGCGAACAAACAATTCGAAAGATGTTCCCTGGGGAGCCGGCCCAGTCTGCCGACTCGATCGGTTTTCCGACCTTTACGAGTGCGGTGGATGCACTTGAGCGGGGTGAGGTCGACTATGCCCTTCTTCCAATCGAGAACAGTATCGCCGGGTCGATCAACCAGACTTACGACCTTCTGTTGCACCGGCAGGTGCCGATCGTCGCTGAGGAAGTGCTCGAGATCGAACACTGCTTAATCGGCCTGCCGGGAGCCACCATTCACCACCTGGCGCGGGTGCGCTCCCACCCTGTCGCGCTTTTGCAGTGCAGCCGGTTTCTCTCATCGCTGCCCGGAACTGTTGTCGAGAGCTTCGAGGACACGGCCGCGGCTGTCGAACTGGTGGCTCGCGAGGGAGACACGGGGTCGGCGGCCATAGCAAATGAAACTGCGGCCAGGCTGTATGGTCTCGAGGTCCTGCGCCGAGACATCTCGGATCAACCAGAAAACGTGACTCGCTTCGTTCTGGTCGCGCGCGAACCCGCCCCGATCGACCGTCGGTTGCCCTGTAAGACCTCGATCGTACTGCGGGTCAACCATGAGCGGGGGGCGCTGATCAGCTGCCTCGAGACGCTTCGAAATCACGAAATCAACATGTCCAAGCTGGAGAGCCGGCCCGCACCTAGGGCCCCAGGGGAGTATCGCTTCTTCCTCGACCTCGAAGGCCACGTCGACGAGCCCGCGGTTGCGGCTGCCCTTGAAGAGATGCGGCTGCGAACGAATTATCTCCGTGTCCTGGGGACCTATGCTTCCCGGAGTGCGTCTGCTCAGGCAATTCCGAATGTCGGCCTGTTGCCCGACGCGAAGACTCCGGGTGAAACGGGCGCCCCGGCACCCTCGAAAAAATCGCCATACAAGCTAGCCCTTCGTCGGGAGCAACAGATTACGACCCCGGTCAAGGTGGGCACGGTCGTGCTTGGCGGGCCTGAGTTTGTGGTTATCTCTGGGCCTTGTGCCGTCGAGAGTCGCGACCAGATCATGAAAGCTGCGGCCCTTGTACGGGGTGCGGGCTGCCGCATGCTTCGGGGCGGTGCCTTTAAACCGCGGACGTCCCCCTACTCATTTCAGGGTCTCGGTTTCGAGGGTCTCGACTATCTGGTCGAAGCCGGACGAGCCTATGAGATGCCGGTCGTGACCGAGGTATTACGCCCTGAGGACGTCCTCGGCGTTGGCGAAAAGGCGGACATGTTTCAGATCGGCGCCCGGAATATGCAGAACTACCCCCTGCTTCAGGCTGTGGGTCGAACCAACGTCCCGGTGCTTCTGAAGCGTGGGATGAGCGCGTCGATCGAGGAGTTGCTCTGCGCTGCAGAGTACATCCTCGATGCGGGCAACTCGCAAGTGGTCCTGTGCGAGCGCGGCATCCGAACTTTCGAGACCGCAACACGGAACACCCTCGATATCAGTGCGGTGCCAGTTCTCAAGGCTCGAACGCACCTTCCAGTGTTGGTCGATCCGTCCCACGCCGCGGGGGTTCGCTGGCTGGTCGCTCCACTCGCCTGCGCGGCTGCCGCAGCAGGCGCTGATGGAATCATTGTTGAAGCCCATCCGGTGCCCGATGAATCCGTGAGCGATAAGGACCAAGCCCTCAGCGAGGAGCAATTGAAGGAACTGGTCGCCGCGGTTCGCCCGATCGTCGAGTCGATGGGTCGAAGTCTGTGACTGGGGCGATCGACCCGTACGACGCGGTACCCTATCCCAGCCATGCATACTGGTTCACACATCCCGACTATCTAGCGACCTGTGGAACCATGTACGGAGTCACGCCGGCCCGTATTGAGCGTTGTTCTGTCCTCGAGATCGGGTGCGGCGCGGGTGGAAACCTCTTCCCGATTGCTCGAACGCTCCCGGGCGCGACCATTCTCGGGGTTGACCGCTCTCGTTCAGCCATCGACGAAGCGACCAGATGGGCGCAGGAGCTCGGTCTGAGCAACCTCCAGTTCCGCTGTTCGGACTTCCGAGATCTGAGCCTAGAAACCCAATTCGATTATGTGATCTGCCACGGGCTCCACTCATGGATTCCGCGCGAGCTTCAGGTTCCGCTGATGAACCTCTGCGCCGCCTCGTTGGCTCCACACGGCGTCGCTGTAGTCAGTTTCAACGTGTACCCGGGGTGGCGAGAGGGTGAGCGACTCAGGAACCGTTTCCTAGACGACTGTGGGGGCGACGAAACACCCGAGCTACGAATCAAAGCCGCCCGCGTCACATTAGAGGCAGAATGCGAATCAGCCGAGGGTGACTACCATTCCTTTGTCGTGCACGAGAGACACCGCCTCGATCGGCTCGGGGATGCCTATCTCTTTCACGAGTATCTCTCGCCCGACAACTGTCCCACCACACTCACAGAGTTTGCGGGCCAGGCCGGCGAGGCTGGCCTACAATTCCTGGCCGACGCCCATCGAACCAAGTTCTTCCTGGGAAACTATCCGCCTGATGTGTTGAACGAACTGGCCGGAATCTCGGACCAGATCGCTGTCTATCAGAGGCTGGACGAAGTGACGAACCGCCGTTTTCGTGCAAGCCTACTCGTGCGTGCCGAGGAAGAAGTGAACATGGAGCTGTCCCCGGACATCTTGGACCACATCCATGTGCGCTCATACGTCGAACCCGATCCAGCTCTCGAGACTGATAAGGATGAGAACCGCTTCACAGTTACCAGCGAACTGGGGCTCGAGACGGACCTGGTGGGCCCGCTTGTTCGGACCGCACTGAGTCTATGTTGCTCGGTGTATCCGCGCGCTTGGTCTTACTCCAAGCTATTCGAGGCTGTCGCCGATGAACTGATTCGGTTGGGTCATGACTCGATCGTCTCGACGCAGGGGCGACGACAGCGGGCTAAGAACGACCTGGGGGCCATGCTGACTCGGCTCTACTACGCGGGTGTTGTTCACTTTCACAGCTACCAGCCGCAGATAGCGAACTCTAGCGTGAGTCCGCGAGTTGGCGCGCTAGCAGCTCGGGAGTTCTATCGAGACAGGGTCGTCACGAACGCGTGGCACGATGCGGTGACGCTGCAGGGAGCCGATTTAGATGGCTTCAGAGCGGTGCTCGACGGAGAAACCACAGCCCCGAGCCAGGCGTTGATTCGAAAGGCCCTCTTCCTGCCCGAAACCGACCACCAGTCTCCAACCACCGAGTAGACATCCCACTCGGTCCAGTAGGGATTCACTGCCCCCCTGGGGAGCGAGCGAAGCGGGCTGGTAGACCCGGGGCCTTGGCTACGACCGTAAACAATCAGCACCTCGTCGCCTCCTCCAGCCGCAAAGCCGAGTCCTCGTCTAGGAACTTTGTCTGGGCTTGAGTTGAAACGCTTGGACCTTGCGAATCAGGTTGCGCCGACTGATCCCGAGTTTTTTGGCCGTGCGGGATTTGTTCCAACCGGTCGCTTGAAGCGCCTCGAGAATCATCCTTCGCTCGAGGGCTTCGACCGCCTCGGGAAGGGTGCCGTACTCGTCTGGGTCGTCGAGTATTCGATTCGGGTCGACGTCTTCGACGATTCGTCGCGATACGAGGTCGGGCTCGATCAATTCGTCGTTGCCAGAGAGGACCGCCAAGCGTTCCACCTCGTGGCGAAGTTCTCTGACGTTGCCGGGCCAGTCGTATGCGACCAGCATGTCGCTGGTTTCGGGCATGAGCGCTTTCTGGGCACTCTTAGATTGCTGGGCGAACTCATGGAGGAAGTGATCCAATAGCAAAGGGATATCTGCTCGGCGTTTGCGAAGCGGTGGGACCACCATTGTGATCACGTTGAGCCGATAGAACAGGTCCTCTCTGAAGGTTCCTTCTCGGACCATGTCGCGCAGAATTCGATTACTGGCGGCGATGATTCGCACGTCGACCTTTCGGGTCACTGTGTCGCCCACCGGCAGAAATGTGCCCTCCTGAAGGACTCTCAGCAATTTGACCTGCATCGTGGTGCTCATGTCACCGATTTCATCGAGAAAGAGCGTGCCACCGTCGGCGACCTCGAATAGCCCTCGCTTGTCTGCAATCGCACCGGTGAAGGCACCTCGGGTGTGACCGAACAATTCGCTGTCCAGCAGGTTGTCGTTGAGGGCAGAGCAGTTTTGGGTCACGAAACCCATCTTGTTTCGCTGGCTGTTGGCGTGAATGGCTCGGGCGATCAACTCCTTACCAGTGCCATTCTCTCCCTGGACCAACACGGTGGAGTCGTTTCGGGTGACTCGATCCAAAAGACCAAACAGTTTGAGTATTGCTGGGCTCTGTCCCACGATGTTGGAGTAGTCGTTGCGAGCCTTGTCCTGGCCGAATTCCCGAGGATCCTCTTCGACCATCAACTCGCGAATGGACTCGAGTAACACTCGAACCGCTTTGCGATCACTATGGGAGAGGCGTGGGACCCCAACTAAGCGACTCGCGACGTCTTGCCGATCGATGTGGAGCTGACTGGCTCGTTCGAGCAGTTTCGACGTGCCGATTTGTTCATCGCCGGACAAGAACCCGGACGCGAACACACATCCAGCATCGCCCAGCGAGACGACTTCAGCCTGTAGCCCAGCGTGACAAACGGCACCCTGGTTGGTGTGTCCAATCGACCATGAGAGAAGTGAGCTCGAACAGCTACCTGTCGAGTCGATTCGACCGATGAAGTGGTCGCACATGGGGGCAGCTTGCACGAGCTTCCGGTCCCCGTAGATGGGTATGACGAGCCCGGCACGGGTAGAGACACCCACCCACAGCCCCCACTGGTTGTGAATGCCACGAGCAATCGCCTCGACCGCCGAACCGCTGGCAAGATCCCGCCAATTTGTTCTATCTGCCCGTGCCGATGTCACTTTCTTATTATCGATGTCGTGGTCCTCTATCTGCTTACAGTAAGCCTGTAAAACTAAAACCTTAGCTTGACGAAACCGAGAGAACCTGGGCATTGTATTGCATGCTGGT
Organism: uncultured Bradymonadales bacterium; assembly: GCA_964503485.1. Classification (GTDB taxonomy): domain Bacteria; phylum Myxococcota_A; class Bradymonadia; order JAFGEP01; family JAFGEP01; genus CAZDBH01. The sequence goes on along the minus strand of CAZDBH010000461.1, from coordinate 1,301 downwards.
GGGATCCAGCACCCCTTGCGTGACTTTTGAAAACTTAAAACAGCTAAACGCGTACTCGTTCCACGTCTAGAGTTCGCGTCGCGGGTGTGATCAATGACAGGCACCGAGAATCAACAACGACTGTCTGAAGGGCATTTCCCCTTCGATCTGGTGGTGACGGTAATGGGCGCCCGGGGTGGTGCGGAACATCACTCTTTCAGTGTGCACCAAACAGGTTTGTTCATTGCCACAGACTCGCCAGCACCCCAACAACAACTGCTTCGGTTGATGATTCATATTCCAGACCAGCCCGCAATTGAGGTTTGGGGTTCAGTAGACTATGTCGTAGAGACCGAGTGCTCGGATTATCCTCAGGGCATGGCAGTCGAGTTCTTCAGTATGGATGGCAAGTCCGAAGTGCAGTGGACTCACTTGCTCGACGGGCTGCGGGGTTCCCCACTCAGTGATGACAAGCGGCGCAGGCGCCAGCCGACGCCAGCTCCAGTCAGTCGCCACACACCCATGCCATTGCCGGCGGTCCCAACTGGGGACACCAGCGTTACAGTCAAGCCTAGAGACGTTCGTTCACTTGTTAGATTGATCAACAAGGATCTGGCGCAGGGCCGGATCAAGGTCAACTCCGATCAAGCGCTCCCCATTGGAACGCCAGTTACGGTGGTGATTCGTCACCCGACAACGCTGACTCGCGTGTCCGTGCCTGCACAGGTGAAACACACTCACAGAGACACGATTCTACTCCGCCCGACCGGGCTGTCGCGGGCCGACTGGCGCGTCCTGCAGCGATTCGCGGTCACTGGTCAATCATCCCAGGCGTCACAATAACTCCGTCCCAGTTTGCTACTGCTCGGCTGTCGTGGTGAGACCCGAGATTTTTTGGAGCGCCTCGAGCCACTCATCGCTGGCTATCGAATCGGCGACGATTCCACCGCCCACTGCCCACTGCCACCGGTCTTGCCAACGAACGAGTGATCGGATCACGACGTTGAAATCGGCATCGCCGCTCCAATCGATCAACCCGAAGCAGCCCGAATAGAGGCCCCGCGGCTGGGGTTCGAGGTCGCAGATGACTTTCGTTGCCTGCACCTTTGGGGCGCCTGTCATCGATCCCGGGGGATGGAGCGCTGCCATTGCAGAGAAGACGTCTTGTCCCGCCTCTAGCACGCCAGTCACCGTCGAGGTCATCTGAATCACGGTCGCGTAGGTCTCAATCGAAAACAACGATGGTGTTTCCACAGACCCCGTCTTGGCGACCCTGCCGATATCGTTCCTCAACAAGTCGACGATCATCAGGTTCTCAGCCC
>CAZDBH010000460.1:0-6890 GCA_964503485.1 uncultured Bradymonadales bacterium | reverse complement strand
GTGCGCTCTCATCGGCGTACTGTTCCTCAGCTCGTGCAATTCAGAGCTCGAGATGTGTGTGGCCCCCCCACGGATCGACCCGGGAGTTGAACTGCCCATTTTGGGAACAGCCGATCCTCCGCCGGCAGAGTTTACCGGTCAGTTCATCGCGCACGGCGATTCCTTCTATCACTGGAATGGGACTACCTACGAGCGCATGTTCGTGCGCGGAGTGGACCTCGGCGTCGGCATGCCCGGCGCCCAGCCGGGCAACCTCGCGCCGCAGTACGACGACTATATGACCTGGTTGGAGCAGATGAAGCAGACCGGTTTCGACGCCGTGCGGATCTACACGCTGCACTACCCGCGCTTTCACGAAGCGGTGCGGGACTATAACCAGGCCAACTCGGACGACCCGATCTACATCCTGCAGGGAATTTGGCTGCGGGAACCGGCCGATAGCGACGGCGACCTTCATGAGCAAACCGAGGATTTCACTCAGCTGATCGAAGAGACGATCGACGCGGCGCACGGCAACGTCCGAATCGAAGAACGACCAGGCCGAGCGTGGGGTAGCTACGAGACCGACATCTCGGAGTGGATTATGGGCTACATCGTGGGCCGCGAAATCCATGATACGGAGGTGTTTGCGACCGATGTTGCCCATCCTGACGATACGAGCTACGAGGGGCAGTCGGTGCGGCTGCTCTCGGGCAACCCCTCGAGTGTTTGGGCTGCGGCCCGTCTGGACCACGCCCTCACATACGAAGCAGAGAGATATGGCAACCGCATCCCGATGGCCTTCGCCAACTGGATGGAGACCGACCCGATGCAGCACCTTACCGAACCGTGGCACACTCAGCGCGGCGGGACGATTGATCTAGCTGAACTGGACTCGTTCGGCGCGCCCCAGGGACACTTCTACAGTTTTCATGTCTACCCCTACTGGCCACGCTTCATTACCGAGCAACCGAGCTATCAGCACTACCAAGACGAGTTTGGAAACAACAGCTACCTCGGCTACTTGGTCGACCTGAAACAGCACCATGTCGGCCTGCCGATTATGGTTACTGAGTTCGGTGTGCCCTCGAGCTGGGGCTCAGCCCAACGCGCCTCTAACGGAATGGACCAAGGCGGGCATACTGAAGAGCAACAGGGCATCTACGCGGCGCGAATGCTGCGGGACATCCACGAGGTCGGTTATGCTGGCGCGGTTTCGTTCCATTGGATGGACGGCTGGTTCAAGCGCATTTGGATCACGAGCTTCCGGGTCTTCCCGCCCGAGCGGATGCCTTTGTGGCACGATATGATGAACCCTCAGCAAAGCTACGGGTTACTGGCCTTCGACCTCGGGCCTCCTGACTTTGGCGTGATGCCCGAGGTAGAGGGCGAAGGTCGAGTTCGGCGCGTGCGGGGCGCTGCCGACGCTGAGTATTTTCACCTCGAAATCACCTTGGACGCAGCGACCGAGGAGCCGATTGTGGTCGCATACGACACCTATGACGACGAACTTGGTGAGCGTCAGCTTCCCAACGGTGTTCGCTCCCCTCGGCCAGTCGAGTTTGCCTTGGACATTGGAACCTCGACGGCGGAATTATCAGTGATGGCGAGCTATGACCTCTACTCGATTCTCGGCGCCGACACGCGAGGCACTTCGCTCTTCCGTTCGACCGCCAGCGATGGTGGCGGATGGCACCGCTGGGTGTGGAGTATGACGCTGGAGCACGAAGTGGGTAACGGGTTCTGCCTCTTCCCGGCGCAAGACTGGGGCGCAGGCCACCTCCCAGTTCGGCGAGAGGGTGATCCAGAGACGAGCCTCGACGCCGTTGTTGTGGACGGCGCCACGGTCTACGTTCGACTCCCCTGGACGCTTCTGCAGTTTACCGACCCGACGACACGGAGCGTGTTTCACAGCTCGACCGGGGTGGGCACAGAGCGCGAATCTAGGGTCTCCGAGGGAATAGGCATCGTTGTCAGTATTGGCGACACCACCTTCGAGACGCCCCGCTTTACCTGGGAGGGGTGGAACGAGGCGCCGGAAACGACTGACCGCCTCAAGGAGTCGGTCGAGGTGCTCCGCGAAGCACTCATGGACATCGACCCCTATCCAGATGGTCCCTGACGTTGTCGGAGTAGCGGCTCAGGTCTCGTTTTTGGTGATTTCTATAAACTCGATTGGCGCATCCGACCATGTCCCGGACTGGTCCAAACAGTCGAGGATGACCTCGGTCCGGTCGAACCCCAGCGCATTCACGTCAACGGTCGGCCGGACAGTGAGGTCAGGGCTCGTCTCCTGAGAGTCACCGCCTGGGGAGATCGGTCCAGCTCGGTAAGCCGTTGTGCGGCCTGGATGAACGAATTCACAGCGGACCGTGATCTCTTCGTCCAATGTCGCGCCGAGCCGAAAACCCAAGTCAAGTGGCTGGCTACCCAGGTTGGTAATGCGAAACTGGGTGTTGGCAGAGATTGTGGTGTCGCCTCGTACGAAATCCATGGTCCGCTCGTCGCCCGGGTTGGACCCGGTTTCTGCCAACGTCACTGGCATCTCGCCCACAAAACCGAAGGCGCGGCTGGCGTCGTAAGCGGTGGACTCGGACACGATGAAGTACTCGGGAGCTGCGGTGCCACCTTCGGGGCCCATATCCCAACGTCGCACATTTGGCGAAGCACCGGTCTCGACGGAGGCTTTGAAAGCCAGGTCCATTTGTTCCAGTGCTGCTGCTGAAAATACGGTATGGCCGGCACTGAATTGGGTCTCCCAGTGCAGGGGCGAATCCGATGGATTGCCCAAGACCGAGTTCAGAATCATCACGTTCGCATAATCGACGTCGTTGACAGGTCCTTCGTGCATACACCCGAGCATGTGACCGATTTCGTGCACGAGGCTGCGCGAGATAAGCATGTCTTGGGTTACATCGATGGCCTCGAATGCGGCACGGTTCGACTCGAAATCGTCGATCACGCGCTGGGTCCAAATGAAGCTGCCGGCATACACAGGAGATGGCCAATTGCCGTGGTCGCCCTGGCTCGGGTCGTTCGGGTCAGCGTAGTGTGTCTTGCCGTGGTCACCCTGCTCCCCGTACTCGGCGAAGTAGACATGCAGATACTCGTCGAAAGCCGCGTCGACCAAGCCGTTGTCAGAATCGAAGAGGAGTTGCTCCATCTCCAGAACGTCCTCGAGGGGTGAAGTGGGAGTTACTTCAGAGGCTGGATCGATCCACCAAAAGACCTCGAATCCGGCGACGTCAAAGGCGTTGTTGGCCAGGTTTACTACTGCCAAACTCGGTTCGAAGCCCGTTAGCGAGTCGATCTCGATGAGCAGCGTCGGTTTTGCGGGATCGCTCTCACCACTCAGCACGGACCCGTCGGTTAGATCGATGTATGACCAGTCGGATCCCAACTCGACATCATCGTTGAGACCATCGCGGTCACTGTCCGCGTCCCTTGGGTCGGTCCCCAGACCGGCCTCTTCCACGTCGGTGAGGCCGTCGTTGTCATCATCTTCATCCCTGCAGTCGAATTGGCCGTCATCGTCTGTGTCGATGAGGCAGTCGTCCTCTCCGCAATCACAGGTGCCAAAGATGTTGTCGGCCGTGCAAACCTGGTTTCCAGCGCGTCCATCGGAACAGGCGCAAACCTGTGTGCTGCCGCTTGTACAGCCTGGGCGGGTTTGGACGTCGCCAACACAGCCACCCAGAGCGCTAGAGAGCGCTAGTACAAGAGTGACTGCGAGCAAGTTAATGGACTGTGAGCTCAGCTTGAGCATGCCTCGGTTCGTCTCTGTCGGCGTCGGCGCCAGAGTAGTGCGAATCCAGCTGCAAGCCAAATGGTAAGTGAGCGGGGTTGACCAGTGGGGCCAGTCGAGCATTCGCAGCCGCCGCCCTTGACGATGTAGGCTTCGTCTTCGAGAGGAAAATCGTCGCTCGGATCCAATGGGTCACTACTGCGGAAGACTTCCTCTCCGTCCGGCACGCCACCGTCGTCGGTGTCCGCATCGTTCGGGTCGGTTTCGTCTCTGTCGCGCTGACCGTCAGCGTCCATGTCTTCACCACCCTCGCAGACGCCTGCTACGGAATCGGGGCCGTCGCACAGTTCGTCGCCGTCGCTGTCAGGATTGGTCGGGCTGGTCGGGTTGTCACCTAAAACCTCAGTGCCATCGAGCAACCCGTCGCCGTCCGTATCGGGGTTATTCGGGTCGGTGTTGTAGTCGGGCTCCTCGTCGTCAAGCAGGCCGTCACCGTCTGTATCAACTTCGATTGTACAGGCGGCTGAACAGCCGTCGCGCGCTTCGGAGTTTCCGTCGTCGCATTCCTCGTTACCCTCTCTCGTACCGTTGGGGCAGACCGCTGCGTTGTCGAAGAGAATCTCGAGTTCGTATGTTCGGGCAGGAGAGGGACCGGCACCGTCCGGGTCACCAGAGGCAGTCTGTGTGGTCGAACTCGCTCCGTCGAGTGGGACTAGGGCCCGAAAGCGTACTGTCGCGGTCTCACCTACTGCTACGATGCCCGCGTCTGCGCCAGGGCTGTTGATTGAGGCTGCGGTGGTGAATGGCATCGTACCGGCCGAATCCGCAACTGCGGTTCCGTTGAGGTTGGTCGTGTTGGCCACGTATTCGAGGGCTGGGGCAACCGGGCTGGCCAGGGTTGCCGTGACCGTATCGGCCAAGCCCGTGTTCGTGACTTCAATCTGAACCGTGACCTCAGCGCCGCGTGAGAGGGGGCTACTCGGAGTCGTGGTGATCACGGTATCGAGCCGTGGGGCTCGAACTTGGACCGGAACACTCTCTACCTCGCTGGCGATGGTGGGCTCACCGGCACAGGAGACGTACGCGTAGGTCCATCGTGCTCGCGTGGTGAACTGAGCTTCGTCCGGCGGATCTGGGATGGAGACGACGTCGGCCACGATTGTGGCGGTGACGCTTCTTCCATAACCCACTGTCCCGACCGAGACACCACTGGTCAGGTCGGACGTTGTGACGGCCGCACCATCGACGTCGCCGAGCTCTCCGTCGAGGGCGAATTCGCTCAGTTCGAGACCCTCTGGAAGCGGGAAGTGGAACCGAACATCGTCGGCGTCGGCAGTGCCGTCGCCGTTGTCCAGAATGACTGTATAGGTGAGCTCGTCGCCAATGAATGTCTCGTCGTGGTCGACTGAGATGATGTTCTCGAGCTCAAAAGCGGGGGCATTTACGTCGATCGCCAGGGAAACAAGGGTCGCCACATATGAGTCGCCGCCGTTGGTGCTGGTTGCTGTGAGCGTGGCTGCCGTTTGGTTGTTGTAGAGTTCCTTGTTGGGGCGCGCGTCAGAAGTCGTACTCGACAAAGCCACAGCCGTCAGGTCCCAGCCTTGGCGACCACCGGCTACATTGGTCTCGGTGTCGGGATTGTGGTTTTGATCTCCGAAGCTCCCTCTCGTATCCAATTCGCCGTTGAGGTCATTGATCTGGCCGCCGAAGAAATTCCCTGCAGGCGTGTTGGGGGCGAACAGCTGGGCTGGCTCGCCTTCACCGGGATTCGAGATGAAGAACTCGTCTCCTCCGAGATGGGCGTCACCCTCCATGGCGCTGACCAACAAGAGGCCCTGCACATCGCCGGTGGGCGGGGTACAAAAGCCATCGACGCTATAGTCCTCGTGCGCGCCTTCATCCACCCAGTCTGCTCCGAGAAAAATGGTTAGGTTGCGAGCCGGAAGTTGGGAATTGCCGTAGGCGACTGCCAGAACCCAACCCGCCGCGTTGAGGCTGCGGATCTCGTGGTCCTGGGTCGCAGGCACACCACTAACGGTGTACGTACCCGGTCCGTGACTCTGCACGAAGTCCGTCACGACACCCGAGCGGATGTAGTAGCGAACGGCGAAGCCAGTGCCAGCGGTTTCTTCGATCCGAGTCTTCGTATCCTCAGTGGGAGTGACGACCAACGTGTCGCCATTCGAGAACTCCAGAGTGACCGGGGTGTCCAGGAACGCCGAGACGTCTTCGCTGCCGTATTGGTAGCTGCCGCCCCACATTAGCTCCGCGTACAACACCTCGCTGCCATCGGGCAGGTCGAGCGGTGCAGCTGATCCGTTCTCGCGCCAGTCGTTGGTCGTACCGGCAGGCCACGGGTTCGAGGCGTTTGCCGGGTCGTCGTCGACTGCTGTGTCATCCGTGCTCAGGAAGGTGGCGATCGAGTGCTGAGTACCGGGCCCATTCGCGCCGCTCTCGCCGCTGAGCCCTAGCGTGTTCCCAGCAAATGAAATCCCCCCCTCTACCGTCGCACTGAAGCGCAGCCGGTGGGTCGCGTTTGCCGTGGTTTGTAAACTGAGGAGCAGTACAAGAAAGGTGAGCACGAAACGTGGAGATCGTCCCAACATCAGTTCATTCCAATCGTTAAATCAACAAAGTTATCTAGCGAACTCGAAACACACACACACACACATACCGAGTTCGGGTCTATTTGTAATGGCTCCCCTGGAAAACGCAATGAAAAAACGACGTTTCGGCCGGCGATCGGGCGCGACCTATCTCACTCGAGTGCCCAAGCTACGCGACGGTCCTGGGCTCAGACGCTGTGTTACGAGCTACTTGGTATGGTTTCTGACCTGTGGCAGAGTTCATTACGAATTTTCTACTTTCACACGCTTTGCGGAGGATACTGTGCAGCAGATTGCTCCATTTCTCGTGATCGGTCTTGTGGTCGCGCTCATCGGAGTCGGTATTTACGGGGTCATCTTGTCAGCTAGAAAGAGACGAGAAGCATGGCAACGCGAAGGCCAACGCCTGGGCCTGATGTACGCCCGCAACAACACCGGGATGCTCGGTGACTTCGGCCATTTCAAACTGTTCGGGAGAGGACGCTACAAAAAGGTGCCCAGTTCGATTTCAGGGACACTGAACGGCACCTACGTCGTGGTAGGCGACTATCAATACACCA
>CAZDBH010000459.1:0-6925 GCA_964503485.1 uncultured Bradymonadales bacterium | reverse complement strand
CGCTAAAAGCCAATGGCGGAGCCTGGAGCGCTATGCGCGACAGGCTCCTAGCGAACTGCCGACTTCTTTTTCGGAGCACTGGCAACGCCCGCAACGAGCAGTGCCAGGGCAAAAGCGATCGCCAGAATCACAAGCGTGTAAGTGAACCACACTCCAAACTCGATTCCAGCAATGGCTAATCGATGATCCGACAACTCGCCGCTCACTAGTGCGTAGATGCCTCCGAAGGCGCCGAAACCCCCGATCAAAATCAAAGCCAGACGTTCCATGATGTAACTCCTATTTAGTGAAAATTCGGACTGGTTCAACGTGCCAAGTGATATCTGATGAGAGCCTATCCAGCTGCTAGCGCCATCCCGTACTGAGACCGCCTTAGATTTCGTCGCAGGATTCCCCTCAATCGAGGAGTTCGCTGTGGGCGTAGACGAGCGCGCCATCCCCCACGAAGGCGATGTGCACCCCGCCATCCATGAACTGCTCCATCACGGGAAGGGTTCCTTCCGAGACAAACTCGGTGCTCCAACCGGATTGGCCCTCGAGGCGATAGGCGAGCCAGATCTCGTTTCCGTTCTTTCCATACACGAGATAGCGATCAAGACCGTACTGAGCAACGGTCAGTGAGTCGATCTGGCTTGCAGTGTCAATCTCATCAAAGATCCACGTCCCAACGTCCCAAGCGCGTTCCGCTACCATCAGGCGGTCGCTCAAACCCGATGAATCGACGTGTGCCACGGTATCGAAACCGTAGAAGCTGTGAATGCTGGGCTGGTTACCCACGTCCTCGCCGCCCATGATAAGCGACTCGGTCCAGACGGAGTCCCCGTAGTCGGCGAAGTAGAGCCCTCGGCCGGTCACCTGAAAGGCCACTGTCTGTCCAGAGTTGTCAGACCGTAGGGTGAAGTCGAAGTCGCCCACCGTCTGATTGCTAACGGTGTGTTGGCTCCAACCGGGGCCGGTGTTGAGCCGCCAGGCATACTGCAGAGCACCACCGTCTCTGAAAATGAGGTGCTTGTAGCCTCTGACGTCGTCTTCCAGCCGTACCTCCTGATAGATGTCATCAACCGCTACCGCCTCATCGTATCCGTCGGTATAGACGTACACCGAGGCCGAGACGGGCACACATCCACTGCCAACGCCCATACCTGGGATGCATCCAGCAGAGCCTGTTGTATACGCCAAAACGGGGCCGAGACCGGTCCTCAGTTCGACTGAAGTGGGATTTCCGGTGCCCACATTCTCGACCAACCACCCATCTACTCTTGACTGAGTGCGATACACGGTCATCCCAGCCACCCAAGCGAATTCGGCGTCGATCCAGGTTTCCGGCCGGGCGATCGAAGGCCGAGAATAGAGACCGGCGTGAGCGCCAGGACCGTCGGGAAGGGTGAAAAAGTCATCCTCGGCAACCGTTTGGTACGTCCACACGAGTTCGCCTGGGTGTTCACGGTCGTCGGCAGACGAGGACCCGCCTTCGTTTTCTGGGTCCTCTGGGCGGGAATCTTCTTCGTCGTCTGCCTCCTCTTCCGGCGCGGGCTCGACGGGTGATCGCTCGGATCCAGGCGCTGGGTCTTCGCCCGCCGAGTCATCCGGCTCCGGGTTTAACTCAGGCCTGGTCGGTTCGTCGTCCGAGACGCCCGACGTTCCAGGCTCGTCTTCGTCGCTCAAGGGCGTTCGCTCGCCGGGCTCGGCTCGCCGGCGCTCCCCATTCGACTCCCTCGTGTCGGGAGCGAGTTCTCCATTGGGCTGGTCCCACCCGTCAGTGTCATCGCCACCAATGCAGGCGACCATGGCAACGACTAAGGCCATCACCGCACCCATGACGAGTGTGCTCGTTGGTCTACTTGAATCCTGGTACATTGCGTCTCACCGGTTGCTCACAGTCCTGCGACGGCCGGAAGCTCCCCAAAAGCTGCGACGAGGAATAGCCCAGCGACAGCGCATGGTGACACTGAGATCGAATTAGACCGCCTGAGGTTTCCGAAGAATGCCATCTGTGAGGTCGATTCCAGCTGACCTTGTCCGCCCAATGAGAATGGAGCCCGTCTCCGACGGGCGTGACCGAAGGCCACCATCTATGCGATACACTCCGGCAAGGTGGCCCGGTGCACGCGGTGGCCAATCCAGCGGGAGGTTCGATGGAGTCGTTTGAGTTGCAGCCCAGCCGAGTCGAGGTTCAGATCCGGTTTTCTGACACGGACATGCTCGGTCACATCAACGGTGTGAGCTACGCAGGATTCACCGAAGTGGGTCGGGCTGATTTCTTCACAAAGATACCGGGCCACAAGCCCTGGGGCATGCTCGTCCACCTCTCGATGGACTTCAAACGTGAGTCAAAGTTCGGGCAATGCATCGAAGTCGAGACGGTGCCGGTCAAGATGGGACGAACCAGCATGACGCTCCGGCAGAACATCCTTGCGGATGGCGAGGTGTCGGTTACGTGCACCTCTGTCGTCGTCTGGATCGATGAGGAAACGCGCAAACCTACGCCGGGTCCTGCCCATTGGCGTCTACCTTCCGAAGCCAGTCGCTTCTCGGTGAAGCCATAGCTCGCAGTCGCAATTCAGTCAGCAGCTGTCAGGCCGAACCCGAGTATGAGCCTGGTCAACTCGACCGCGTGGGGCTCTCCCTGTGCGAGCAGCCATTGATGGACAGCTGCTGCAGCGAGCAACCGCTCCAGTGGGACGGCAGCGAGAGCCTCTCGGGAGCCCACACCTGTAAGGCCGGGCCGACAGGAGTCGACAAAATGCGCAGCGCTCCCGGCCAGTGCCGAGACGTTGGGCCACCACCCCCATGAGCCGCTGCTAACCACGCCTCTGAATTCACGCCCTGAAGCTGCTTAACTCAGAACAATAAGAGACTCGTCGTAGTCTGCCGGCTTTTCGAAACCGAGCAGTGTGAGGAGGGTAGCGGCTACGTTGCTGAGTTTGGGCTCATCGACCTCGGCCTTGGCGAGACGATTCGCACCGCTGTAGTCGACCAGAATGAAGGGAACCGGGTTGAGGGTGTGGGCCACCATCGGCGTCCTGACGCCGTTCTTCTCGGTCCACATAATGTCGGCATTCCCGTGGTCAGCCGTTACGATCACCACGCCGCCGGCCGACTCGATGGCAGGGAGCAGGCGACCGAGCGACATGTCCACGGTTTCGAGAGCCACTCGAACGGCTTCCGGCTGCCCCGTATGCCCGACCATGTCACCGTTGGCGTAGTTGACGCGAATGAACTTCCTTCTGCCTTCCGAGACGACATCGAGAACGGCGTCGGTGATTTCAGCCGCCTTCATCCAGGGACGTTCATCGAAGGTCACCTTGTCGGACGGGATTTCCACGAATTGCTCGAGCGCTTCGTCGAGATAACCCGAGTTGTTGCCGTTCCAGAAGTAGGTGACATGCCCAAACTTCTGTGTCTCAGATATGGCGAATGAGGTAACTCCCGCCGCGCACAGGTAATGCGACAAGGTCCGTTCGATCAGCGGCGGTTCCACGAGGTAGTTCCGCGGGATCGACGCGTCCCCGTCGTATTGCATTATGCCGGCATAGAAGGCATCGGGTCGGCGCTGGCGGTCAAAGTGGTCGAACTGTTCGTCGTCGAAGGCCCGTGATAACTCGATGGCGCGGTCGCCCCTGAAGTTGAAGAAGACCACGGCGTCGCCATCTTCGATGGTCCCCACCGGCCTCTGGTCGCCATCGACCACGACAAAGCTGTCCATGTATTGATCGGTCATGTCCGTATCTTCGGCGTAATAGGTCGACACGGCTTGGCTGGCCGATTCAAACCCGCGTCCTTGCCCCAACACATGCGCCTTCCAGCCCCGCTCGACGATTGACCAGTCGGCCTCGTAGCGATCCATCGTGGTGACCATTCGGCCGCCGCCGGACGCGATTTGATAGTCACGTCCTTCACTCGAAAGCTCGGCGAGTCGGGCTTCCAGAGGTTCGAGGTAAGTCAGCGCACTCTTGGGAGCGACGTCACGACCGTCGAGCAGGGCATGAACGCGCACGCGGGCCACGCCTTGTGTAACGCATCGATCGATCATGGCGCCCAGCTGGTCGACGTGGCTGTGAACGTTGCCGTCTGACAAAAGGCCTATGAAGTGAACCGTGCCGCCGTCAGCGGCACGGGACGAGACCGATCCCCACGCTTGGCCGTCGAAGACCGAACCGTTCTCAATCGCTTGGTTGACGAGTTTCGCACCTTGAGCGAATACCCGGCCGGAGCCGAGCGCGTTGTGCCCAACCTCGGAGTTGCCCATATCGCCGTCGGATGGCAGGCCAACCGCCTTGCCGTGTGCCTTGAGTTGTAGGACCAGTTGTCCCTTCATAAGCTCATCGAGGACCGGAGTATGGGCGACGTGCACGCCATCGGCAGCGTCGCCGTTACCGAGGCCTACACCGTCTAGTATCAACAGAACGATGGGGCCTTCGAATGGGGTGAAATTGGCAAGAGGTTTTAGCGATAAGGGCGTCATTGGGTTCACCAGCGCATATTCACAATTGGGGCGCCGATGGTAGCAGGTCGCGTCGGCTTGTGAATACACTTGTCGTTCGATGCGTTTCCGGGTCTAACAGGATGCGGAGGTCGACGATACGTGAGCCGAGACATCGATATTCAGGGAGAGGTCGCAACCGGTTTCGAGCGGGTCAGCGAGGTGTTCCAGCAGAACTTCGCCAAGCGGGGTGAGCTGGGGGCGGCCGTCGCTGTCTACTACCACGGAGAGAAGGTGGTGGACATCTGGGCGGGTGAGGCGAATAAGGAGGACTCTCAGCCTTGGGCCGAAAACACAATCGCACCCGTGTTCTCGGTGACGAAAGGACTGGCAGCCCTATGCATGCTCATCCTTCAAAGTCGAGGCGAGTTCGACTACGACGCGCCGATCGCCGAGTATTGGCCCGAATTCGCAAAGAACGGCAAATCGAAGATTACCGTTCGCGAGTTGATGAACCACCGCTCGGGTCTGGCGGGCATCCGTTCCCCAATCTCGCTCGACGACCTCGACGCCTGGGAGCCGGTGGTCGAGATGATGGAGAACGAGACTCCGCTGTGGGAACCGGGAAGCCAGCAGGGCTATCACGCTGTGTCATACGGTCTGTACCTGCGCGAGCTGTTCCAGCGTTTGGCCAAAAAGTCGATAGGGACTTTTCTCAGGGACGAGGTCTGCATGCCACTAAGCGCTGACGTACATCTCGGTCTGCCCGAAACCGAGCAGGGTCGAGTCGCTCGCATGTATGGGCCTCGCTTCGCGGGCAGACTCAAACAACTGCCCGGGTTGATCACAGGTGGAACCACAGAAGGTCGGGTTGGACGAGCGTTGCTCAAGCGCAATTCCGCCACAAGAATCGCCTTTGCCGAACCGGCCCCTCTCGGATTCAAGTCGGGCAATAACTTCAACACCCGCCGAATCCACGCAATGGAACTCCCGTGGTGCGGGGCGATTGCTTCGGCCCGAGGACTGGCCGGTATCTATTCAGTGCTGGCTCAGGGTGGCAGCGCGAACGGACTCAGTTTAGCTCCCAAAGCGTCACTCGCCGCGGTTCACGAACGCCAGTCTTGGTCGGAAAGAGACGCGGTAATACACAAGTCCCTCGGTTGGTCGCAGGGCTTCCTCAAAGAAGAGGAACACCTCTTCAGCCCGAACACTGAGTCGTTTGGCCACGCCGGGATGGGTGGCGCTCTCGGTTGGGCCGATCCCGTCTCACACGTTGGCTTTGGCTACGTCCTGAACCAAATGGACGGCCACATCCGCTCCCCGCGGGCAGTAGCCTTGTGCCACGCGGTTTACGAAGCCATTAGCTAACGTCGCCTACTAGGCCCCAACGCCCGTTTTGCCTGCGCGGTGCGTTGATCCATTCAACCGAGCACCTATCTGGATTGCTATTTCCCAACGCGCTACGATGAATCTCTATGAATTTCAAGAGGTTGGTCGGGAATTTCCGCCAGGGTCCACAGGTTGTACAATTGGAACGAGAGGTTTGACAAACACAGGCCCTGTGTACCAAGCGGACGCGACATCAGCGCCCTTGGAGGTGCCGCAGTGAGTTGCAGAAACGGAATTGTCCTCGTTGTCGTTGCCTTCGCTCTTTTCGACACGCGGTGTGGGGACCTCAGTGAACCGACTCATTTTGAAAACCAGACCTCGACCACCTACGAACCTGGCCTGGTTGATACTGTGGAGGAAACGGTTTCAATCTCTCCGAGCATTCTTGGGGAGCCTAATTCCACCGACCTGGGACTCGAGGAGGGGTTTGAGTGTTTAGAACTTTGCAATCGGTTCATGGAGTGCGCTTTCATTCCGGCCACAATCGGAGTGCTTCAGGTCTGCATTCGCGACTGTCAGGGGCATCCACACAGTCCTGTGAACCTTGATCTCGACAGGACGTGCGACGAGCTGCGCTCAGCGCTTCGAGAGGTTCGGGTCAGCAGTTGACGAGCGGCCAACTCGAAGATTGGTAATTGCGTTCGACATCGCAACAGAGTTAGAGTCCGCCAAACGACATTCTAGGAAAACGCCGTGAAAGCTCTGCTATCTGCACTTCTTCTCGTCTCGACGCTCTCTGTGATTGCTGCACCCGCCGACGGGTTGCAGGTCTATCGGCAGGAGACTCAGGCATTTGCCGACGTCACAGTCTATGTGACCGATACCCAGGCCTTCGCCGACTGTTCGATTTACGTCGCTTCCGCCTCGGCATTTGCCAACGGAAACGCGGTTTGGTTCTGGCAATCGGCTGACGCTTTCGCCGACATCAGCGTCCACGTGACAGACACCCAGGCGTTTGCCGATGTAACCGTCTTCTTCACGACCAGCGAGGCCTTCGCCAGCTGCGACGTCGATTGGATGTCATTCAAAAACTGAAGCGGTAGGGGCACCAGTCCCGAAGAGCCTGTCGCGCATAGCGCTCCAGGCTCCGCCATTGGCTTTTAGCGATTAGCC
>CAZDBH010000458.1:2816-6985 GCA_964503485.1 uncultured Bradymonadales bacterium | reverse complement strand
CGCTAAAAGCTAACGGCTGGAGTCCGGGGCGTTATACGCGACGGGCTCCTAGCCCCAAGTTGAAGCCAGAAGGCTCCATATTGCGGACGCCGTTCCCTCGTTCTGAGCGGCTATACGTCATTTTGGCAAGTCTCTTCGTCGTCGTGCTCGTCCTGACGAATATCGTTGGCGTTAAACTCTTCGACCTATTTGCCGAGTCGCTTCCCAACGGCCTATTTGGCGGTCCCATCACACTCACCGCCGGAATCGTCACCTACCCAATCACATTTCTGTTGACCGACGTCGTCAGTGAAATCTGGGGTAGAAAGCGCGCCAATTTCATGGTGATTCTGGGCTTCTTCGCAAGCCTGCTGATGCTGCTGATCGTCCAGTTCGTCGTGGCCCTGAACGGTTCACCAGTCTGGATCAACCAGACGCTCGGCTACACCACCGTTCCCGAGATGCAGACGGCCTTCGAGTCGGTCTTCACCCTGCCGGGGACGTTGGTTGTGGGTTCGATGAGTGCCTACCTCGTGGCTCAGCTGCTCGACGTTCGGCTCTACCATTTTTGGCGCAAGAAGACGGCGGGCAAGCATCTATGGCTACGGAACAACGGCTCGACCTGGGTCTCGCAGTTCGTCGATACGATCATCGTAAACAGCATCTTTCTCGGTTTTGGCTTGGGTATTCCATGGCCGGTCGTGGGAGAGATCATCGTGACAGTCTATCTGTTCAAGATCGTGCTCGCAGCGCTTGATACGCCACTCATCTACCTGTGCGTGTGGGCTCTTCGCAAACGTTTGGCCAACGAGATTGGTCAATCAAGCAATCCGCTGCAGCCAGCGGCCTGAATCAGCTTCGCAGAGTCACGTGCCGGGGATCGAGTTTGTCGCGCAGGCCGTCGCCAAAGAGATTCACACCCAGAACCGTGGTCGCAATTGCGATGCCCGGAAAGATCGCCAGGTGCGGCGTGAGTAAGAAATAGCTGACGCCCTGGTCGAGCAAGGCCCCCCAACTGGCAGTGTCCTGCGGTCCCAGCCCAAGAAACGACAGTGATGCCTCAGCCAAGATCGCAGCGGCCATACCGAAGGTGGCCTGGACCAGGATCGGTGCCAAGCAGTTGGGCACAACGTGCTTGAACAATACTCTGAACTCAGACTCGCCCAAGGCCTTGGCTGCCTCCACATAGGGCTTTCCGCGCTCGGCGAGAACCTGGCCACGCGTCAGTCGAGCGTAGCCAGCCCAACCGGTCACGCTCAGCGCTAAGACGACACTCACGAGACTCGGCCGTTGGGTCACGAATATGATCAAGATGGCCAGCAAGATGCCGGGGAACGACATGACAACGTCTGTCAGTCTCATCAGTGCCGCGTCGACCCGCCCCCCGAAGTAGCCCGCGAGCGCCCCGAGGACCACTCCGATGGTTCCAGACAGCCCAACCACACACAGTCCAACCACGAGTGCGACGCGCGCTCCGTAGAGGATCAACGTGAGCAGGTCTCCCCCGTTCGAATCGGTGCCCAACCAGTGCTTAGACGATGGCCCTTGCAGTTGTTCGTACACATCGAAATGGTCGGCGGAGAACGGGGCGATCAGCGGGCCAAAAATGGCGAGAATGACAACGCACGCGACGATGCCGCCGCCCACCCATACGAAGAGATTGCGCCCGTGCTTCATTCGCCCTCGTCTCCAAGTTGTATCCGCGGGTCCACCGCGACGTACGCCAAGTCGGTGATCAGGTTCACGACGACGTAGGTGAGCGTGACGACCAGGACAGCCCCTTGAACGAGCATATAGTTCCGCTGTTCGATGGCATCGAGCAGTAAGGTGCCCAAGCCCGGCCGAGCGAATATCTTCTCGACGATGATCGCACCCGAGAGCAGCGCACCAATCTGGAGTCCCACGACCGTGACAACCGGGACGAGCGCGTTGCGCAGTGCGTGCTTGAAGACGACGACCCGTTCACGAAGGCCCTTTGCCCGAGCAGTTCGGACATAGTCAGAAGACAAGACCTCGAGCATGCTCGATCGCGTCATCCGCGTCAGTTTCGCCGACAGGGAGGTACCCAGAGTGATCGCCGGAAGCGCCAACGAGGTCAAACCGGCCACTCCAGACCCCGGATCGGGAAAGACCTGTAGGGTGACAGTGAACGCAATCAGCAACATTGGGCCCAGCCAGAAACTCGGCAGGCTGACGCCGAAAAGGGCCATCGTCAAAGCGCCCAGATCGACCCAGGTTCCATGGCGGCGAGCCGCGAATACCCCCAAGGGCAGGGCGATGAGAAGGCCGAGTGCAACAGCAGTCAGTGCCAGTTCAGCGGTGTATGGGATTGCTTCGGCGATTCGAGAGGCAACGGTAACGGTCGGGTCATCGCAAAACGTACCGAAGGTGCCGTTGCCAATATCTTTCAGAAAGTGGCCGTACTGCCCGATCAATCCATCGTTGAGGTGAAGACACTCTCTCAGCTGCTCTTTGTCTGCGTCTGTCGCGAACTCACCCAGGATTGACTCGACCGGATCGCCGGGGACGGCCCGTACGACCAAGAACACCAGCGTTGAGACCGCTATGAGGACGTAGGCGGCGCCGAGCAGGCGCCGAATAATGTAGGTAAGGCGTGCTGACATCCTTGTCGCTCGCGTAAATCGACAGATTTGGTTATAGGCCGGCGCCGGGCTGGTTCAAAGAAAACCGGAAGGAGAGAGAAGTGTGGGGGCTAGTGGCTATTTACCCTTCTGGGCTTTTTTGCCTTCAGCAGCTCGCTTGAGGCGGGCCTTCTTCTTGGCCTTGCCAGCGCGCTGCTTCATCTTCGGAGAGTGTCTGCGATCACCTTTTGCCATGATTTCCCCGCCGCCTAGTAAGTGGCCATTCTGATTTCGCGAGACAGCTTGCTGAAATCATCATAGGCGATATTGCGGAAGATAATGGAGTCGGTCTCTTCGTCGAGCCCACGTTGCTCGATCTGAGCTTCGAGAGCCTTCCAAATGTCAGTGATGCTGTCGTGAGGGGGCGTCTCTGTTGGATCGATCTTCGATCCGGTAGCTTCATACAACGAAGCGTGGAGTTTCCCTAATCGCGATACGACTTCGACTTTGTACGTGGCCATATATTCCTCTGTGAGTCTTCTGTTCTCTAGTGAGCCTGTTTCCAAGCCCAGAGAAGTTAGGTCTGCCAGTTCCAGATGTCAACCACACGCAGCGCAAACCGAGCCAAAGGGCCTGGATAACTTGAGCAAAATCGGCGCCCCAGAAGGTTGAGGTCACAGCGTCCAGCTTGGGGCGCCAACTTCGCCGGCGGGCGGCGGACATAGCGGCCTCTGTGCTGCAACATCCTCACGGAGTCCGCGCAGGACCCAGTACAGGTAGCAGGCGCGGTCCGAGTCACCAAACATGCGGTGCAAGCCGATCAGTTGTTCCACGGCGATGATATTCATCGGCTCGATTCGCAGAACGCGTTCGTAGCGTCGGATTACCTCCCTCCATTGGGCCAATCCCATGTGGCGGAAGATGTGTCGCAGTAGGTGAGCGTCCAAGAGCTTTGCCCACAGGAGCCATTCGGTTGATCCAAGCCGCACGAAGGGTCGCAGGGAGGCTTCCCTGGCCTCCTGCCTCTCCGCCGCGAGCAGCGCCCATTGCTCCTGAACGTAGGCCCTATTGGGCCACTGATCCATCGCAAATCGAATATGTCCTTCGGCCTCATCAAACTGCTTCAGCGACATGAGCGTAATGGCAAGATGAAGTCGGCCCTCAACGTTACTCGACTGCAGCTCGACTCCGTGTCGCTGAAACTCCAGAGCCTCCTCATACCTCCCCATGCGCGCGAGCAGCGTCCCCATCACCTGAAAGCCGTATCCATCGGTGGGAAAGGCGCGCATCATGATCTGGGCCTGGCGTGTCGCCCGTTCGAAATCCCCCATCGAGGCATAGGCGGTGAGCAAGTCCTTCTGGGCTTCGTGAAAGAACCGGTTCGTCGGCTCCATCCGCGAGATAGCGATCTCGAGCGCATCGATCACCTCAGGCCACTCTTCCTCGACGGCCAGGGCGTGCGAGAGAGTGATATAGCCGCGGATCGTGTGCGGATCGTGTTCGATGATCGCCTCGGCGAAGGCCTTTTCAGTCAAGAAGTCTCGATTGCGGTCCGTAATGATGGCGATCGAGAAGGCGCACACGACCGATACGCCCACCAGTACGGGG
>CAZDBH010000458.1:0-2759 GCA_964503485.1 uncultured Bradymonadales bacterium | reverse complement strand
CGAGGGCGATAGCGGGTCCCATCAACGGAATGTAGAGATAGTGCTCAGCCAGCAACTCGTGGTGCGGGATAATCTGACTGACCGGCAACATCGTGATCCCGAACCATAACAGTCCGAAAGCAAGGAAGGGACGCCGTGAGAGGCTTGCCAGCCCACCAACCCACACGACCAGGAGTACCACGACGCCAATAATGACTCGAATGTCGCCCAGCCCGGAGGGCAACTGATATCCGCTGTAGTCGCCATGAAGCCACAGCGGCGCAAACACGAGTTTGAGGTATTCCGAGTAGGTGGCCGCGACGGTGAGCACGTGGTGCCAAAGGTCGCCGCCCCACAACTTCGAGTCGGTGAAGGAGTGAAGGATGCCCCGATGAAGAACCCAGCCAACTGATAGACCGAAAGCGATGAACGCCGGCAGCGCGAGACCGACCTTGGTCGAGCCTCGGGTGGATTTCCACAAGGCCACAAGACGGCCGCGGTTTTCGAGTGTGACGGCCGACAGAAGCAGTACCACCGGCAGAGTCGCTGCCATCTCTTTGCTGCTCAGCGCCACAAAGAAGAATCCCACTGCGAGGTTGGCTCGGAGGGCGGCGACCAGTGGCCGAGTGAACTTGCGTGGCCAGGTATTGTAGGCCAGCAGGAAGAAGATGGCGCACATCACATCTCGGCGGCCGGCTACGTAGGTGACAACGTCGGTGTGGACCGGGTGTAGAGCCCAGATTAACACCGCGAGCGAGGCGGCCATCCTGTGTTTGAGCAAGCGCTGGGCTGCGACGAATACGAGTCCGGTTGCAACCCCGTGCAGTAAGACGTTCGTCAGATGGTAGCCAGCTGGGTCATCTCCGTAGAGCTGATAATCGATCGCAAGAGAGAGGTATCGGACCGGCCGATACTCGCAGGCGCCCTCGATCAGGTGGGGGATTTTCAGAAAACCGTCGACCTGCCAACAGTTGAACTGCCAGAACAGAAAGTCGTCGAAGACAAAAGCTGCCTCGAGAGCGCCACGATAGGCGACCAGTGCAAAAGCGATAGGCGCGACGACTGCGACCCATGCAATGTTGCGGCGATCCGACATTCCCCGAATCATGCCCCAAGGCGAGGGCAAACCCAAGATTCGTGACCGGCCGTATAGGCGACTCGAAGTCTCTACCGATCGGCGCGAGTCAGGGAGATGTTCGTGAGGGGGTTCGGGTTCCCGGGCGGCGCGAATTACACACGTCGTTTAGGAGAAGACCGGGGATGGTCAAGAAGCAGTGACCGCATTCGAACGGTGGGGAACACTGCGCCTCGCAGCCCGGAAACCCGTTTGGCCTTCAGAAATAATACCTTAGGCCCACAGTCCACTCGACTCGGTCGAGTGGTAGCTCATCCAGCAGTTGGCTGGGTGATAGGGAAGAGACGCTCGTCGGAATCTCCGTCGAGCTTCCCAATCCTTCGAGGTATTGAGCGAGTAGTTCCTCGCCATTCTCCTCGACATAGTCTTCCACCTGAGTCTCCCCAGGAATCGTCCAGTGAATGTCCAACCCCAACGCCACACCTTCGAGAAAGCGAAACTCGAAACCACCACCAAGGCGGTACCACGTCGAATCACCAAAGGGGTTGAACGCATCACCAAACGAATCGCCTGCCATGCCAGGCGAAAGGAACAGAGCGAAGTGCTCTGCTGAAACCGCGTGAATCATCAGACCGACGCGATAGGCATTTACGCCCCAGACCGCTTCAGTCGATTCGATGTTCGTTGCGGAGAAACCAAGTCCCAAAACCCACAAAAACCGCGATCTGAGGTCAAACCCCATTCCCGTTGCAGTCCCCGATTCACCGGGAACCACCAGGACCTGAGTACCCAAACCAATCTCACCAAAATCTAAAGATAACGCCGGAGTCGCCCGACCCATTTGAAGAACCAAAACGACAGCCAGCAGCGCAAAAAGTTTCTTAAAAGTGTACTGCATAATCACTCAGCCTCCCTGCTACACAGGCAAACAGAGCTATTTCATGAGGTGTGCCAGATCGCGGACGCGTTGGGGTGTTTAGTTATCACTAGTAATATCAGCATGTTACATGGTGACAGGTTATGATGACAGTTATCGGGTGTGTCAGTTGGTGGGCACAGAGAATCGGAGGTTTGTGAACGGAACGTCACACTCGTGATTGTTACTCGACAAGCGCTTCGGTTGCAGCATCCATTCGCTCCATGCCTGAGGAGTCGATGACGACAATCACACTGTTGACCTGGAACTCAACCTGCTCGCCCAACGCGATCAAGCGAGCAACATCAGGCCGAATCTCGAGCAAACGGAAGTAGGCTTCTGACATGTAGCGAATGTTGACCCGAGCAGCGCTGGATTGACTGCGGACCTCCTCGCTACGCCACACGCCGTCACCATCCTGGGAGAAGCGTTGATCGCCGATTTGTCTAACGGCGGTACGGCCGTCGGCGAACTCCTGTTCGTACAGGCGCTGCGCTTCTTCGGCAGCCTCGACCGACGATTCACCAGTCGACCCAACATCGAATGAGCCCTGCGGTGAGGCCATCGGCACCGCCACCACTGCTTCGGGCTCCGGCGCTGCATCCTCGGTTGGTTCAAACTCACGGTTGTTTCTCTCTCTGCGGGCAGACCGTCTCGAATCGGAGCCCCAACCCGAAGCCTCTTGCCCAAAGTTGTCGTCGCCGTCGCTCGTTGGCGCATCCATGAACGCCTGGCGCGGCGCGCGGCCGAACTCGCTGTCATCAACCGCAAGGTAGCTCGTATACGGGG
>CAZDBH010000457.1:0-7010 GCA_964503485.1 uncultured Bradymonadales bacterium | reverse complement strand
CCCGAACCGGAGCCCGAACCCGAACCGGAGCCCGAACCCCTGGCGGCTCTGGATGAGCCCGAGCCCGAACCCTTGGCTGACCCCGACGAACCCGAGCTGCCCGAAGATCAACCTGATGAGCCCATCCGCGTAGGGCTCGAAATGTCGAGCTTTTCCGAAAACGGGGCGGGGCCTGCGGCACCACAGGGCACGAGTCGAATGGGTCGACCCGCAAGAGATGGGGCGGGCCCCTCGACAGCAAGACCCACCCGGCGAGAGGGCCCGCCGACTTCGAGCGGCCAGGGAAACCCCAGGCCGGAACGAACCCCGGACGATCGGGATCGTCCCGAAGTCCGGCGTGAACACGAGGCAGAGTATCCGTCTCTGGCCAGACGGCGTGGCGTCGAGGCCGATGTCGTTGCAAGCGTGCAGGTGGACGCCGAAGGGAGGGTTTCAGACGTGCGAGTGCTCTCTTGCTCGGCCGAAGGTTACGGTTTCGAGGAGGCCGCGATGGAAGCGCTCCGGCGATTCAGATTTCGGCCTGCGACACGGGGAGGGGAGGGCATCTCGACTCGAATTCGCTACACTTACCGTTTCCGTTTGGATTGATTCGGTAGTCTGTGTCTCGCCTCTTTTCTCCTGCGCTCCCAAATGAGACTCGGCGCCCTGGAGTTTGGGACACTTGTTGTACATAATGCGCCACCCAAGTGGTGAGGGGCATGAGCTACGGACGGAACAGTTGGCAGGCAAGCATGGCGTTGGCGATCGCCTTCTGTCTGCTGTGCCACCCGATCCCCGGTCAATCTCAAGAGGTCGAGCTTCCGCCCGGTGTCTCCGCCCTGCCTGAACTAACGGAACTGGTTGACGCTCCTTTCCCAGAGTTAGCTCTCGAAGACGGCGTTCAGTCGGATGTCCTATTCCGCATCGTAGTGGCCGCTGACGGCACGGTTTCCGAGCTCGAGCCGACTGAGATCATCTTCTACATGGTGGATGAGAACAACGAGCTCTACGAGCAGTCGCTCGAGCCCGAGTACGATCCGTACGGTTTCGTGGAAGCAGCTCGAGGGGCCATCAGTCTCTTCCTGTTCGAACCGGCGAAGAACGAGGCCGGGGAGCCCATCTCGGTCGAGCTGATTTGGCGTTACAGCTTCTACTTCGAGGAGGAGGCCACCGAGACGGCCGTGACAGAGGTCGGCCCAGACGAGGTTGTGCTGCGCGGCGAGGTCCTCGACCGCGGAAGCCGACTGCCGCTGAACGGGGTGATTATCACCGTCACCGGTTTGGAAGGTGAGTTTACTACTGAGACGGATATCGACGGCGTCTTCGAGTTCATGGGCTTGCCAGCCGGTACCTGGCGCGTCAGCGCGCAACCCGACTCACACGAACCGATCGAAGCGGACGAAATCATCGTGGCCGGCGAACGAACCGAGGTCTCCTACCTGGTGGAAGCCTACATCGAGACTGAGTTTTCCTATGAAGTACGTGCTGAAGCGGTTCGCCGGGAAGTGTCTCGCCAGACCATTTCGGTGAGCGAGATCGAGCGGATTCCCGGCAACAACGGCGATGTCATCAAGGTCGTTCAGAATCTACCGGGTTTTGCTCGTTCCCCGTTCAATGGCGGTCTGGTCGTGATTCGCGGCAGCTCGCCCGAGGACTCCAGGATATTCGTCGAAGGTGTCTGGGTCCCCCTAATCTTCCACTTTGGGGGCCTCACGAGCATTTTACCGTCAGAAATACTGGAGGAAATCGAGTACCTCCCGGGCGCCTTCAGCGTCGAGTACGGCCGCGCGACGGGCGGAGTCATCAATGCCGAAACCAGGGCGCCGCGAACCGACGGTTATCACGGCTCGATTGATATGGATGTCTTCGACGCCGGGCTCTTTGCCGAAGGTCCAATTGTCGAAGGTTGGAGCTTCTTCGCCGCGGTCAGGCGCAGCTACATCGATGTTATCCTGCCCGCCGTCATCCCCGAGGATGCCGGACTGAACTTCTCCGTCGCACCGCGCTATTGGGACTACCAGGTTAAGGTCCAATGGGAACCCGACCTCGACAACCGCGCCAACATCTTCCTGTTCGGCTCCTCAGACGCCCTGGAGTTTCTCATTGCCGAGCCACCCGCAGACGCGAGCGTGCGCGGAACGGTCGAAACCACGACCGCCTTTCACCGGCTTCGTTTGGAGTGGGAACGCGATATCTCAAGTCAGGTGCAGAATACGCTTCAGGTGTCTGCAGGGATTCAGGACCTCACGTTCCTTCTTGGAGAGGATCTACGGTTCATCCTGGATTCCCGGCCTTTCAGCATACGAGACCGGCTCGACTTCCAACTCAGTGAATCACTCGCTCTGAGAGCGGGACTCGATTTCGATCTCGCCGAGTTTGACCTCTCGATCAGGGCTCCAGCGCCACCTAAAGAGGGGGAGTTCCCCATCGTTTTGGGAAGTTCCGAGGTCCTGACCATTGAGCGGACCAACAATTGGTTCGTGCAACCCGCTCTCTGGTTCGAGATTGAGTGGGACGCGTTCAGCGGGTTCACGCTGGTCCCGGGAATTCGAGGCGACTTCTACAACGAGCCAGTGGACGGCTCGATCGACGCTCGCCTGGCCGCTCGCTACGACCTCGACGATCAGTGGACCATCAAAGCGGCTGTGGGCACCTTCCACGAACCGCCACAACCGGATGAGGCCTCCGAAGAGTTCGGGAACCCCGATTTGGGGCTCGAGTGGGCGCTACACTACGTACTGGGTGGCGAGTATCAGGCAACCGAGTACTTCAACATCGACCTACAGTTCTTCTACAAAGACCTGTTCGAGCTGGTGACGCGCAGTAACGACTTGGTCGAACGTGATGGTGAGACCGTCGCAGAGGTCTACAGCAACGACGGCCGCGGCCGAGTGTTCGGCGCGGAGTTACTTGTGCGGCATCAACTAGCCAATAACTTCTTCGGTTGGATTTCCTATACGCTCAGCCGTTCTGAACGACGAGATGGCACCGATGAGGACTTTCGCCTCTTCTCATGGGACCAAACCCACATCTTGACCTTGATCGGCAGCTACCAACTGCCAAAGGGATGGTCAATCGGGGCGCGCTTCCGGTACGTCACTGGGAACCCACAAACTCCGCTGCTTGGCGGTATCTACGATTCAGACGCCGACGCCTATATTCGCATCGCGGGTCCAGCTCGAAGCGAACGGTTGGAAGCGTTCCACCAGCTCGATATTCGAGTGGACAAGATCATCAACTTCGACTCGTGGGACCTCAACTTCTACTTGGATATCCAGAACGTCTACAATCACGGCAATCCTGAGGGTCTCAACTACAATTTCGACTACTCTGAGAGTCAGACCATCACAGGACTTCCTATTATTCCGAGTCTTGGTGTAAGGGGGGCATTCTGAGAATGGATGCGACAATGCCAACAGCCATCAAACCGCCAGGAAGCTCCCTCTTCAAGGTGGTTCTGTGCATTGTTGGGCTGCTTTGGGGATGTGACGATGGCTTCGACCCGGCCACCCTGATTACCGAAGTCCGGGTGCTCGGAATCTCTGCGGAGCCCCCCGAACTTGCACCGTTTGAAAGCACACACATCAGCGCCTTGGTCATCGAACCACACGATGCGGAAATCTCCTATCAATGGGAGCTGTGCGTCATCACGTCCAGCCCTGACGACGGTTATACCTGCGAAAACGAACAACTTGGGCTCTCGGAAGAGTTTCTGGAGGTGTTCGATTTAGGGACGGAACCGACCGCTGACTTCAGCTACTTCGTCGACGGCACCGAGCTCCAGCAAGTGTGCGAGGAGTCTTTGGCGGACCTCCCGGAACTGCCCGATTTCGTAACGCTTCCCGATTGCGACGAGGGGTTCGAGACAACCATCCGCCTTCAGGTGACTGTCGGCGACATTGAAAAGGTCGCCATCAAGCGGCTCTTCCTTTGGTTCGAGGATCCCGGTGACGAGCGCAATGACAATCCCCAGATTCATACAATTCGGGCTGGAGGAGCGGAACTCGAGGCAACCAACGAGATATTGGTCGAGCAGGGAAACCGAGTTCGCTTCCAAATCTCGGTCGATGATGAAACCGTCGAACGGTTTGTGCCCGAAGACGGTGACGAAGAAGAACGGGAGGAGATTCTCTTCTCTTATTTCAGTACTAAGGGCGAATGGGAGAGTCAGTTCACTTTCAGCGATGTCGGTCGCATTCCGCTCGCCGAAGCGGGAGACAACTGGCTCAGCGTCCCGGATGATATTCCGATTGGAACCACGCTTGATGCCTTCTTCGTCATTCGAGACGGCCGGGGCGGAATCGACTGGGAAAGACGAACTGTGCGCGTTGCTGACACGAATGCATCAAACGACTCGGAGCAATAGATGACTGAACGCTACAGGGACGCTGGCGTCGATATCGAAGCAGGGGAAGAAGTTGTCCGCCGGATCAAAAACTCGGTGGCCTCTACGCGTGTCCCGGGTGTGATGGGCGGATTCGGCGGTTTCGGCGGACTCTTCGATTTGGCTGCGGCCGATGTTGGTGACGATCCCATACTCGTGTCGGGAACCGACGGGGTTGGAACCAAACTGAAGCTCGCGTTCATGATGGACCGCCACGACACTGTTGGCGTCGATTGCGTCGCAATGTGCGTCAACGACATCCTCACATTAGGTGCCAAACCGCTGTTCTTTCTCGACTACGTTGCGGTCGGCAAGCTGCAGCCCGAGGTCGTCGAAGCGATCGTATCTGGCATCGCTGACGGATGTCGTCAGTCAGGTTGTGCCCTCCTGGGTGGTGAAACGGCTGAATTGCCCGGGTTTTATCAGGCAGGAGAGTACGATCTCGCCGGTTTCGCAGTCGGGGTCGTGTCGCGCTCCAAAATCGTCGATGGCAGCCGCATCGAAGCCGGAGACGTGATTGTTGGCCTGCCTTCCAATGGCGTTCACTCCAATGGCTTCAGTCTCGTGAGAAGCGTACTGGTTCAGGGAAAGCCGGAGTCACTAGGCAGCACTGACGCTCGACTTGGCCACAGCTTTGGTGAAGAACTCTTGGTCCCAACACGGATCTACGTACCTGAGGTGCTTTCGGTCTTATCCGAGGACATCGATGTTCGCGGGATGGTCCACGTTACCGGTGGCGGTATCACCGGGAATCTCCCCCGCCCGCTTCCAGACGGCCTGGGCGCGGTGCTCGACCAGGACGCACTGGACAGCGCAGTCCTGCCGGTCTTTCAGGTCATCCGAGAGCGGGGAGAGGTGTCCTGGAAAGAGATGTATGCCGTCTTCAACATGGGAGTGGGATACGTCCTTGTCGTGCCCCCCCAGGACGCAGAGCGAACCCTGGACACGCTAGGTTCGGAAGCGGTCAGATTGGGACACATCAGTACCTGGGACGGCACCGGCGATCGCGTTAACATTCCAAGATTCTCTGCTTGATTAGTCGAGGCACTCGACCCGCGGACCGCGCTTCTCAGCTGTTCAGCCGGGATTTCATCCGACGAACGGCTACTGACGCGAGTTCGTCCCGGTTTGCCAGGTTCTCGCTCATACGGCCGATCATGTCCTGGACCTTCGGACCCAAAACGGCTGCGGCCCGTTGAGCCGGCTCTACTGATTCTTTGATACCAATGGCTTCAGTGCTGTGATCTGCAATCACAAACGGCGAGCTATACTGACCGCGTGGCAATCGAATTCTGACAATCGGAACGTCCGGTTTCAGGCGACCGACGACGAATGCGTCACCCTGGTCGCGAAGCACCAGTAAGGTCCCGAGTGGATAGAGCCCCACCACATCGACCAATTGCTTCAGGACAATGCTGTCGTACCTATCGTGCGCTTTTGCCATGGCCAACAGGGCGTTCAGCGCGGAGGTCGGTTGCGACGCTGGAGCACCGATCGGCGGATACCCGTGCGTCAGGGCAATAAAATCGTGTGCTGCTCGGTAAATCTGAGCGAGTGGATATCGGTAGCTCGTCGAGAAGTCATCATCGGCCTCGGGTTGATGCAACACCGTCATCACTCGCCGAATGAGCCCCTGGCTCCACATCTGATGCTTGGTGAGATGTTTCAAAGCAGCCATCGGGTTGAACGTGCTGCGATCGGCCCGCCACTCAACCGTCGAGAACGAAGCCAATCCTACGTCGCTGATCAGGGCACGAGGCACCTTCAGGGATAGCGCCACAGCCATCGCGATGACGCCGGTGTTGGTGGCGACCAGGGCGGGACCGGCTCCCTCCTTGAGCCATTGGGTCACTCCAACGAGAAAATCTCGAGTCTCATCGAGGCCGTCGACCAACTCTTGGATAACCCGGCGCACGTGCGTACCGCCCAGCCCGCGGGGGCCAGGCGTCTCCAGTTCTTGGGTCACAATTGCGAGGGCTTTCGCGTAGGCCAAGGTCGCGTCAACCTCACCGGGCAACGCTTCCCCATGAAGACGCTGCTCTCCATCCAACCGGAGCCGCATCGGCGGAGCGACCTGAATTGAGCTGATTGCAGCTTCTTCGACTGCCTGAACCAGCCCACTTCGCATGCCCTCCTCGTTGGCGGGCGCGTGGGCGAACAAATTCGCAAACCCCTTCAGATCAGCAACCGACGGAAGCTCCAAGAAGGTAATGCCGCCCACGTCGCGGCGGTCCAGAATATCGGTGAGGTCCCTCAGTAGAAAGTACTGATTCGAGGGAACTACGATCTTGGAGTCGTTCAAGAAAAACTGGCCGTCCATGGCGACCGCCGTAACAGTCTGTCCCGTCCCTCTGAGAAACGGACTGAGGGCCTGACGAAGCTGCCCTGCAGGTATGTCCAACGCCCGATTGTGGATCTCGTGAATCGCCGCGTTCCGCAACAGGGAGTAGATCGACAGGAGGAGCTCTTTTCCCTGGAGTTGGCCGTCTGGTGAAGCGGTATGGCTAGGACTCATCGGAATCCCCCTTCAGACGGGCGGCCTTTGTCTTCCTCGAGACCGGCCTCTTTAGAATCCCTGCCGCTGGTGTCGGTTCCGATCGAAACGCTTCAGCTGGCGGTCCCGGTTCAGTTTCGGAGACGAGCTCCG
>CAZDBH010000456.1:0-7049 GCA_964503485.1 uncultured Bradymonadales bacterium | reverse complement strand
ACGAAACTGTTCGATAATCCAGGCGCGACTCTCGATGTTTGCGTCGCTCTCGGACTCACGGTACGGAAACAACTCTTGAAGCTCAGCCAGCAGGTCGTAGGAACGACCCTCTTCCAACTCTTCGAGCGCTTCGTCGATCGCTTCGGTCGACCAGGGCTGTGGTTCGGGCGGGCCGCCCATGAACCAGCCCAAAGCAAGGGTTAGGGCGGATGCGACCAGGCAAGTCCAGACAATCTTGCGGTGTGGGCCAATCATGTTGTTGGTATCATGGTGTTGTGATTGTCCAGTCCAGCTCACCGCCTGCCGCTAGGGTTACTACCTCGGATGCTACCGAGTTTATTCCGAAATGCTGGAACCTTACGAGATCGGCCTCAGCCACGGAATCGTCGTTGAGGGTGACCTCGGGTGCACCTTGTTCGGGAGCGGCGTCCCATCGCAGTGTCACGTCGTAGGGCTGACTCGCTCTCGAGCTCAAGCGTACGCGAACACCGGACTCAACTCGTTCGAGGGCCAAGTCGAAGCGATCATCGGCGATCCGGAGGTTGCGAATCGTCATTTCCGGCCAGGGCTCTGGCAAATGGGGTCGAATCTCGAAGCTGTGTTCGGGTGCGTTTGGCTCAAAACCGGTCAAATACTCCATCACTGCGGCCGCGTTGATGCCGCCTTCCCAGGGCCTGTACTTGGCGGTGTAGTCTTGGACGAACCCGCTCGTGTCGTACACGATGCTCAGCCCAGAATGGTCATCGTAGATGTAGTACTCTTGAAAATTGCCCGAGGTGCTTGCCGAGACGCCCAATGCATCGAAGGCATCGCGCGCCTCCGAGTGCCCGACCGCGGTCAGCGATGAGAGGGTGTAGCCGGGCAGCATACCTGTGTAGACCCCGATCCCTGCCGGCAACAGGTTGTGGTTCACGTAGCGCGGATCCAACGGGCTAACCACTCGGCCCGGCTCGCGCCGAGCTCGCTCCAGCAGGCATTCGATCGAGTCCTGAGCCAGCTCTTCATCCCCCTCGAGCCAACCCGACCAGGTTACTTTGAATGCTTCGTCCTCGTAGGGTGCAGGCCACGGTTCGAGGTCATCTTGGGCCACGAACGCGCTGAGGCATCCGTCGTCGAGCAGATAGTGCTCACTGACCGCCGCCTCCATTTCGGCTCGGATCTCGCCGAGTTGGGCGACGTCTTCGTCGTGCCCAAGGGCCGTGCCCAATAGCTCGAAGTCATGGGCAGACCCCAACCACAACAGGTTGGAGTTCAGCGAATAGTGTTCCTCGTGGTGGGGGTACTCGAGCTCCAGGCCGAACGATGCGTTCATCGCCGCCCGAAAGGTCTCGTCGCCTGTGTACGCGAGCAGTCGGTCCTCGCCAAACCCCACATTCAACGCACAACGCCGCAGGAACCCCCAGCGCTCGCGAGCTCGTTCCAGATCGCCGCTGGCCAGGAAGTAGCGGCCGTAGATTCGCACCATATAGCTGGGAGTCTCAGACGCGACCCTCCCGCTGAGCGGGTCCATGCTGTCCCAATCAGGTGGCTCTGGCAGGTCGGATAAATCGAGCGCAGCGCCGTAAGAGTTCCTGAGGTCGCCAGCTAAAAGGACGGCGCCATAGATGTAGTCCATCATACCAGCGACCTCCTCGTGGGCTCCCAAGGCGAGGAGGCCCAGCGCGGGCCCAACGTTGTCGCGCGCCCACGTTCGGGTGTAGCCGGACATCGGGCAGGAGGCGCCAGCCTGTGAGGTCTGGTTGATGAGGGTGAGCTTCAGACCATCTAGTAGATCGCTGACCATCGGGTCCGGCAGGTCGAACTGAACCAGGTCCTCTTCCCAAGCCTGATAGGCCTCGACTGTCTCTCGAAGTAAGGCGGCCGAGTCGATCTCAGGTATCGGCTCGAGCACCTCGCCCTCAGGGATCTGTGTGCAATGCACCAGCGTTAACTGGACCTCTTCTTCGGGCTCAATGGAATCCAGGCCGACAGACAGCGTGTCGTGGTCAAATGTCGAGTCGACCCCGATGAACTGTGTCAGCATGCGCTTGTCGCCGACCCTGTGGACCATCGCGCCGCCTTCACCAGCAGACGTCACGACCGCGGCTTCGGCGCGAACCTCGATGCCACTCATCGTCTCTTCAC
This sequence comes from uncultured Bradymonadales bacterium, assembly GCA_964503485.1. Taxonomy (GTDB): domain Bacteria; phylum Myxococcota_A; class Bradymonadia; order JAFGEP01; family JAFGEP01; genus CAZDBH01. Next base: position 4,925 of record CAZDBH010000456.1, on the reverse strand, counting down.
CGGCGTTTCGGATCAGCAGAATGCGCACCAGGCAGTCGCGCGCGTCCTGCTCCTCGGTCCACGGCGCGAAGTCGATGGTGTCGAGTTCAATCGAGCCTGCATCGACATCGACCCGCCCGCGACTGATGACAACCGGGGCCGACAGACTCGAGACAATCCACTCTTCGTCGAAATACAGGGTTCGTTCCCCCGAGCCCAAGGCCAAACCAACGCTGTGATCGGCATAAAACCTCGGGTCTTTCTCATAGGTTGGACCCACAAAACCGTGCAACGTATTGAGCGGATCGGTCATACCAAACAGCCCAAAGACTTTTCCGTTACCCGTCGCAAATGCTCCGCGGTGACCGGTATCGGGTCGCTCTCTGCCCTCGACGTGGGTGGTCCAACCGCTGATTCGGGCGAAGGCCCCTGGATTCTCGGTGTAAAATGCAGAGTCGAGAGATGGGCCTTCACCCATCCCAGGCCAATAGGTGTAGCCTTCGGGCTCCGAAACATCAGCTTCCACGTCGTCGGACGGGTCGGTAGACGGGTCGCTCTCGTCGGGTTCAGTTGTTTCGTCCACTTCGGTAAGCGCGTCCGAAGGTGCGTCGCTTTCCGCTACATCAGAGGCCGGAGCAGGATCGTCACTGCATGCGCCCGAGAGCAGGACCGCCATCAAGACGGAGTTTATACGCAATCGAAGCTGGCTCATTCGAAGTCCTTGTCTGGATGGCCGCGCGAGCTCGGCAGCCAGAACGATAGTCCGTCGGCTCGGTTTTCGATAGCTTTGCGCCCGGTTTGGCTTGTGTTTACTTCTGATGCTGAAAGCGTGGATAATGCGGGGCGACTTCATCCAACTGACGAGGCTTGGCAGGACCATGCAGAAAAATCTTGTTCGCGCACTGGTAAACTCTGCTCGAAGACCTCACTGGATGTTGGCCCTAGCCGCGTTCTCCCTGCTCCCCGTTGCTGCCGAGGCCTGGGTTCAAACCACGACGTGTCGGGAGACCAGCAATACAGGCGACCCGCTCCGGTGCCGTCAGGGCGAAACCCCGATACCGATCTATTGGGACGTGGATAGCGTCGTTTACCGCATCAATGAGGCGGGTACGAGTGACGTCAGCTTCGACGAGGCCTCCGCCGCCATTCGGCGGTCCTTCGACACCTGGAATGAGGTGTCCTGCAGTGGGCTGCGATTGGTGTACGGCGGCATCACCGGCGAGGACTTTGTCGGCTTCGACTCGACCAGCATCCAGAGCAACAGCAACATCGTCATGTTCGTGGACTCGGGGTGGAGACACCAGGGTGACGCACTCGGTCTGACCAGCGTCACCTACGATCTGACTACGGGTGAAATCGTCGATGCCGACATCGAACTCAACGACCAGAACTTCACGTTCACCACCAGCGACGTTCCCGGTGAGGTCCAGATCGATATTCAAAACACGGTCACTCACGAGGCGGGCCACGTTGTCGGTTTCGATCACAGCAGCCAGCAAGGCGGGACGATGCTCGCCTCTGCACCACCGGGTGAGATCTCGAAACGCGAGCTCCACCAAGACGATATCGACGGGCTGTGTGCGGTCTACCCAACCGGAGGGGAAGGTGATGGCGAAGAGGAAGGGGGCTGCGGGTGCCGTACCGCAAAGTCTGACCCAAGCTCTGGCCTCCTGATCCTGCTTGCGCTTGGTTGGTTGTTCATTCGCCCGAAGCAGTCGAAAAAGACACCCAGACAGAGTCCAAGCTAACCTCAAACGTATGGCCCGCGGGCGCGCCCGCGGGCCCTTTGCCGTCAACTCGAACACTGCCTTCTCAACCCCCGATTCTGTACCCAACTAAAGCGGTTGCTGAACGCCTGATTTGGGCGTGGATCGCCCCTCCAGTCCTCATGGCATGTGCATTGCAAAAAACTGAAACTCAACCTGGCTAGTATTAGGAGAAGTTATGATGCCTATCGTGCTCGGTTTGGTTGTTGTCGGGTGTGGCCTCGGGCTGTTTGCGCTGAGGTCTCGAGACGCGGCCAAACGTCATCCCGCCCTCGCTGTCCCGGTTCGAAACGGACCAGATAACGACGGACTCACGTCGTGGTTGTTGGGTCTCGGAGGAGAAGTTCGCGGAAAATCATTCCGGATTGGTAATGACAAGGCGACGATTGGGCGGGCCACCAGCAACTTGATTCAGCTCAAGGACAAGGAGTGCTCCCGGAAACACTGTCGCTTGACGCCGCTCGGAAAGACAATCTTCGTTGAGGATCTCGACAGTCACAACGGGCTCTCAATCAACGGGCGCTACACCAAGAGCGGCCAGCTCAAGATCGGTGACGAGCTCCGGGTCGGTGGATCTCGATTCCGATTGACTCGCAGAAGGCCTGAAGGACGTGACGACGCGATCTTCCGCCACGTCGCCGAAACGCAGCGCTCGAGACAATCGACCGTGAGCGCTGAGAGCGGTCATTTTCTGCCGAGACTCGAGGCCGTACTCCGGAAGCACAACGGCGACTTTGTCCGGGCGGCAGCCGAAGTTGAGATCGACCCTCAGGTGCTGCGCTATCTGGCGGTGCGGAAAGGCCTCGGTAGCGGCTATTCGCCCAGGTAGGGCGGGTTGTCGTAACCACCGCCATCGGCATCGATGAGTATCGGATTTGCGAATGCAAACGGTGGGTCCCCACGGCGGACGATTGGGTACATGTTGCTGCCGGCCGTGTTCGTGACGACCACGACCAGATATGCGTCCGTGTCGAAGTCGGTTGTGATTCGCAGCTCCTTTTCTCTGCGGTGATGTGTATTCTCACCGACGGCAACTTCGACCAGGTCCTCTTCCGACCACTCGATTGCATGAGACGAGCTTGGCTCCAGGGATGTGTTCGACGCATTGCGAGCCTCGAACGCCACATCGTCAGTATTTGAGAAGAGCTGGACGGTGTCGACGCCAATCCAATCCGGGGTCTGTATCCTCACCACGACGTCGACCGACTCACCGTTCGTCACCAACACGTCGCCGGGCCGAGCGATGTCGCCGGCGCCGTTCTCGAGGGTGACCTCTATGAACGGACCGTTGGTTCCGACTACCCGACCATCGTTGATCGCCTCAGCAAACTCATCGGGTGAGAACTCGTCCAACCCGGCACCGAATACGTAGGAGCGCGGGACTGAACCCAGAAAACCGTAGCGTGTGTGGGAGTCAGTCACGGCGGTTCCTGTCGGCGTGAGCCCACGTCCGATCATCGCCAACCACCAGCGCCATCTGATATTGGTTCCATCATCACTCTTTCCGTTGAGAATCTCGAAGGCGGTGAAGTCTTCCGACCACAGCCCGGTGTCACCGGATTCTTCGTCTACATGATCATCTGGTAGCCTCAGAATCACGGGATCGGCTTGGGTCGTCCCATGCAGTACGTTTGCGTCCAGGCCCTGTATCAAGCCGAGGTTATCGGCGTGATTGACCTGAACCACTTGTTCCCCTGGATGCGATTCGATCCATGCAAAAACCTCTGATGGCGGCAAGCTCAGCTCGGGGCCACCGGCCCAATCCAGCGCCCCACCATGACGATGATCCGGGTCCCGTTGCAGCGGGAAACCGTTGAAATGACCGTATGTGTCGGTCGTTATCTCTTCACCAGCGACGGCGACTGCCCAAGCAGTCAGCTCCTGAGCGTCGAGCTCAGGCGAGAAATCGGTAATGACGTCGTGATCCGTTGAGACCAACACCTCGATTCCCTCGCCAACAAGGCCCGCAACGCGGGCGGCTACTGGAATCGGAGTGTCCATCGAGTGAATCGTATGTACGTGGAATTCAGCCGACAGAGCGTCGGTACTCTCGACAACACGTGCTATCTCTGCGCTCACAGCGGTCTCTCCGCCTGCTTCGATTCTAACTGGGGTTCCCCGCGATGTGAGTGCGTCAGACGGCCAGGTTGAGTATTCCATGCCCCGACTAACGAAAACGCGATAGTCGCCGGCCGGCAGTGAGACCTGCACTGTGCCATCGGCCCCCGAAAACACGACCGCCGCCATGTCCGATGGCAGGTCGTCAAAGTCCACGTCTCGGTCTTGGGATGTGAGTCGGCCGGCGCAGGCCCCGTCACACATTACGGTCACGCGGGCAGGCAACGGGTCACCGCTCGGGGTCGAGACCTCAACCTCGAGTTCGCCACCTTCGGTCACCGTCAAATCGGCAGAAACCGTCTCGCCGTCGGTCACGTCCACCTCGGGCGGGTCGACCGACCGGCCCGCTCCCGTGTGGGCCGCCAGCCTGACAGTTCCGACCGGTACGCTCATCGAGAAACGGCCGCCCGAATCGGTTCGAGCCTGGTTCATCGCCGCACCGTCTACCGAAACCGCGCTGACCCGGGCGCCTTCAACGGTATCTCCGGATTCGCCCAGCACGACACCCTCTACTGTTCCCGTTCGAGCGCCGAGTTGGGCGTAGGCGACGTCGACAACCGACGACAAGCTACCGTCACCGACGACTAAACTCGCGTGCCTGACAGCGATCTCCCCGGGTGCCAAGGTGATGATCCCGGGCTTGCCGGCCAGGTCCTGAGGACGGCTGATGAGCGTGTCGAACAAGTTGTCGTTGCCGCGAAGAACCAGAGACATGCCCGCGATCGTCATGTAGGAACCGCTGACCGGTATCGGCGCTACAGACTCCGGCAGGGGATCTGGAACATAGGCGTAACTGGTCTCAGCGGAGCCGAAAGAAAGGAAGGCCAAGGGCTCCCCTCCGAGTGAATCGCCTCCCAGATCAGAAAATCCGAAGCCGCCAAACGCGCTGAGAGGATTGAAGAACTCGACATCGCCGCCAGCCTCGGCGACCCTCATGAAGGGGGTCGTAAAGGCCTCCTCGCCATCGTTCCTAATCGCTGTGACGATACCCAACGATGGGGAACCGGGCTCCAGCAGGTAATAGGTCGTGACGGCGTAGGGTGCGATGATCTCAGCGTCAAC
>CAZDBH010000455.1:0-7059 GCA_964503485.1 uncultured Bradymonadales bacterium | reverse complement strand
TCTTCGTTGTCGGCGGGCTGACCGGGAAGCTCGCTTTGATCGGAACAAACAGCGGTGGAGCCCTCGTCGCTGTGGGCGCTGTCTTGGTGGGATTCGGGATTTATCAGCTTGCCAAAAAGTGACGGCCAGACCGGACGACCGATATTCTACGTCGCACTAGCAACTGCTGTTGCGTGCCTCGTCTATTTTCTCTTCTGCCTCGGCAACGGTCAGGACACTTCGCTCACTGAGTTCCCGTTGGACGACGGGTGGATCCACCAGGTCTATGTGCGCGGACTGATAACCGACGGCACATTCTCATACAACGCGGGTGAGGCCGAAGCTGGATTCACCAGCCCACTGTGGGTCATCGCGAATGTCCCCTTTGCGCTGTTGGCCCGCGCGGCCGATACGGCCCCGGTAGTGCCCGCCAAGCTCCTCTCGCTGCTTTTTGCCATCTGGGCGGCGGTGGCAATCGGTGCCTTGGTCGCCCGTCTGGGCGGTGGGAAGTATGGCCGCATCATGGCGATTATCGTCGTGCTCGTGACGCCGGCTATGGCCTTTTCGGCGGTCTCTGCGATGGAGGTCACACTGACTGCAGCGTTGCTGGCCCAGGCCCTGTTAGCGCTGTACGGCAAAAAGCATCTTCAGGCTGGACTTTGGTTCGGATTGGGCGGTCTGGCGAGACCTGAGGTGGGTGCCTTCCTAATTGTGGTGCTACTCGTCCAATTGGTGGTAACGGGTAGCCTGCGAGAACGCGTGCAGCGCGGCCTCCGGCTTGGACTTCCCGCTTTAGTCTTTGCCTGTACCTGGTTTGCCTACAATCTGTCGGTGACCGGAAAGCCTCTTCCCAATACCTTCTACGCGAAAGTGACGGATACTGGACTCGATGTTCGTCTCGGCTACTACGTCGACTACATCCTGCTGGGGCCAGGCCTCCCCTGGGCGCTCGCGTGCGGTGGGTTGATGGTGCTCGGGGTCATCTCAGCGTTCAAACGTGACTCCCAGGCAGGCCGGTTTCTGCTGCTCATCTTGGGAGCTCAAGCAGTCACCGTAGCGGCTGTCTCGCTACTGCACCCACTTCGGCCGGGTGTCGACTTCTATCTTCAGCGCTACTACTACCCATTTACGGTGTTCGATACCGTCGCGGTCGTCTTCGGGCTGGTTTGGATATTCCGGCGCTTGTGTGATGCGCTCAGGCAGCCTGTCGTCAGCGGCGCGGCCGCCGCTTTGCCAGCCTTGCTCATGGTACCGGCCTTAGCCGACGCTCGCTCGTCGTACGCGACACATTGCAGCGACATCTTCGCTCTGCACACCCTGCCGGCCCACGAGGCTGCCCACAATCTGCCAGACGATACAGTTATCGCCGTCGAAGGGGCTGGTTCTGCCCGCTACAACACCGACTTCTATGTTCTCGATTTGCACGGGCTGAACTACTACCCGCTGGCTCATGCCCGCGGCGATGACGTCCTCCGATCGTGCCTGATCATCGGCAACAACCCGGGCTACTTCCTGGTGCCGGACGACTGGCTGCGAGCGATCGAGCCCGCCTTTGAGTTGCGGGTGGTGGCCGATTACCATGCCCCCCCCGACGGAGCGGGATGGGTTGTCGTGGGAGCGATGGCCCGCCCGCGGCCTGAGCGGCTGGCATCCTGCCAGGCGCGTTACGGAAACTGACCGAAACACTTTCCGCCGAATTCAACAGTGCTCTGCCTGGTCGGCTGTTTGTGCGTAGATACACAAATCGCTATGCTGATCCTATGCCGTTGGTCAGTCAGGCTCAGAGCAGTGGAAAGAGCTTTATGATGTATCAAGTTCCCAAGGGACTGGTGGTCCTTATCACCACCGTTCTTCTCGCCGGTTGCGGTACCGGACTTACAGTTCGAGACGCTGAGATTGTTCCCGAGGTGCCAGACGAGACCACCGAAGTCGACCCGATGGACGGGTATGTTGAAATGGACGTAGCCGACGTCCTCAGCACCGACTCTGGACCGGTCGTGGTCCTGGTCGATCCCACCAACAGCCTGCTTTTACCCATCTGGATTGGTTCGACCGAGGCGCTTGTCATCGCCCTGCGACTCGACGGCCAGGCCTTTGAGCGCCCCCTCACCCACGATTTGGTCGACGCCCTTCTGAGGGAGTTGGGCGGCGAGCTGGTCAGCGTGAAGATCGACAACGTGCAGGGTTCGACGTTCGTAGCCACCCTCGAAATCCGAGCTGGTGAGCGCATGTTCCTATTGGACAGCCGGGCGTCAGACTCGATTGCGATGGCCCTAGGCCAGGGTATTCCGATCTACGTTGCGGACCGCGTGTTGATCGACTCGGCGATTCCCGCTGAAGGCCCCGAAGATGTGCCTACGATGCATGAAGAGGCAGAGCCGAAGCAACCGATCGTCCAGCTCTAGATTTCTCTGAACGTAAGCAGTCCGATCTCAATTCAACGAACAACTGCCTGGAAAGTCAGAAGGTAGGCCTTCCGTCCAGTATGGGCTGGTTTGATTCAGCCTGTGGGCCTTGAAGAAGGCGACGATCTGGGCGGTTCTGATGTTGGGATGGGGCGCGTGGCCACCGTTATGCACACAGTCGATGACGGTGCGATGGTTCTCCACCAAGAAAGGTACGTCCAATCCGGCGGCAACATCGAAGTTGATGATCTCTTGGGTAATCGCATACGAATCGTTGGTGCCTCCGTGGGTGATCAGCACTGTACCCTCGGTTCCTTCTGCAAAGTCATCCCACCCCACCGTAACGGGAACACCCATCGTGTTGACCGTCTCGACCGTGTCGTGGTTGTTGAACCACGCACCAGACATCGCCACCACGGCCCCGACTAGGTCTGGAAATCTGGCGTGGAGCATGTCGGCTGCGATCGCGCCACCGCTGAAACCAACGGAGTAGATCCGCTCGGTATCGATGGTGATTTGTTGGTTCAAACAACCCATCACGCCTTTGAACAGGCTGGCTTCGAGGTTGTCGTCGCCGTTTGTGCTGTACAGAATGTCCCAGGTCATCCCCGGACGACTGCTGATCGGGAGCAGACCCGTGTCGTGCGGTGTCACCACGACGAATGGAAAGTCCGGATCGCCATCGGGGTTGAAGTTCATATAGGCCCGAAAGTTGTCGATCGTGTCGCCCACGCCGTGCCAGCTGAAAATGACCGCGACCGGCGTGTCATCGGATACGTTCGGGAAGTCGACGTGAAAGTCGCGCAACGTGCCGTCCACGTTCCAGCCCGAGTTGAGGCCTTCGACGATCTCCTGCTCGAATGGGCACTCCCAGCGAATCACTGGCGCCGTAGTCGTGCCGGTGTCGGCGGTAGTGGCGTCACCCGTACCGGTATCGAACATACCGGTGTCGACACCGCCCACGTCGTCGGTTCCATCAACGGTGGTAGCCGCATCCGAGTCGGAGCTTTCCCCATCGCCGTCATTTGTAGTACAACTCGCCATCGTCGCGAGAAAGAAAAAGGCACAGGCCAGGGCCAGTCGGGAAGCCAACTTGTGATTCATTTTATCTCCTCAGGGCCGGACTAGAACACGTTCCAACGCACAGGGTGGGGATTGTACTCGGGAAGCCAGTCATTACAAGCCCAAGTTGTCGGCGGGCAGGAAAGCTCATTGCGCGTCCTCTCATGGAACGTAAACGGGCTGCGGGCGTGCGCGAAAAAGGGCTTTCCAAAATGGCTGCGCTCGAAACCAGCTCACATTTTGGGCCTACAGGAAGTACGAGCACGCGAGGAACAACTCCCGCGGAACGTTAGAAAGGCCCGCGGTTGGCATACGACGATCGTCGCGGGCGAGCGAAAGGGATACAGCGGGGTGGGCCTCTTCTCGCGGATGGCCCCGGACTGGGTGGGGAGCACCCTCGGCGAGGTCGAATTCGACCGTGAGGCGCGCTTGATCGAAGCCCGTTTTGGGGCCCTTACCGTGTGCAACGTGTACTTCCCAAATGGTAGCGGACGAAACCGCGACCACTCGCGAATCCCCTACAAACTGCGCTTCTACGAGCGGCTGTTCGAGGGGCTGGAAGCTCGCCGCGCCGCAGGTGAGCGAATCCTGGTCATGGGGGACTTCAACACAGCCCACCTCGATATCGATCTGGCGCGACCCAAGCCGAATAGAAAGACCAGCGGGTTCACACCGAGAGAATGCGAAGACCTCGACCGCTGGATCAACAGAGGGTGGACCGACACTTTTCGCCATTTCCACAGCGGAGCGGGCTACTACTCGTGGTGGAGCAATCGAAAGGGGGTTCGAGAAAAAAACGTCGGCTGGCGAATCGACATGGTGCTCGCCAGCGAGGCAGTCAGACCGTTCCTCAGGGACGCCTTTATCCAACCCTATGTCTTTGGATCCGATCACTGTCCAGTCGGGGTCGACCTCGATCCCAAGGTGTGTCTCGTGGGAGACCAGAAGCAGTGAAAGCGATTCTAAAAGAACCCCTGCTCCACTTTCTTGTTTTGGGCGCCCTAATCTTCGCTCTCTATGAGCTGCGCAGCGAGCCGAATGAGTCCGCTGACCTCGAAATCGTTGTTTCCGCTGAGACCGTAGCCAATCTCGTCGCTTCCCACGTCCAACGGACGGGTAGCGAACCTACGCAACCTGAACAAGAGGCGTTGATTCGCGCCCACGTCGAGGAGGAGGTTCTCTACCGCGAGGCGATCGCTCTCGGTCTCGATCAGGGTGACCCGATCGTAAGGCGGCGACTCGTTCAAAGCATGTCGTTCCTCACCGAGGATTTGGCGATCGTGCCAGAACCGAGTGAGGAGGAGTTCACTCAACATCTGAGGGAGAACGCTCAGCGATACCGCGAACCTGCTCGTTGGACAATTGCTCAGGTGTTCGTGAGCCGGCAGCGTCACGGCGCTGATATAGACGAGCGGGCAGCAGCTCTGCTCGACGAACTTCGGGGCGGAGCCGATCACGCCACACTTGGCGAGCCCTTCCTCAGAGGTTCGACGTTTCGACGGCAGAGCGAACGCGATCTAGATGGGGTTTTCGGGGCCGGTTTCGCCTCTCAGCTGTCGGAAGACGCCATTGGGCGGTGGGTCGGCCCTGTTTCATCGACCTACGGCCTTCATCTCGTTCGCGTCGAGGAACGGGACCAAAGCAGGCTTCCTCCACTCGCCGAGGTTGCTGAAGTGGTCCGGCGCGACTGGCTCGAGGCGCACCAGTCAATGGCGAATGAAGCGGCAGTCCAGGCTCTGGTCGATCGCTATGACATCGTGATCGAGCTGCCTCAGTGAAGACCTCACTCCTGGCTCTGGTGGCGCTGTGCGTGGTCGGTTTCGGGGAGCTGGCCTCCGCACATACGTTCCAGCCGTTCCTGCTCGACGTTCAAGAGGGTGCGCCCGGCACTTTCGATGTCACCTGGAAGGTACCGACCACGAGTGTGGATCAAAACAGCCCGCTCACCACACCTGCCATACCGGTGTTTCCCGGCCACTGTGTCGCGACCTCGGAGGCCATTCCGACTCGGGCTGAGCGCGGGATCGTTCACAGCTGGTCGATGGCCTGCGGCGAGGCTGGACTGTGGGGGAGCCGGATCCGGGTAACCGGCCTCGAACAAAGCCCTGTGGATGTGCTCGTGAGAGTCAGTTGGCTCGATTCGTCGGAATTCGTGGAAATGCTCCGCAGCGACGACCCACAGCTCTCACTTCCGGCGATTGAACAGACTGACCAGCCCTTTCAGGTCCTGGGCAGCTACGTCGGCTTAGGCGTCGAGCACATACTCTCAGGTGTTGACCACCTCTTCTTCGTGCTGGGCCTTCTAATGCTGGTTGCGGGGGCCCGACGTCTGTTTTGGACTGTGACCGCCTTCACCCTCGCCCACAGTCTCACGCTCGCCCTGTCTGTGCTCGGTTACGCAACGCTCCCCTCGGCCCCAGTCGAGGCAGTAATCGCAATGAGCATTGTGCTGGTCGCCAGTGAAGGTCTTCGTCGGCGCGCGACCCTGAGCCGGCGCTACCCACAAGTGATCGGATTCTTGTTCGGCCTAGTTCACGGCCTTGGGTTTGCTGGGGCTCTCGAGGAGGTCGGACTGCCCTCAGAAGGGGTGGGGACCGCGCTGTTCGGCTTCAATCTCGGCGTCGAGCTCGGACAGTTGGCTTTCATCGCAGCGGTTGCCTTCGCAGCCTTCTGCCTGAAGCGTACAGTGAGTACAGCCAACTCGAGGAAAATCATGTCTGGCGCTCAATTGGCCGCGGCCTACACGATAGGCAGCGTGGCTTGCTTCTGGGTTTGCCAACGAATATCTGCATTTCTGTAGTTGCATAGCTGGAATCGCAAGAACTTTGTTATAGTCTGCCGCATGGCACAGCTTCGACCGCTTCTACTCGTGACAATTTACTCTCTTCTTCTCGGATGTAACGATGATCTCGTAGATGCGGAGGATGACGCTCCAGTCGACACCCCAGGCGATCTGGCGGAAGAAGTCGACTCCGACACGGACACAGACCTCGGGGAGATTCCGCACACCGAAGTGGAGTACTCCGAGGAGCGCGAGGTCTGCGCCAATCGCAGCGATCTGCGGAACGTCTATTTTGGCGATCTGCATATCCACACTCGCTATTCCTTCGATGCCTACGTCAACGAGATGCGCCTCTTTCCCGAAGACGCCTATCGATTCGCGATGGGCGAAGAGGTACTGCTCCCGCCAATCGACGAAGACGAGAACGGGACTCAGCGCCTGCAGCTCGAACGGCCACTCGATTTCACCGGTCTGACCGATCACGCAGAGTTTCTGGGTGAAGTTGCCGGGTGCACGAATCCCGAGTCGCCTGCCTACGAATCGAACACCTGCCGCACGTTCCGAGAGGGAAACAACAACAGTATCGTGGCCTTTGGACTGGCGCTGGCATCACCCGAGCCAGCCCGTTTCAGGGATGTATGTGGGGAAGAATTGGAGGACTGTGGAGGCACCGCGCAGAACGTGTGGGAGCGTATTCAACAGGCAGCCGACGACTACTACGACCGCAGCTCCGACTGCGAGTTCACTACCTTCGTCGCCTACGAGTGGTCGGGTTCGACCGGAACCAGCAACCTGCACCGCAACGTCGTCTTTCGTAAAGACGATGTCCCA
>CAZDBH010000454.1:0-7069 GCA_964503485.1 uncultured Bradymonadales bacterium | reverse complement strand
ACCGAGCGTTGTGCAGCAGCCTTGGCCGTATCGCTACACTCGGCGATCTCACTGAATTCTTCGTCGCACAGCGCATGGCCCTCGCCGCCCTCGCCGCAAAGTTCTTCGTGACAGGTCTGGGCCCGCTCGAGCGCCTTGGCGCATGGGTTACCGCAGCCCGCCAGGGCGCAGACAAAGAGAACGGCTACAAGTGCTGCAAGAATCCGAAATAGCTTCATTGGTCGCTCCTGTTCATGTTGGTCTTCATCTCTGTATTCCACGATTCAGGGCAAACGGCAACAATGAGCGCCGTTTGTGTCGCGAGTGAGAACACAATTCTCACAGGTCATGGCAAACGTCGCTCCTGTCGGCACGGCCTCTCGAACAAGCAACTACGCCCAAGAGGACCCAAGGCCACACCCTGCTGGTTTCAGCCCTTCCCACCTCGATTCGCTTGGACAGACTATCGGCAGCGACGTGGTCAGGCCTGAATCCGTGCCCTGCTCTTGCCGATCACCGCGCTAACGCGTAAACCGACAAACAACGGAATCGCAGCCGAGCAACGGGTTCGCGGAGCAACGATGAAGAAGAGCATTGGAGTTCTAGTATCATTCGCACTGCTATTGGTGGCGGTGTTGGTTTTCCAGTTCTTCAAGGTCGAGCACCAGCCAGAACCCACAGAAGCCGAGGCTGACGCAGCGCCAGAGGCTCCCACACCGCGCGAGAGGACCAGGTCGTTGCTAGCCGAAGAACCTCCGCCCGAGTTGCCCAGGTCAACCCGGACCTTTACGCCGCCTGCAACGCCAACCTTCGAGCCCAGCTCGCCTGCGGAAGATCCCTTCGAGAATTTTCGCTCGACTGCCACCGGAGGCGGCTACACATATATTCCAGACTGGGCTGACCGGGCCCAGGCCCTGTGCCGGGAAGGACGATCTCGAGCTACGGTTCCCAGCATCGCTCTGGACGGTTCAATCATCGAAGGGGAGACATCGACCTTGATTGCGTGGTGTCGCCTCGGCAATCTCTATCAATACCGATACACGATTGGATCCGATCGTCGCGCCACGTACGGATCTGACGGACTGCTCAGGTTGGTCGAGTCCGACGAAGACGGCGATGGCCACTTTGAGTATCGCGACAGCATGACCTGGGACGAGGACGGCAACCAAGCGAGCCACACACTCGAGTGGCTCACTGCCGATGGCGAACTGGACGAGTGGGTGGTGACGACTTTCGAAGGGGGCCAAATGTCCCATATGGAAAGCAATCAGCACTCGGAACACGGTCGCGTGATCGGCGAGTACAACTACGAATACGACGATGCGGGTGAACTCACTCGAGCAACCACCTCGATCGATCGCGATGGTGACGGCTACCCCGAGCTGGTCACCTCGACCTACCAGTTGTCCCATTCTGAAAGAGAAGAGGTGAGTGAAATCGATCTGGACGGGGACGCCATCGTCGAGCGGCGCAGAATCTGGCGCTATCGGCGTCCCGACGACAGCGAACGCTACGATGTCGTCTCGTGCTACGACGAGTTCGATCGGGACGGCGACGGTGAGTTCGAAGAGCGCCAGGACGTTGAGTTATCGGGTTCCGGAGACGAAGAATGACAATCGACCTAGTCCGATCGATCCTCAGCGGTGACCACAGTGCGGTTTCGAAGGCGCTGCGCGGCGGCGCCGATCCAAACACGGCGGACGAAGAGGCGACCTCTCTGTGCCATGCGGCTTACGACGGGAACTTACGAATCGTGAGAAAGCTGCTCGAGGCGGGAGCCGACGTTGACCTCGCCGATTCTGCAGGCTTTCTTCCGCTCCATTTGGCGGCTTCCAGGAACCACGCCAAGGTGGTGACCGCGCTGGTCGAAGCTGGCGCAAGCATTGATTTGCCTGGCAAGGAAGACGGTACGGCGCTCCACGTGGCTGCAGCGGAAGGAGCTGACAAGAGCGCCAAAGCGCTTTTGTCAGCTGGTATCAACCCGGACGCACTCGATACCCACGGCGCCCCAGCTCTTCATTACGCCGCTATGCACGGTCGCAGAAAGGTGATCAAACTGTTCGTCAGCGAGCAACTTCCGCTGGATAGCCAAGATGGCTCCGGCCGGACTGCACTTCTCCACGCCCTCGACGGCATGCAGCGCCATTTGGTGGCCGAGTGGGAGATGGCAGGTACGAAAAACGGTAGAGCGTGCACCTTTCGGGTCGAGAATGGGGAATTCACCTGTCAGTTGAGCGGTGATGACTTCAAAGCGGGGGTGCCCTTGGCAGTCGAACGGAAGCTGAGTTCCGAGCACTGCCCCCCCCATCGTACGTATCTCGGCTGCCGAGACGTGGCGGGTGACCTCTTGAAAGCGGGCGCAGACTTCCAAATCGCAGACCAATCTGGGCGCACGGCCCTCCACCGAGTTTGTGAACTGGGCGAAGCCAAGCTTTTCAACAAGCTCACGAAGCTGGGCGCAGATCCCATCGCGCGTGACAGCGACGGGTGCACGCCGTTACACGAGGTAAGCTACTGCGATCGCGTGTCCTTTCTGGAGCGAGCAAAGCTCGCTCGCCACGATTTTTCTGTGACCGACAACAACGGGAACACGCCGATTCACCACCTTGCGATAAGCGGCTCGCTAGCCCTCGCGAAAGCCTTCCGCCGTGTGAGCAAAGGGCCGTATTCGGTCGTCAATTCGGCCAACAAATACCCGTCAACCCTGGCGCGCGAAGCTGGCCACGATGAGTTAGCCGACTACCTTCAGTCAAAGGAGACCGCCGAGCGGAACGCGCTGTTCGACAAGAAGAGCTGGAAGGTGAAGGAAGTGATCGCCAAGCTCGAGGCGGGAACCCATTTCGTTCACGCGCTGCCCTACGAATTTCCCGACAGAGAGACGGCCATGCGCGTCCATTGTTTGAACAACAAGCGATGGGTCACGGCCTACGTAAACAGCGACACTGGGCAGCCTCTTCCAGAAAAACTGACGCTCAAACCGAGCGGCGCGCTAGAAGAGGCGATCCGTTCGCGGGAAGAGAAGGGACGCGTCGACATTTCGATGCTCCCCAACACCATGTTGCCCGAAGGGTCCATTGATCGCATCTCGGCTCTGGTAGCCGCCCAGCTTTCGGCGCTCGAACCGGTTGAGGCTGGCACCCACTGGCTGGTCGCGTCAGAGCACGGGCGGATCGCTAAGCACGACCGAGCCGGTTGGTTGTACGTCGGCATGAGCGGGACGCAACCGACTCGATGCAAGAGCTGCGAGGAGGACCGAGCGATCAGGTGCCTCGATTCGCCCGAAGCTGGGCCCGAGCCAATTCCAGCGGACTCACTCGTGTTTATCACCAGCAGCGCCTCCCAATTCGCCGAGGACCTGGCAACGTTCGAGAACGGCCAAAAGATGCTGGCAACCCGGGGATCAGGGGGACGAAGAGAGACATTCGCCGAGTTCAACTCAACGGTAATCCGCTTTCTCTTCGACTATGGCCTTTTAAAAGAGGCCCGCTTCAACGGGAATCCACGCTCTCGCGCCCTAGAAACTCTCTGGTTGAAGGCCAGCGAGCCGAGCGCAGGCCAGTTCGAGAAGTTCCCGAAACACACGATCGAAACCGTCGACATGGTGCGTCGGGCGGCGAACGGCGACTATCAGACTCTAATCGACTGGGTGGCCCGGGGCCGGGTCGAGCTCGGTGGATATCGACACTCCGACTTCAACTGGTTTGAGATGACCGGTACCGAGGGTGTGGCTCTCTTGGACGGCAAGGCAGTGACCGTCAAATCCCTGAAGCAAACGCTTGGCACAAAGGGGAAGCTTGGTTTGCTGACCTTTCCTTGAGGGTCCGAGAAGCTGTGCGGTTCAGGAGCCCTTGAACTTCGCTTCGCGCCGTTCAACGAACGACATCATGCCCTCTGTGGCATCGTCTGTCGTCATGAGCGCCTTGGCCTGCACCATCATCTCGGCTTTGGCCGCATCGAACCCCTGCTCGACAGCGATTCGCGCCGACTTCCTGGCGGCCTGGACAGCGAGTGGCGCCTGTTTCGCGACGCAGTGGGCGAGTTCTGTCGCTCGGGCGAGGAGCTGTGCCGCAGGAACCACCTCTTGAACGAGGCCGATGCGGAGAGCCTCGGCGGGTCCGAACTCGTCGCCCGACAGCAGGTGGTACATGGCGTTGCCCCAGCCCGAAAGGAGCGGAAGCCGCATAGTCGCTCCTCCGAAGGGCATAATGCCGCGTTTCACTTCCATCTGTGAAAACCGAGTGCCTTCAGCCGCCAACCGAATGTCGCAAGCGAGGGCTAGCTCGACCCCGATTGTTAGGCACCATCCCTGAGCCGCAAAGACCACAGGTTTGGTTCGTCTGGGGTCGAATAGATCGAGGGGATCGAGTCCGCCCTCTGGAAAGAGTGGTTGCCCGCTCATCACCTTCGGTCCGACTTTCGCCAGGTCGAGTCCCGTAGTGAAGTTATCGCCGTTGGCGAAGAGGACGGCACAGCGCATCTCGGAGTTTCCTTCGAACTCTGCGTAGGCCGACGATAGGTCCTGTAGCATCGCGACGTTGAATGCATTTTTCTTCTCGGGCCGATTGAGGCCGATGAGCATCACGTGCTGGTCAATCTGTGTGGTGAGTGTCTCGTATTGAGTCAAGGTAAGTCGCCTCCCCAATGAGTCATGTCGTTTTGGAGGAGGGTTTCATCATGTGTCACGCGGAGTCAAGCCGATGGGTGACTTTATCGCCGTCCTCGCCAGTCGGTTGTGGTAGAGGAACGAGGTTCTGAGTCTACGAGAGATTGGTCCGAACAACGTCGACCGCATCGCAGAAGTCGTCGACCAGGTGACTCAGTTCGCTTGCGGGGCGTCCTTCACGAATCGCTTCTTCGATGGCGCGCGCCGAGTTGGTCACGGAGTCAAACCCGAACATGCCTGCCGAGCCCGCTATTTTATGGGCGCGCCCAGCGATGCTCTCGAGATCACCTCCGGCTAGCGACACTCGCATCTCGTCGAGCCAGCAGCTAAGGGATTGAGCGAAGTCGGCGGCTAGCCCCGAGAGGTGGGCGTCGATGGCGAGCCTGTCGGCAGTTGCGACGCGCCTCCTGACGATCGGGCTCCCGCCCGGTGGTGTCCTGGTCGGAACGAGGCTGCTGATGGCAGCGAACAGCGCCGCAAACTCAATCGGCTTACTCAGGTAGTCGTCGCACCCTGCTTCTACACAGCGCTCGCGGTCCCCCCGCATGGCGTGGGCGGTCAGCGCGATGATGGGGAGGGTTTCGCCTCGGCCTCGTAGAGTGGCGGCCGCGGAATAGCCGTCCAGAACAGGCATTTGCATGTCCATCAGAATCACGTCGAAGGGGTGTTTTTCCAGCTTGGCCTCTTCGACCAGTTTGATACCTTCCTGGCCGTTCTCAGCGAGCGAGACTTCAGCGCCGGCCTGACTTAAACGGTAGGTCAAGAGCCGGGCATTGTCGGGTCCATCTTCACACAGCAGGAGTTTGATGCCCGTGAGGTCGGCGGTGGCCGCCTCTTCTCGCGTAGGGGCTCGGACCGATAGTGACCCATCAATTAGGTCGTCTAGGTCGTCTGGTTTTCCCTCGAGAGGTAGGTCTAGGCGAAAAGTGCTGCCGTGACCGAGCGAGCTGGACGCAGTCAATTCGCCTCCTAGCAGTCCTGCGAGGCGCCGTGAGATGGCCAAGCCGAGCCCGGTGCCGCCGCGTCGGCCGTGCCCTGTGAGCTCACCGCGCACGAACGGCCGGAACATCCGTTCCAGTTCCCACTCGGGAATTCCCGCACCGGTATCGCTGATGGCGATGGACAAGGTGCGGCCCTCTGTCCGCCGAATCGCAACCTCGACATGGATCGTGCCCTGGTCGGTAAACTTGATCGCGTTGCCGAGCAGGTTTACGAGAATCTGTTTCAGTCGGAGTTGGTCGGTGTAGAGCGTGCGCGGAATTTTGGTCTCGAAGGTGAGACTCAAGTCGAGTCCTTTATCGGAAGCGTGTACCCGGAACAGCGACATGACATCCGCCAAGATCCCTTCGAGCGAGGTGTTCTGTGGTTCGAGTAGGAGTTCGCCGGCTTCGATCTTGGAGAGATCCAAGATTTGATTCACCAGTTGCAGTAGATGGCGACCGTTTCGCTGTACCGTGCGAGCGGCTGCACTTCGCTCGGCATTCGGCAGTTCCGCTTCGTCGATGAGCTGGGTGTAGCCAATGATTGCGGTCAATGGGGTCCTGATCTCGTGACTCATGTTGGCCAGGAACAAGGACTTCGTTTTGTCGGCCGATTCGGCCCTACTTCGGGCCGCCTCCAACGCCTTGGTCGCCTCGGCGCGGGCCACGACGCTGAGGAACATGAGCGCGATCATGGTCAAGAAGACGCAGAACACCACTACGGTCTGGATAGCGAATGATGCCTCGGCGTCGAGTGGAGCGACGGCGTCTGGGGTGACGCCTGGGACCAAGACCGGGAGTGAGACGGCACATACGACAAACAGCGATGAGAACAACCAGCCTTTCTCGTTGAGCCCGAACACAGAAAACGGCACCAACACCAACATGAATGGAATGGCCGTGACGACCTCACGTCCCGCCAAGAGGGCGACCAGGAAACAGCACAACGAGAGAATGGGAGCGATGAGCGCCCGGCTCAGATTGGTGTGGCCGCGATAGGCGGTATACAGCAAGAAGGCCACGCCGATCGGGACGATCAGAAGAGAGAGTCCCACTGCGCTGGGCTTCGCGATCGTGGTCATGAGGCCCGTCAACCCTGCCAGCACGCCGTTCAGGATAGCAATCCCGTTGGCCATCCGGATGCGAGCGACCTGCTCAGGTGGCATGCCTGGCCTGACTCCGAGAGCAGTCCACGTGTTAGCGAGGTTTCTGACCCACATTCAGCGCTAGACCCCCAACAGCGAGCGATCGACCGTCAACAGGTGAAAGCATCGGCGTGGTCAGCACGATAGATAAATAAAAGACGGAAAACTCTCTTTATGCCGATTGCTGTCGGACCGACCAAAAGAAATCTGCTGAACTCAGCTGTTTGGGACGACAAACCGAAACTGGAGCGCTAGGAGCCTGTCGCGCATAGCGCTCCAGGCTCCGCCATTGGCTTTTAGCG
>CAZDBH010000453.1:0-7079 GCA_964503485.1 uncultured Bradymonadales bacterium | reverse complement strand
GGAATGGGTGTCCACGATCAGCTGGAACTACCGTCCAACATCACTGGAATATGCAGCGAGGGCCACCTTGTGGATGAAGTCCGCGGTGCTTTGCCCGCTTCTGGCCTCGGCATAGTGCGCACCCGGGGCTGTCGCGGACCTCAAAAGCTGGTCCCTGACGTGACGGCCTTCTTTGGTATCTGGCATCTCTGCTGTGATGCGAAGGACTGCGCCAGCGTAGTTGGCAAGGCGCTCGGCGAGGTCGTTCCCTTTCTTTGTTCCGAGATGGTCCATGTTTACTGCTCCGTTGTTCTGTCATTTTGTTATCGGGAGCAGCACGGTTTTGTTGTGTGAAAAAACCTGGTTCTCGGCCTGACCACGATGACAGTAGCAGTTGTAGAGTGCTCGCGATGGGAAATCGACTCGAATTTGTCTTTCGTTAACGAGTACAATCGCTTAACAGCGCCGAATCCCCGCAAATTCCGGGTTCATGAATAATCCGGGCTAGAGCCTCTCGGCTGGCATCAGTCGTTGGCAGCGGGCTTCAGTTTAACGGCGGTTCCGTACGCCAGAAGCTCTGCCGCGCCCTGCATCACCGTGCTGGTGGTCAAACGCATCGCCACCACGGCATCTGCACCCAGTCGCTCTGCCTGCTCGAGCATTCGGTCCAGGGCTTGCTCTCGGCTCTCTGCCAGCATTTTGGTGTAGTCTTTGATCTCGCCGCCCAGCAGATTGCGAAAGGCAGCGCTGATGTCTCGTCCGAAGTGACGGGCGCGCACCGCGTTGCCACGGACAAAGCCGAGCACTTCAGCAACCTCGCGTCCTGCGATGCCATCGGTCGTGGCAGTGAGAATGTTGTGCCGAAAGCCGGTCACAGCGCCGTCCTGGGATCGAATCATCGCCTGGTTATTTGCATCTTCATTCATCGATCAATCTCTCTGTAGGGGTCGTTCCCAACTGCCCGCATTCGCAAGCGAAAGTAGTGACCAAACAACAATAGGGCACCGATTCCGCCGATCGAGGTTCCAACCTTGATTATCGGCGGTACGCCACTATCAGTCAGAAAGGTGAAGACTGAAAAACCGATCAGCAACAGCGCCCCAGCTAGCAGAAGTAGATAGGAACCGCCGATTAGCGCCTTGGCCGCCGGTGTTTCTCTAGGTGGTTCGATGTCGGCGTCGGCCATTATTCGTCCAACTATCGCGTCAGTCGTCTCCTTTATGAGATTAAAGTCAGCCAGTTCTTCACGCATTTCGGGATGTTCCTCGAGATAGGCGTCGAGTTCGACCTTTTCGGCGTCACTCAGTTGCCCGTCTACGGCTTTGACCACCAGTCCCTCGTAATACTCTTGGTCGTTGTTGTGTGTCATCGGGCGCCCTCCTCTTTGAACGCCGGGTCCCTGAGAAGGCGTGTCCTCAACGCCTTTCGGGCTCGATAAAGGCGGCTCATGATTGTGCCAACCGGCACACCGAGCACGTCGGCCATCTCGTCGTAGCTCGCGCCTTGAAAATGTCTCAGCTCCAGAATCTCTTGCATCGGTTCCTCGAGTTGCTGAATCGCAGCGCTTACGGCACGTTGCCGTCGCGAACCCACGAGGTTGTCCTCTGCTGTGACGGATTTTGGTCGTTCGGGATCCATCGCTATTGTCTCGTTCACTCGGTTACCGACCTGTCGTTTCCTCAGACGGTCGGTGCAGTGGTTCTTTAGAATTCGGTAATACCAAGGGTAGAAGGGGCGTTCCGAATCATACTTGGTTCGCGACGCCCATGCTCGAGCCGCCGCCTCCTGACAAGCGTCTCGGGCGGCTTCCCGATTCATGAGCCAACGGAAAGCCGCTACGTAGCCCCTCTTAGTCGCCTCAGCAAGTTCTGTTGAAAAGGCATTGTCGGTCAAAATCGCTTCCATCGTTGTGCGCCCGCTCAGGCCAGCGCCAAGCGCGTGAAGAGCGTACAGGCCAGCAGAACCCACGTGCCCCGGTGTCGCAGATTGAGGTCCCATCCCCATCCCCAGACTTTGGGCGTCAGCATCGAGGCGTTCTTGTTCCACCATCTTTCCCTCATTTTGGCTGTCGTGGGTAGTCTCCAATCGTAAGGAATTGCTAAGAATCTGCCCTGAATATCAAACTTGGTCACTCGCATTGTCACTCCTCACAGTTACCGGTGCTCGGTCATTTCACAGGGCTCTACGAATGAGGGTGAGTGCTATTCCGAAAAATCGGCAGAATGTTGGGATTTTCGTCGTGAAAGGGTGTGGTCGGCTCTGCGGCGAGCCATTTATTGGGAGTCGCTCATTCCAAGGCCGAGTGGCGGCTGTTCAACTTCTTCTTCGGTACCGGCCGGCTGATCGGATTGCTCGTCGAGTAGTGTCTGGATGGTCTGCTCGATGTTCTCTCGGTCTCGCTGCTCGAACCCTTCGAAGACGAAGCGGACGACCCCGCTTCGATCGATCAGAAATGACGTCGGCATTGTCGGCGGGCTCCATTCAGAGGCGAGTTCGTGAGTTTCGTCCCAGACGATTGCGATTCCGAGTTCGTGGTTTCTCAGAAACCGATCGACGTCCGATCGGAGCTCATCGACGCTGACAGCGACAACGACGAAGTTCTCTTGCCCATATTGTTCTGCGAGCGTGGAATAGTAGGGCAACGCAGCCACGCAGGGTGCGCACCAGCTGGCCCAAAAGTCGACCAAAACGACCTTGCCCTGGTAGTCGGATGAGTTGATCGCGGTGCCGTCGACCGCGGTGGCCTCGAGTGTGGGCGCATCGCCGACCCGAACTTCGGCGGCAGTGCTCGTAGACAGCATCATCAACGTAGCAAACAGCAAAAAGAAGCGCATTTCATCTCCGTACTCGATAACCGAATCGCTAGGCGACCCACTCAAGAGATATAGATACCTGCTGATCGGGAATCAAGCACCGATTTTTCTTCAACCAACCTGGGCGGCTAGGCCAAATCGTGGCGTGCTCTGTGCAAATGGACACCGGCCCCACATTCTGTGGGTCATCTACACGAGTCCAACACCGATTGTTCTTGACTCCCGTTCGGAAAAACCTATACACGACGGGTTACTACGTTGCACATCCGTCTTGTGTGCACCCTGATTGATCCCTCCCACAAGGTGCGATCGGCCAAGTTGCTTTCTGACATTTGTGAGCGTTACCGCGCTGCCGGCACGTTGCCAGTTCGCGCACTTTTTGTGTTTAAGGAGAGAAAAATGACTAACGGAACTGTGAAGTGGTTCAATGCCACCAAGGGCTTTGGTTTTATCGAACCCGAAGATGGCGGCAAAGACGCTTTCGTTCACGTCTCAGCGCTCGAGCGCGCAGGAATTCCAACATTGAAGGATGGCCAAAAGGTCAGCTACGAGTTGGTGCCTGGCAATAACGGCCGCGAAGCCGCCGACAACATTCAGCTTAGAGATTGATTTCTCTGTTCTCGAGGCGGGATCCGCGCGACTGCTGCGGATTCCGCCTCCTTCTCTTGCCTACCCAATTGCCATCCGTCGTCACGAGCTTCACTCGAACCCAACCTACAGGCCCGTGAGTCTTGCCCTAAACTCTATTTGAGCCCGAGGTCGAACCGGTCACTGGCCATGACAGCTGCCAAGGTTGTCGTCTCGGACCACTGCAACACACTGTCCGACAGTTGGGCCCAGAGTGGGTGCATCGGGCAAGGGTTGTCTGTGCCGCAAGCGCCCCAACCAAAGACGCATGTCGACTCTTCGAGCTTGGTATCGACTGCTCTCAGCACGTCACCCAGCGGAATGTCGGCCGAGGCTTTGGCGAGAGAAAACCCACCGTGATGCCCCTTCTGTGAGTTGAGCAAACCCGATTCGACTAGTTTTCTCAGGACTTTCGATAGGTAGGCCGGAGGAACACTGGTGAAGTCGATGAGGTCTTGGGACCTCAGCTTCGTACCTTCCGGCTGGATCGCGAATGTTGCCATTACGCGAAGGGCATATCGTCCGATTTGTGAAAAGAGCACGTCATTCCCTCTTGACCTATCAGCGTCACAACTGTATCCGTAAAACTCGCACAGTCAATGGATAGCAATATCCCTTGAGATACGGGACAGGTTAATGATTGTCAACACAAACAGCGTCTTAGCTCAGTTAGTTACCGAATACCCCGCCTCGAGTCGAGTCTTGCTTCGGCATGGGCTCGACTTCTGCTGCGGTGGGCAGCAAACCCTGGTTGCCGCTTGCGAAGGTGCGAAGCTGGGTGTGGACGACGTGATCGCCGAAATGAACGAGCTGACTGTGGATGATGCGGCGGTGCGCTGGGATACGGCGCCGATACCGGATCTCATCGATCACATCCTCGAGACGTACCACGCGCCACTCCCCGAAGAATTCGCGCAGCTTCAGAGCATGACTGACAAGGTCTTGCGGGTTCACGGCGAGAAGGACCCTGAGCGGCTTGGGGGCTTGGCGAAAGCGGTCCGCTTTCTGGCGGACGATCTATCGGTTCACATGAAGAAGGAAGAGTTGGTGCTTTTTCCTTGGATTCTCAACGGCAGGCAACCGAAACCAGTTGCGCCCATCAGTGCGATGCGGCACGAGCACGAAGAGGCCGGAGCAGCCCTTGAAGAGTTGCGGACACTCACCGACAACTTCACTCCTCCAAACGGTGCATGTATGACGTGGCGGACGCTCTATGCTCGGTTGGAGCGTTTTGACTCGGACCTCCGACACCACATCCACCTCGAGAACAACATCTTGTTCCCTCGTGTACTGGCCTGATTGATGGTGGGCCGCAATATAGGCTTCCAAGCTCTGCTCATAGCGGCGGCCTGCGTTGGCTGCGGCGAGACGGGCGCCGATGGGGCGGCCACACAGTCGGACGACGCGAGCGTCGAAGAATCGGACATTCAACCCAGTGACGCCGATGCCCAACCGGTCGATGGGAGCAGCGACGAAGAGGTCGAAGCACTCGAGGAAACCGATGTCACGGGAGTCGAAGATGTCGAGAGCTATCCGCTCGACGCACCCGGCCCGGGCTTCCACCGTCTGGGTGCCCGTATCCTCGACAACGAAGGCCGCACCATTGTGCTTCACGGGGTGAACGCTTCGAACGCGACCAAGGGCGCCGAGGACCATCTGACCTGGCACGAGCGGGACGACTTTGAGGCATTGGCCGCGGTCGGCTTCAACAGTATCCGCCTCCTCATACACTGGGCGGCGATCATGCCGGAACCTGGGGACATCGATACTGAGTTTCTCTCGAACGTCGGTCAGCGGCTGGATTGGGCCGAGGAACTTGGGCTCCTCGTGATATTCGACATGCATCAGGACCTGTTCGGCTACGGATTCGGTGGCAACGGCGCGCCGGAGTGGGCCTGCGATCAGAGCCACTACGATAATTTCGAGCCCGTCTCACCGTGGTGGATGAACTACACCTCGGCCGACGTACAGGCTTGTTTCGATGGCTTCTACGGCGACGACGAGACCTTCGAGTATTTCGAGAGTGCATGGCGGGCGGTCGCCGCGGAGTTTGGTGACCACCCGGCAGTTGTCGGTTTCGACCTGCTGAACGAGCCACACTGGGGAAGCACCTCCCTCGATCGGTTCATTCCGGACGTCTGGCAGCCGCGGCAGGACCAGCTCGCAGAGGCCATCCTGAGTGAAGCGCCGAACCGAATCGTGTTCTATGAAGCGCCTCCCCTGCAGACCACGATGGGGGTCAGTTCGGGCTTCGAGCCACCCGCGCAGAGCCAAGTCGGATTCGCACCCCACTACTACCACCCCACGGTACACGAGGGCGCCGACTACACACCCGGGATGCTGGGTGACATCGAGCGCGCCATGGAGAACATCTCGATGAACGCCGGCGAATTCGGCGGTGCACCAATCTGGGTCGGCGAGTTCGGCGGCTACACCTCCAATGCCACTTTGCCCGACTTCTTCAGGGCCCTGTTACCCGAAATGGTTGCCCGCGGGTACGGCTGGGCCGTATGGAGCGACGATCGGGGAGGCGGGTTCAGTCTGCGAGACGGTGAGGGTGCGTTCTATGACGATTCGGTCTCCGTCCTAACTCATCCCTACGCTCAGCGCGTTCCGGGCGAGATCAGCGAGCAACGAGTCGATTTTGAGGAAGGCCGCTTCGAGGCCACGTTTGTGTGGTCCTACTCGGCCGCGCTCCTCGTCTGGACCGGCGCCGGTAACGACCTTCAAGTAACCTGTGATTCCTCGGGTCAAATCGTCTGTGAGGATGGGGCATACGTGGGCCTCTCCCGTTGCCCCGCCTCGCAGACGGCTTTTGGGAAAACCTGTTCCATCACCGTCAACTTCTGATTAAAGTTGAGGGCATGAGTGTTGATCCGGGTGAAATCTACCAGCGAAGCTGTGACCTCTACGACCGCATCTACCACTGGAAGGACTACGAGAAAGAGACGTCCATCGTAGTCGAGCTGTTGGAATCGATGGGACTCGACACCGGCGCCCGGCTGCTCGAGGTGGCCTGTGGAACGGGTAACTACCTCCAATACCTCTCCCAGCACTACGACGTCTCGGGGCTGGACGTGAGTCCGAGCATGGTGAGCGCAGCCAAGGCCAAGAACCCAGGTCTAGCAATCATCGAGGCCGACATGATCAGCTTCGAGTTGGACAAACCAGTCCAGGCGATACTGTGTCTGTTTAGTTCAATCGGATACATCTACCCAGACCAACGGCTTCGCGAGGTGGCCGCCAACTTTCACAGCAATCTCGAGCCTGCCGGCTCGATCATCATCGAGCCCTGGTTGCAACCCTCCGTCGGCAAGGCTGGCCACTGCAGCCAGCAGGTCTATGAAAGCGACGACATGAAACTGTGCCGAGCCGCGACTCATGTGGTCGAAGGTAGGTTGTCGACCTTCGACTTCAACTGGCTCGTCACGACGCCAGATGGCTGTGAACACTTCGTCGAGCGCCATCAGCTGTGGATGTACACCAAAGAGGAGCTCTTGCGGACTTTCAGCGACGCCGGATTCGAAGTGGAATGGAGACAAGACGGCATTATGCCTGGTCGTGGTCTACTTGTGGGGAAGCGACCGGAACGCTAGGAGCCTGTCTCGCATAGCGCTCCAGGCTCCGCCATTGGCTTTTAGCGATTAGCCGTTAGCTCAG
>CAZDBH010000452.1:0-7083 GCA_964503485.1 uncultured Bradymonadales bacterium | reverse complement strand
GCTAAAAGCCAATGGCGGAGCCTGGAGCGCTATGCGCGACAGGCTCCTAGCCCGCATTATTCATGAGTCGATTCTAGGCTCTCCGTTCTTCATTCGAGGTTCTTCATTCAGGTCACATCAGAAATCCGAAATAGAATCGGAAGTCGGAAGTCGGAAGGAATCGGATTCACCGTTTTCGTGCTAGGCTCATTGTTTCTGGCTATCCAATCTAGGCCTCGAACTTCGCGACCAGGGCCCCGAATGGCCTACATTGTCGCACCCCGGACTACAGTTTGGTACCCAAGTCGGCGAAATGGCAGAGTTTCTCGGTGTGGAGGCGGTAATGGCTTGATATTGTTGGGTTTGTGCTGTTTTCGTAGCGCGAGTGAGACCGGGCAACATACGCTTTGTACTCGGAAAAGCAAACTTTTTCGGCCGAAAGCTTGCACAACCGCGGTGGATGTGGCACAAACAGCGCGTTCTAAACACTATTAACACGACGGTGTCTGCTGGGAAGGCCTTGGGGGGGCGTGCGCTTTTCGTCTCTCGCCCGAGGGAGGTAGCCGAGCCGATATCAACGGCTCGGTGCGTCTGTTCCGAGCCGTCGCCCGTTTCTGCGCTACTCAACACCTACAGTGAGCGTCTCGAGGCCGTCGCCTGTCACCTCTAGGGTGTCGCCAGGAAGCACGCGAGCGACGCCTTTGGGCGTCCCCGTGTAGATCAAGTCGCCAGGCTCTAGCGTAAACACTTCCGAACAAGACGATACCAACTGTGCCACCGGACTCAGCATGAGTGAGGTGTCACCGCGCTGCCGCAATTCGCCATTGACTCGCAGTTCGAAGCTCAGTTTCTGAGGGTCGGCAATCGCCGACGCCGGAGCCAGCCCACCAAGCGGTGCGAAAGTGTCGAAGCCCTTCGAGACCGACCAGGGCTCGCCAGCGTCCTTGGCCGCCTTTTGGATGTCGCGAGCAGTCATGTCGAGACCCAGGGCGTAGGCGGCGATGTGCCCGAGGGCACTATCGGCGCTGACACGAGAGGCGGTGGCGCCCACCACCAGAACCAATTCGGCTTCGTGATGCACAGAGTCGGATTGGGCCGGTATTCGGATGGTGGCGCCCGAGGGGATGAGGGCGGTGGTTGGCTTGAGAAAGAGGACCGGAGTTCGTGCCTCGCCCCAATTCATCTCGTCGATATGGGCCGCGTAGTTGCGTCCCACGCAAACGATCTTCCCCGGACGAACGGGCCCCATACCAGGTATGTCGATCTGCATGCCGAACTCCTTTTCACTCCAGCCATTTAAAGAGCGGAACTCTGACTTTGACCGGTTTGAATTTCTCGTGTTCGCTCAAGGCCAAGTAGTCGATCGGAGCATCCTGCGATCGAGCGTCGCGATGTTTGACCTGAGCGACCGCTTCGATACAGGCTTCGATGAACTCATTGGCGAATGTGGCGTAGGCTGGCAGCGCCGCTTCGTCCAGCGAGCGCACGTGCTCAGCCAGCTCTGCGAGACCCTGGCTGTCGAGATGGCCGCGACGCACGAGGTCCTGCGCTGAGTTGACAAGCGTTCGTTGGGTATAGCCGTCCGCGACCATACTGCCGACCACTGAGACAAGCCCGCGGCTCGAGAGCATGCCGTCTCTGCCTAACACCAAGGCAGCTTGAAAATAGTTGAAAACGGGTACCACGCGCGGTCCGTACGCGTCGAACCGCGCAGGAGGCGAGCGCCGGTCCAAGTGGATGAAGATCCGCTCGACTTTGGACTCCCTAGACGCGATGGACGACGCCGATTCCAGCACCTTGGCCTGGGTGCTCGGGTACAACCGGCACGAGCCGAGGATGGCCTCGAGTTCGCCCAGTGTCACCGCGCCATCCATGAGATCAGCATATAAGCTGTAGATGAACGCATCCATCTCTGCGTCATCGCCAAACAGGGTCTCGTTGCCCGGTCGATCGGGAAGTCTTCGGTCCAGCAGAGCGCCGAGTTTGTAGCCGACCTGATTACGAATTGCCCGAAAGCGGAAGCGAAGCACGTTCGACAGCGTTGGTTTCAGAACGAAGTCTTTGGGCTCGATCCCATCCAAGGCGAGTTTGCGGGAGAGTACCTTTCGCATTTGTCTTGGGCTTCCCGAAATGAAGCTGACGCTCCGCCCGGTCTGCCCTTCGTCGCCCTGCAGAAGCGCCCTCAGCAGTGCTCGTGCACCGGGAACGTTGGTCTTTTCTTCGGCGGTCTGGCGAAATGTGCGCACTAGGTCGACAACGGTATCAAACTCGGTTCGCAAGTAGGTCTTGTCGAGATCCCAGAGGAAGTGGTGGGGTGCGCCGCTCATGGCTGTGTGTTGATCGCCCTGAGCGCGTCGCCAATGCCCTCGATGACCGCCTCTCGCTGAATCTTCGAGGCCAGCCGGATTGCGTTCATGAAGGCTCTCTCGTGCGAGTTCGCCTGGGTCAGGATAATGCACCGATCGAAACCCAGCAACGGAGCCCCGCCGTAGTTTTCCCAGTCGGTAAGTTGTTGGAGCCGCTGCAGGCCCTTACTGAGCATCGACAAACCCATACGCCACGAGAAGCGCTCATTCGCCTTCTGCAGAAGGGTGGAAGCGCTGTGGGCGACGCCCTCGAGTGCGCGCACCAACACGTCTCCGGTGAAACCGTCGGTGACGATCACGTCAGCTTCTCCGAGTGTGACCTGGTCGCCCCGCAACAGCCCGATGTACTCGAAACTGGGCTGGGCCTTCTGCAGCAGGACGTGGGCCTCGGCGATCGCTGGCAGTGCCGACGATGGATGGCTGCCGTTCGACAACAGGCCGACCCTGGGACACTCGTTGACAGACACTTTGCTCGCGTAGGCTGCCCCCATGGCTGCGAAGTGAACCAAGTCGAGGCCGCTGCATCGAATCGTCGCACCGACGTCGAGTAACAGCGCGAACGGATCTTTGGTTTCGCCCCGGTGTCGCAGGGTTGGATAAACCGCCGCAAGGGCGGAGCGAGCGACCCCTGGCGAGGCCTTCAGATGCCGGTGAGCCAGCAGAATGATGGCGCCCGCATTACCGGCAGAAACAAAAGCCGCTCCCGGCCTGTCGGCAACGAGTTTGATTCCGGTCGCCAGACTGCAGTTTGGGGAACGCTCGAGCGCCGTCTTTGGGTCGAGAGTCGGATCGAGCACGTCAGGTGTGTGAACGACCTGAATCAGCTCCGCGTCGTAGGCGCTCTCTACCAGGGCACGATTGATCGCAGATTCGTCACCAACCAGTACCAACTGATGGTTGCGCTGAAGGCTGAGTTGGGCAGCGGCCTTGACGGCCTCCACTCCCTTTTCCTCGCCCGAGGCGGCATCTACGACAATGATTCCCATGGGGTTTTCTTCCTACTCCGGCCAAACTGCACGCTTTGAAGCGGCCCGACATTCGTGCTACCGTGTTGGCAACAGTATTCCAAGCAGTTTACACGAGCAACGGAGACGATCATGGGTTGGATCGCTGGTGCCACCAAGAAGGTACTGCCCTTTCAAATGCCACTTCGGACGGAGTTTCCACCAAAGGAACTCTACGAACCCCGGGCATTCCATCACCTTACTGTCAGTGAACTCGAAGCGCGCACGAAGCGGCTCCGGAAGCTCGAGAATCTGTACCACAAGGGTCAGAAATTGGCCTGGGACGGCAAACAGGTGCTGAACGACTTGGTTGAAAAACACGGCAAAGTCGACCTTCCTGAAGAGCACAAGCAGGCGATCGGACAGATTTTCAGTATCATCCTGTGGGGTGAATTGGGTGCATGGGAGGTGTCGAGCTACCTCGCCGAGAACATTCGCGACAACACCGAAGCAAAGATGGCGGCGACGATTCAGACCTTCGACGAGGCCCGTCATTACTACGTCATGCGAGATTATCTCGACCTGCTCGAGATTGAGCTGCCCCCACCCAACGCCTTCGTAAAGACCATGCTGTCTCAGCTTCTGGCGACAGATTCAATCTTGTACAAGTTGATTGGAATGCAGCTGTTCGTCGAGCATATCGCGGTTCACCTGTTTCGAACCATGAGCGAGCTCAAACTCGAGCCGATTCTCTCAGAGCTGCTGGTCTATTTTCACCGAGACGAAGCGCGCCACGTCGCTCTGGGGAAACTCTATCTGCCCGTGCTGTTGAAGAATCTGAGCCGTCGCCAAGCGATCCAGCTGCAGGCCTATCAGCTGTGGCTGATAACGTTCATGCAGTTTAGTATCGAGTATCACCGCGACCACGCCGAAACGCTCGGGATGGACATTGGTGACGCAATGCGCCGAGCCCTGCGCGATCAGACGGACATGCTCGAGGAGATCAGAAAGACAACGGGAGTGAGAGGCGTCGTATTGCTTCCCAAGAAACTTCGGTTCGTGAACCGCTGGCTGATCAAGAATCTCTGGGCCAAAGACGAGACTGCGAAGGCGACCGTCCTGTCGAACCCCCTCGCACGTCGCACGCGCCAGAAGCTGACGAACGTCGCCGAGCGAGCTTGGGCTCGGGTCGCTTAAATGGCGGCCGATGGCGAAAGGCGTCGGATTTTGCCGGTTTCGAGCTGACGGTCAACGTGCTACAGTATCTAAGTCTCCCGTTGAACCGTTGCGATCTGACAAACGCCAGCACCACACAGCCACGTACGTGCGTGGAGGAGTCGGGATTATGAAAATTACACTAGCTGCGTTTGCAGTCCTCATCGGCATCACTCTGATGCCGAGTATGGCATCTGCGCAATTCGATCAGCATCAGGGGCTGAGCCAGGAACTTCAGCACCAACGCGAGTACCAGCAACGGATGGAGCGCCAGGTCCGCGAGATGCAGAACCAGAACCCGTGGGCGGGAGGCGAGGGTCCCTGGGAACAGGGCACGCCACTGAACCCAGAAGCAGCTGCCGAAAAAGAGGAGTCCGAGAGCGCCTCAGGTATGCTGAAAACGCTGGGATACGCGCTCTTCATTTGCTTCGCTTTCATCCTGGTTGGCCTTGGAATCTACACCAAGCGGGCAATGGGCGATGGCCAGGTAATCGATAGTTCAGCAGCCGCCCGGACTATCGCTCAGATCAAGAAGGAGCGTGCGACACCGGAGGAGTTGGCAGGCCAATTCTTCGATGCGCTGCGCTTTGGGAGTTTTCCACAGTATAGGGCGCTATTCGTCAGCCCGGCTGATGCTGAGACCTTCCTGTCGATGGAGAAGCTCAGTTCCTATCTGCACGGAACGATGGAGGACCGCAACGTCCAGCGGATTTTTCGCCGGCTGACGGAAATCTGCAACGGAGCCAAAGCGCAACTCAAGAGTGTGCGGGCCTCAGATACCGTTCAGCTGCAAACGCCTCGTGGCGGGGTCGTGGAGCTGGTTTCTTCCACTGCAATCGCGGTCGAGCTCCCGACCGGCGGTCTGGCCAAGATACCGCTGGGCTCGATGGTCCGACTCGACGGTAACTGGAAGCTCTTCGTACCGCTGATGCCCGAAGGGGTGTCGTCAGAGCACCCAGTCCAACAACCATCTGGTCCGTCGCCGTCAGTCGGCGGACAGCTGCACGGGTGATCGTCGGCCGAATCAGGCCTATTGACCCACCCTCTCAGGTATCTCAAAACTCCTGAATGCCCGAATACCCAGACATCACGGTATACATCGAGCGTTTGGAAGCGTTCACCGTTGGGAAAGTCCTGGAACGACTTCGAATTCGCACACCATTTCTGCTGCGCTCCTTCGATCCACCCGTTGAATCGGTCGAGGGGAAACGGGTCGTGGGATACCGGCGGCTGGGCAAGAGGATCGTCTTCGAACTCGAAGGCGAGCTGTTCATCGTGATTCACCTCATGATCGCGGGCCGGCTGCGATGGCGTAAACCCGGCATCGGAATTCCTGGCAAACGCGGGCTGGCGGCCTTCGACTTTGAAGACGGGTCGTTGTTGTTTACCGAGGCGGGCACCAAGAAACGTGCATCACTTTATGTAGTGGCCGGGGAAGCCGGCCTGATAGACCACGATCGGGGCGGCCTCGAACTCTTGGGTGCCTCGTGGTCAGACTTTCACGCCGCCTTGACCGCGCGAAACCACACCCTCAAGCGTGCGCTGACTGATCCGAGAATCCTAAGTGGAGTCGGCAACGCGTACTCGGACGAAATCCTGCACAGAGCGCGGCTATCGCCCTTCAAGCAGACTGGGAAACTCGGAGACGACGAGTCTCGGCGCTTGTTCGATGCAACCCTGCAGACTCTAAAGGAGTGGACCGCTCGTTTACGCGAAGAGGTGGGGGACGGCTTTCCCGAGAAAGTGACCGCCTTTCATGACCAGATGGCGGTGCACGGCCGTTATCGCAAGCCTTGTCCCGATTGCGGAAAGCCCGTACAGCGCATCGTCTACGCCCAGAACGAGGCCAATTATTGTGCGAACTGCCAAACGGCCGGAAGACTGCTGGCTGATCGCGCTTTGTCGCGCTTGTTGAAGAAGGACTGGCCCAAAACACTCGAACAGCTCGAGTCGAAAAAGGGACTGGGGGGCAAGGGATAGCCGGCTCCTACTCGTCTGTCTGGTCGCGCGCCGTCCGCGCAGGTAAGATTCGCGCCGGGCGACAAACTGGGGAGTAGTATGCGACCACAGGACCTGCGCAGAACGCGACTCTTTCGAGGACTGAGCGACGAGCTGCTGAGCCATCTTGTTCAGCTTGCCCGCGAGATCCGATTTGAACGAGGGGACATCATTTTCGCCGAGGGGAGCCCGGGCGACACGTTTCTCCTCATTCACGACGGCGAAGTTCAGATAAGCAAAGATGTCCCGGGGTTTGGCGACGAAATCGTCGCCATTCTATCGGGTGGTGAGTGTCTGGGAGAGATGTCCCTGGTCGATGACGCCCCCCGCAGCGCCGAGGCGCTCGCGATGAGTGACTGCCGCTGCAGTGTAATCAAGCGGTCCGACTTGGAAGCGTTGCTCCGAGACGACCAGGGACTTGCCCATGAGTTTCTGTGGTCGTTGGTTCGTGAACTGTCGGGAAGGCTACGTGAAATGAACGCGAAAATGACGTTGCTTTCGGCGGCCGGCAAATTCTGAGCCGCGCCCCGCACTAGGAGCCTGTCGCGCATAGCGCTCCAGGCTCCGCCATTGGCTTTTAG
>CAZDBH010000451.1:0-7106 GCA_964503485.1 uncultured Bradymonadales bacterium | reverse complement strand
GCTAAAAGCTAACGGCTGGAGTCCGGGGCGTTATACGCGACGGGCTCCTAGCTCTGGAGAATCGAACGATCGATCCAGATGCCCGTTAAACTCTCTGCGTTGCCGAGCCAGTTCTGTTTGGCGGCATAGCCAGCGGTGAAGCGGATCTGAACCTCTCCGGTCTGTAGGTCCAACGAGGCGTCCTCGATGTCGTCCCAGGGCACAGCGAAGTCACCACTCTCGGGCATCAATAGGACAATCCCCTTCACCGTGCGCCTCCGGAAGACGGCGAGAGTTCCGGTTGTCCTTCCGCTGGGATCGCATAGGGCGACTCCGTCGAGATCGATTCTGGGTCTGATGGCCATTGGCTCCCCTCCTTGTCGGTGACCAACCCTATTCGATGGGCGGGACCATGGCCATTAGGTTCCACCAGAACGCCGCTCGATTGCCATATTCAAACTCTCACCCAATCGCATGGTCACGCTTGGAACCAGGGTTTCCTTGAAGTCGACAGGTAGGGTCAGCCGATAACGGCGGAGCAACGTAGCGACTACCGTCAACGCTTCCATCATCGCAAAGTGGTCCCCGATACACTTTCGGGTACCGCCGCTAAAGGGAAGGTAGGCCATCTTTGGGCGGCCGAGAGCCTTCTGTGAAGCCAGATGCTCCGGGTCGAAGCGTTCCGGATCGAATTTGTCCGGATTGTCCCAGAAGCCCGGGTGGCGGTGAATCACGTAGGGACTGAAGTAGACGAAGGACCCTGCTGGGATTTTGTATCCCCCAATCACATCGTCCTCGACTGCTTTGCGACCCAAGATCCATATCGGTGGATACAGGCGCAGCGATTCCTGAATGACCTGTTTCGTGTATTGGAGTTGGCCGAGCTGCTCCATTGTCGGGACACCCTCGTCCATGACTGAATCCAACTCATCTTCTACTCTTCGGGCCACCTCCGGATGCTGTGCGAGCAGCATCAGCGTGAACGTCAACGTGTTCGCGGTCGTCTCGTGACCCGCCATCAGCATGGTGAACACCTCGTCGCGAAGTTGTTCGTCGCTCATCGACTCGCCCGTCTCCTCGTCTCTGGCACCCATGAACATCGACAGGAGATCGGGTGCCTCGGGTTCATTCACCCCCTGGCGCCGATCGGAAATGATCCGATAGACGACGCCCTCCATGGCAGTCAGCGCGCGGTTGAAACGCCGATTTGCGGGCGTTGGCCATCGAGAGGGATTGGGCAACACGGAAGTCGCCAGTCGGTTGAAACCCGACAAGACGGTCGTCAGAGAGTCGCCGAGGACGCTGCTGTCGCCACTCACGTCAACGCTGAAGAGTGTCTCTCCGGCGATTCGAAGGGTCAGGTCGGTCATCGCGTCACCGATATCAACGCGGTCGCCGATCATCTGCTCCCATTGGCGCGCCAGGTCGAGGCTGGCAGTACCCATCGTGCGGACGAATCCCGCGATTGCGCGGCGATGAAAAGCCGGCTGAGCGATGCGCCGCTGGCGCTTCCAGAAGTCCCCCTCGCTGGTCACCAAGCCGTTCCCCAACAGCAGGCGCATCGTGTCGTAGCCCCGCGTCCCCTTTCTATAGTTCCGCGCCTCTTTGACCAAGACGTGATGGGCATAGTCGGGATGCGAGAGAACATGGAGATGTATCGGTCCAACACGCAGCCGCGCGATGTCTCCGCACTCCTTTGCTGCCCGAACAAAGAGATTGAGCGGGTTCTCTCTCATTGCGCCGAGGTGGCCCAAGGGTCTCAGGCTGGGAAGTGTGGGTGCGGTTGGCTGACCGTGCCGACCCTCGAGTATGTTCTGTTGGTTCTTCATTCCTATCCTCAACACGCATTTCGCTGGACAATGTGAGCGATTGCTCGTAATTATATGAGCAATAACTCGCATTTCAACTCGCATTCTGTAGGAGCGACGCGATGAGCCAAACCACACCCGTAATCGCACGCAAGCAGCCCCGCCAAGCTCGAGCTAAGGCGACCGTCGACACAATTTTGGAAGCAGCTACTCGCGTTTTGGTTGAGCAGGGATACGACAAGGCGAGTACGAACCGAATCGCAGAGGTCGCGGGGGTCAGCGTCGGCTCGCTTTACCAGTACTTCCCCAACAAAGAGGCCATCGTGTTCACCCTGGCCCAGCGCCATTCAGAAGAAATGATTGGACTGCTGGCGGACCTCGCTAACGGCATCACGGAGCTACCCCTGCCCGAAGCTGTTCGCCGTTTCGTTCGGGTCATGCTGAAGGCCCATTCCGCCAATCCAGACCTTCACCGGGCCCTGGTCCACCAAGTGTTGCACGTGGGTTTTGAGCAGATGAGTTCACTGCAAGCGCAGGCTACGGGGCTGGTGCGTGGGTACTTGGAATGGTACCGAGACGACCTCCTGCCCAAGAACCTCGATATCGCCAGCTATGTGTTGGTCACCACGGTCGAGGGTCTGACCCACGGAGCGGTCCTCGAAAACCCGGCCCTGCTCGATGATCCCGCTTTTGAGGAAGAAGTCGTGGCGCTGGTGGTGCGCTATTTGATCGGCAGCTAGGCGGGAGAGCTTCGCCCCCAATCAGTGGAACCACTGACTACAATATCTGTGCTGCGATCTCATCGTCGGCGCCGCGGAAGCCGACCTTGAGCAGAGCACCATCTCGCTCGATCACCGGTCGCTTGATGAGCATCGGATCCGAAGCAAACGCACTGGCCCACTGCTCGTCGGACCAGGTCTTCTTTTCTGCTCCGAGAGCTCGGTAGGAGCCACCGCTGGTGTTTCGCAGTGGCTTGGAGCCGACCGCTTCGACCCACTTCTCGACCGCGGCGGCCGTCGGAGGCTCTTTTCGAAAGTTGACGAATGTGTAGGGCACATCTCGCGCCTCTAGCCAGGCGCGGGCCTTCTTCACCGTACCGCAGTTGGGTATCCCATAGAGTGTCAGCACGATTTCCTCCCTGTCAGATGTTTACAAGGGGCATCGGGGCGATGCGGTCAATTGTCGTTCAAGAGCTGCGGAGTATCTTCTCCATCGCTCGCCCCTTCGCCAGCTCGTCGACCAGCTTGTCGAGATATCTCACCTTTCTGGTTGTGGCGTTTTCGATTTCTTCTATTCGATAGCCGCATACCACGCCCTTGATGAGGTCGGCGTTCGGGTTCAAACTCGCCTTCTCAAAGAAGGTTTCGAACGTCACCTTCTCCTCAATCAGCGCTTGCAAGTCACGTTTGTCGAAGCCGGTAAGCCACTCGATGACCTGCTGCAATTCCTCTTGGGTTCTACCTTTCTTCTCGACCTTGGTGATGTAGTGAGGATGAACCGAGGCGAACGTCATTTTCGCCATACGGGCGTCGTGTTCGGGTGTTGTCTTCATCCCTGAGGAATACCTGACCAACAGGTGGTGTCAACGCTGCTGCGGCCACCGGGAACCAGGCCATCATGGACCGGGTATACTGCGTGGCGTTCTGGTAGGATGCCGGCCGCATCCCAGCCCGTGGGGCAAAGCAAGGGGAGCAGCTGAAGGCAACCATGAGATTCCCGGGCCGACGCAAGTACAAGCACTTCTTTCCAGTAAACAAGCGGACTCTCCAGCCCGCACCACCCGGCGGCGCGAACTCGCCTTGTCGCACGCGGGTTATCGGAATCGATCAGACGCTGGTCGATATCGAGGCCAAAGTACCGGATGGTTTTCTCGAACGCTTCGGCCTCAGGAAGTCGGAGTCACTGGTGGTCGAAGACGATGTGTCGGTACAAATCTACGATGAGCTCACAAGCCGCGATCTAAGCGTAACCGAGCACGCAGGTGGCACGGTCGGCAACACCTTGCACAACTACTCGGTGCTCAGCGATGACGACTCGGTGCTCTTGGGTGTGATGAGCGATAGCATTCGGCTAGGTACCTCGGGATATCGGTACCTCTGCAACACGTCGAGCCGGGTGGATCTGAATCATCTACAACCAGTCGACGGTCCGGTCGGACGCTGCTTTGCTCTGATCACGCCCGATGCCGAGCGGAGCTTCGCGATCAACGAAGGTTGCATGAACCAATTGCGCCCCGACAGCATCTCGCCTGCGATCTTCGACGGCGCAGCCGCCCTGGTGCTCACTGCCTATCTGATGCGCTGCAAGCCCGGCGACCCCATGCCGAAGGCGACCTTGCACGCCATCGAAATCGCCAAAGCGGCCAGGGTTCCAGTCGTGCTGACGCTGGGAACCAAACACGTCATCGCTGAGCAGCCGGAATTCTGGCGCGACTTTATTCGCCAACACGTCAACTTCGTGGCCATGAACGAAGAGGAGGCGACGGCCCTGACCGGGCAAACCGATTCGCTTCTCGCTTGCCAGGCCACCCTCGATCTCACCGACCTGGTGCTCTGTACCGCTGGTCCCGTCGGGCTCTACATGGCCGGTCATGTTGACGATGACGCCAAACGAAAGACGCGCTATCCCCTGCTACCCGGGGCGATTCCCGAGTTCAACCGCTACGAGTTCAGCCGGGGAATGTTGAAGGCGTCATGCAAGAACCCCGTGCGGGTCTATGCTCACATCGCGCCGTACATGGGCGGGCCGTCCAGGATCGCCAACACAAACGGTGCTGGTGACGGTGCCCTGGCGGCCGTCCTCCACGACATCGCCGCCAACGTCCATCACCGCAGCAACGTTCCCGCCTCGGCCAAGCACAAGTTCGATTTCCTGACCTACTCTTCGCTAGCCCAGGTCTGCCGCTACGCCAACCGAGTCAGTTTCGAGGTTCTGGCTCACCACTCTCCGCGACTCTCGCGAGGCCTTCCAGAGCGAGAGGATAGCCTCAAAGAAGAGGCCTATTGGGCACAGTAGCGCGTCTGCTTCTCAACCAAAGCTCGCTTCGTCGAAAGAACGACAACAGCACCCCGGTATCAGACGACCACCGGCGACTGGCTTTCCCAGCCCGGTCTGCGGTACACTCTCAAACTCGCTTCCTACAGGGTACTCCGGTTGAAAAACGTCACGGCGGTCTGTTGGTTTCTGATCTCGAGTCTATTGTGCGCAACCGCACTGGCGGCGCCAACCGACTGGGCCGAGGGGACGTCGGCCCACAACGATGGCGCGACACGGGACTTCTACAACCGTGGGGCTGCGCTTCCCTGGCGCAACTTCCTCGGCGATTGGCACGATGCCACCGGAGCAGCTCAGGGAGAAACGCCCTACACGGCGACCACGGTACTCGACACCGACGAGGCTCGCTTCATCGAGTGGGATGTGACAGACCTGGTTTTCGATTGGCTGGACGGGGCCTACCCGAATCAAGGGATGCTGCTCCGACTGACAGGCGGCGGCGGACCCGTCGACTTTCGCAGCCGTGAGTGGGCGGAGAGCGCCGAGCGCCCCCAATTGGTTCTGGACACCACCGGTGGAACGATTGTGCTTGGGCCCGAAGCGGACACGACGCTGGCTGGATCGACGTTCACATCACAGGGGCAAACCGAGGGGCTGCGCGTCGCAGCCGGCAATGTGCCGCTCTTGCGGTTCGATGTGAGCGGCGTGGCGGCAGGAACCCTCGAGTCGGCGACGCTTCGCCTCTTCAGCCACGTCCAGTTCGGGGGCTCGACTGAGGTGGGTGTGTTCCGTACGACGCCGGGTAGCCTAGGACCGGATGTGTCTGTTCAATCCGGTCTTGCGGCCGACTTTGCGGCCGACGAGGGCATCTCGGATCACGCCGACGTGCTCTTCTTCGAGGACTTCTCGTCAGACGACTGGGAGGATGGGTTTACCCATACTGGGGGAGTTTACGTTGTCACCGACAGCGACCCGACCAGGGGCTTCTCGCGTCTGCAGGGCCGAGCACTTCGGGCCACGATGCCTGAGGACGCCAACCTCGGTTTGAATCTGCACTACGACTTTCTGGACGAGACCGGTGCCGAGCCGGAGGCAATCTACTTTCGCTACTACCTTCGCTTCGCAAACAACTGGCAGCAGACCGTCGACGGGGGCAAGCTGCCCGGAATCAGTGGTACCTACAATACTGCAGGATGGGGTGGCCGACGAGCCGATGGCACTAACGGGTGGTCGGCCCGGGGCTTGTTCGAACTCAGCGTCCCCGATAGCGATCGAAATCCACTTTCGCAACACACACCCGTCGGCAGCTACGTCTACCACGCCGATATGCCCACTCAGTACGGCGACGCCTATATCTGGAATCAAAACTGGGGCACTGATGGGCGCGGGGGCGTGCTCGACATCGATCGCTGGTATTGTCTCGAGCTCTACGTCGAAATGAACACACCGAGCAGCAATGACGGCGTCCTTCGAGCCTGGGTCGACGGGTATCTGTCGTTCGAGAAGACCGACTTCCGCTTCAGAGATGTCGACTCGCTCAAGATCGAACGGGTCTGGTTTAACCTCTATCACGGCGGGACAGCACTTTCGCCGGCCGACCAGGACATCTACATCGACAACATCGTCATCGCCCGCAGCTACATTGGACCGATGGGAGACTCGAGCAGTGCAGAGGGCGACGTCGGTGACGCCGCGGACGCTGGCTCCGGCGATGCCGTGGATGCCCGATCTGACGATGCCGCGGACGCTGGTTTCAGTGATGCAGACGCAGGGTCTGGCGATGCGTCGGACACTGGCTCCGGCGATACGTCTGAGACGGATACCGATGAGTTTCCCGACGTGAGCGACCTCGGCGGGGACGCAGATCTTACTGATGAAGGCGGAAGCGACTTGGCCGACGGCGAGGAACTCGACGAGAGCGACCCCACGGACGAGAACAACGGCGACTCGGGCGACCAACCGCAGGACGAGGACGCTACTGACGGTGGGGTGACAGACCTCGATCAGGATCCCGAGACCGGCGCATCCGACAATGGCAACGATAGTGGCGAAAGCGAGCCATTGGACCTCGCCAATGGCGAACTTGGTGCCGAGCCGTCTGTCGAACGGCCGGACGAGATCGGTGACACTAGCGATTCTGGATGCGACTGCACAACCAAGGGGACTTCGTCGGGCACGGGGACTTCGCCGGGCGGTTTGTGGTGGCTGGGGCTGTTGGGGTTGGGGCTAACTCGCCGACGAGCTTCTTGAACTACGGCTGGACCGTCTGATGCCTAGGAGCCCGTCGCGTATAACGCCCCGGACTCCAGCCGTTAGCTTTTAGCG
>CAZDBH010000450.1:2033-7122 GCA_964503485.1 uncultured Bradymonadales bacterium | reverse complement strand
CGGTCGACGCAGAAGACTGCAACAGGGCGATGAACCTGTACTCGACCGCTTCGGCTTTAGCCGGCGCCGAGTAGTGTCCTCACGCGACGTCGTGAGCCACCCCTCCTTCCGATTAACAGCACGACGATGAGTGCCTTGCGAGTGTGACGCCCTAATCCATGCCCGGTGCATCACCAAAATCAACCAAGAGTGCGATCGGCTTTCTGTTCGTCACGGTGTTGTTGAACATCATTGGGCTGGGAATCATCATCCCCGTGCTGCCCACACTGCTCGTTGAGCTGACGGGCAAGACAACCTCCGAGGTCGCTCCGCTGGGCGGCTATCTCCTGTTCGTATACGCCATCATGCAGTTCATCATGTCGCCCATCTTGGGCGGCCTGAGCGATCGCTTCGGGCGGCGCTCGGTCATTCTGGTCTCGGTGGGTGCCTACTCGGTTGATTTCTTACTCATGGCGCTTGCGCCGAGCTACGCCTGGCTCTTCATCGGACGTCTCCTGTCTGGAGGCAGCGCAGCGACCTACGCGACCGCCAACGCATTTATCGCCGACGTCAGTCCACCCGAGGACAGGGCGGGCTACTTTGGGCTGTTGGGAGCCGCGTTTGGAATCGGATTCATCATCGGTCCCGGACTGGGCGGCTATTTGGGCGAAATTGGCACCCGGGTCCCCTTCTTCGCCTCGGCTGCCATCTCGGCCTGCAACTTCGTTTACGGCTATTTTATTCTTCCCGAATCCCTTCCGCCCGAGAAGCGTCGTCCCTTCGACTGGAAGCGAGCCAACCCGCTGGGCAGTCTTCTGCAGGTGCGAGGCTACCCCATCGTGCTGGGCGTACTCATCACCTTCTTTTTCATGCAGCTCGCCCACTTCGCCCTCCCCGCCATTTGGGCTTACTACGGCGAGGTCAAATTCGACTGGAAGCCCGGCGATATCGGCGCCTCGTTGATGTACGTGGGCTTTATGTCGGCGCTAGTGCAGGGCGGCCTGACCCGGAAGGTGATACCGAAGATTGGCGAGAAACGCGCTGTGTACATTGGCCTCTTCGCGATGGTCGTGTCATTTCTCGGATACGCCTTCGCCTCGCCCAGCGGGGGCTGGGTCTACGTCTGGATCACGATCGGCTCTGTCGGTGGTTTCATGATGCCGGCCATGCAGGGCCTTATGTCGGCAGCAACGCCCGAGGATGCCCAGGGCGAACTGCAGGGCGCAATTGCCAGCGTGATGAGCCTCACCATGATTGTTGGCCCTGTGATGTTCACTCAAGTCTTCAATTACTACACCTCACCCGGCGCCGACCCCTTCCTTCCTGGGGCCCCGTTTATCGTCTCTGCCATTCTCCTCTTCGTGTGCATGGTTCCCTTTCGAATCACCATGCGGAACGCCAAAAGGAGTTCGAACAAATGACCTCCGTGCAAAACCCGCGTCTAAAACCGATCCTCTGGCTGTTAGCCATCTCGAGCTGTCTGTTGGGAGCCGCTTGCCAGGACGAACAGCCGGGAACCACATCCCAGCCGGACGTCGTTCTCAGCGACGACGGAGAGACAGAAGACGGAGTACAAGACGCGGACACAATACAAACCGATCTACCGTCGGATATCGCACCCGACCACGGCGATGAAGTAGACAGCGCCCTCGACGGCGATGGCAGCGACTCTGAAACGGTCGACCAAGTCCGACTCGACGAAGAAGATGCCGAACCGCTCGATACACGAGCCGATGAGAGAGACCAGAGGCGGGCTCCACCTTTCGACCTCTGGTGTGCAGTACAGTGGCCTCTCGAGAGTGGCACCATCGCGAGCTATATGACCGAGTCACTCTATGCGCGGGTTTCCTGGGATGACAGTGCCCTCAGCGAGTCGCAGATCGAGGGAATGACCGTCGAAGTGGGTTTCGGACCAGCGGACACGGCCCCCTCAGACTCGGGCTGGGAGTGGGCCGCGGCGCAACTCAACCCTTCCTGTCCAGACTGTAATGACTCGAGTGAATTCGTGGGCTTCGCCCCAACGACTGAGCCTGGCGACTTCCTGTGGGCTGCGCGGGTCCGATACGAGGGAAGTCACGCCATCTACTGTGACCGGACGGACGGCCCGAGGCTGGGCAGTTTCGATGACTGGTCTGCTGAGAACGCCCCATCGCTGACCGTGGCCTCCTCCGGTGTACTCGAGGTGGCAACCGTCAACCTTCGCTGTCTGATTGACGACTGGGCTACCCGACTTCCCATCCTTGCGGACGGGTTGGCTAGCGTATCAGCGGACTTGTTGGGTCTGCAGGAGGTGTGCGCCGATGAGGCAGCGGATTCCTTGACTGCCTTGCGTGAAGCCCTGGTCGATTCGGATCTCGAGTACCAGCACGCCATCCGTGAAGACACCCATCGCTCGTGGGACAGTTATGATGAGGGAATTGCCGTTCTCTCCACGAACCGCTTTGCCGAACGAGAAATCGTCAACTTGCCCGAGGGTGAACTTCCCCGAAAGGCGATCATGGCGCGGATTGCTACCTCGCTCGGTCCTGTCGTGTTCGTCACCACCCATCTCGATCACCGGAGGGGAGCAGATCGACGATTGCAGATGGAAGCGGTTCTGGCAGCTGTAGACGAGTTTGTTCGCGCGGGCGAGGTTGTACTCGTCTCCGGCGACCTCAACGAACAGGATGGCGCGGTCGCCCGCACCCTCGAGAATGCCGGATTTACTGAACTGTGGACTGTCCTCGAGGGATCGTCAGGCCCGACCTTTCCGTCTGATGACCCGTCTTCGCGTATCGACCAATTCTGGCTCCGAGCGGGCTCGTCGGAGGTGCGAGCGGAGGAGATAAGGCGTTTTCTGACCGACGATGTCGAGGGCGTGTGGGCTTCCGATCATTTGGGCGTCAGCGTCGAACTCGTCTTCCCGTAACCTCGGGTTCGAGTTAACGCCAGGCCGCCCGAAGCTCGACTGGTCCCGGTTGCAGCGCCAGTGGGCGTGCAGTATCAATTCGATTTGCACCCGTCTCCCAACGTGTTTCGCTCCCATCCGATGCCACCCATTTCCACTCGAATGGAACGGCCAACGGCATCGGAACAGAGACCTCGCTGTGCCACATCGTCGGTTGTTAGACTGGCTTGGGTCGCGTCGGCAGACCACACTCCGAGCTCCGGCAGGCTACCAACCGCGTGAATCGTCTCGCCCCAGGCCGTTTGTGCCCCCTCTGCCACGAAGGTCACTGGCTCGGTGGGCCAATCAGAGGCCCCTGTCAGCTCAGAAACAACGCCCAGATACGTGGGTTCATCGGGAGTTTGGGATGCGTATCGCTCGAGAACGCGTAACCACTGGGCCATGTATCGCCGGCCCGTTCGATTCTGATCGAGTTGGTGTGAGTCGATGAACAATACGCTTTCGACGTTTCTCGCACGCCGAGTGTCCGAACCAAGGCCCGAGAACGTCCAGTTCGCCGCGTCAGTTACGACCCGAATGTGACTCCTGCCGAGCACGACCACTTTGTGGTGCATTGCCGTGTACTCGGTTCGGTGGTTAATCGCCTCGTAGACGTGAACGCCGACTGCCCGCAGCCGGTCGTCGGTGGGGTCGTCCCTAGTGATGCGCTCACCGCTGGCTGTAATGCCATCAGACTGCTTTCGGTCGGTGATGACGTACACCGGAACGCCGCTGGCCACTTTGTCAGCTAGCAGTTCGACCAGAGAGCGGTCGTGACCTGGTGCTCTGATATCGCGCAGCGAGAAGACCATGATCAGAATCTGCTCCTCTTCCGCCGCGATCCAATCGAAGAGTCGTTCGACCGCCCGAGGACCGGATTGCGCTGGGGTGAAAAGCGCGTTGATCGACGCTGTTTCGTCCCAAACGTTGGGGATCCTTCGATTCTCGAGGACTGACTCGTACGCAATCCGATAACGCTCGACGATGACTGGATCGTTGATCAGGTGCAGGGTCTCCTCATTGAGCATCGCATTGTCGCCAGGGTTCTGGCTGCCCGTGAGTAGACTGGCCTCCATCGGGGTCTCGAACAAGCGCATTTTGAGATGCATCAGCCCAGAGCGGTCGATTCCGATCAGATCGGCTGTGACTCGTTCAGCGGCAGTCAAGTCCCGGTGGCTCGGAGCGAACTCGAAGCCTTCCTGCTGGAGAATCTCGTCCGTCTGATTCCAGGTCCGTGCTGGATCCAGCTGAGCTGAGTCGATCAACACCTGAACGTCCACACCGTTGTGGGCTGCGTCAACGAGCGCGGCGGTTATCTCAGGAT
This sequence comes from uncultured Bradymonadales bacterium, assembly GCA_964503485.1. Classification (GTDB taxonomy): domain Bacteria; phylum Myxococcota_A; class Bradymonadia; order JAFGEP01; family JAFGEP01; genus CAZDBH01. The sequence goes on along the minus strand of CAZDBH010000450.1, from coordinate 2,893 downwards.
TCCGCAGGTTGTAGACCGCGTATGAGATTCGATAGGGATTGTTGCCCTCTTCGTAATCGAGAGGGTCTCCCAGTCGAGCGGCCACAACCCGTTCGATGAGAGCCAACTCGAGCGTTCGATTGGGGTCATCTGGTGCGAACAACGCCTCGAGGGGGCCGTTGAGTTCGGCATCGCTCGGCAGTGGACCGTGTGCGGGAATCTCGCCGCCGAACTCGTCGGCCTTTCCAGCGAGTGTCGCACTGTCGAGCGGCGGTCCCTCTTGTTCGACGCCTTCTACGAAGTCGTCGACTGGTGTGGCCGCTTGCTCGGTACAGGCAGGCCCGAGAATCAACAGAATCAGCGTGAGAGCAACAATCAACCTTGGTTTCATTTCATTCGTCCAATCGATCAACTCCTCGGGCTAATTCAAGACCTGTACCAAGTTCGAACGTCGAATGTTTTCGATGTACTGCGGACTTATTCAGAGGGCGCACCCAGAGTGGGGTCGGGCTGATGTGGCGAGTTGAGTGGCCAGGTGGACCCCAGGATGGGTTCAGCAGACCTCACTTGTCTTCGGCTGCCGTGGAGAGTGACGGCCCCGAACACTCGGCGGCCCCACCCACGGATTCCATCGGTTTCTTGCGCTAAAAATTTCAACTCCCCAGTGGTTATGCCGATTTTCGGACTTGCCGAGTCGTAAATATGTTCCCCGGGGGATCCGTGAAACCTGCCATCGCTGCGTCTCTTCTTATGCTCTTAGCTGCCTGTTCCGAAACGACCGAACCGGTCGAGATGATGGGCACCCACGGTCTGTCATGCTGGGACTTGGACGGCGACTTCGCCTGCGGCCCAGATGAGGACGTGAACGCCGACGGTGTATG
>CAZDBH010000450.1:0-2023 GCA_964503485.1 uncultured Bradymonadales bacterium | reverse complement strand
GACTGCCAGGGCGTCGCGACCTCAACTGTCACCGAGGACTTAGAGGAAGCACTCAGTTGGGGAGACCACGCTGAAGCGGGCTACCTGACCGATGAGATCGATCCCCAGTTCCTCGGCTCTCCTGCCGCGACCGTGACCGGATCGGACCTCGAGAAATGGGAAGCAGCGTTCCGGTGGGGCAACCACAACCTGGCAGGCTATGTGATTGTCGAGGAGGATCCGGTTTTTTCAGCATCCCCCCTCGCCGAAGTGACCCAGCGGAGCGTAACCAATTGGCACCTGGCGCATGCCTGGGGTGACCACGCCTCTCAGGGCTACCTGTTAGCGGAGACCGACCCGCTGTTCAGCGACTCCCCGGTGGGCTCAGTGACCGTTCAGGACGTAGACTCGTGGAACCAGGCGGCCGCTCGGGTTGAATCTGACCCTGTGTTCGAGCGCTCTCCCGCGTCGGGTGTCACGGCAGACCAGGTCACAGCTTGGGACCTTGCTTCGAGCTGGGGTGATCACGCTGAAGTCGGATACGTGGAAGAAGAGGCCGACCCACAGTTCGAGGCCTCGCCCGCTTCAGACATCGAATCGGAAGACATAGCGGGCTGGGATGGAGCCGTCGAATGGGGAAATCACGCCGAGGTCGGATACGTGGAAGAAGAGGCCGACCCGATCTTTGAGGCCTCGCCCGCCGGAGGAATCAGCTCGGAAGACGTCGCGACTTGGAACACTGCCGCCAGCTGGGAAGACCACTCGGAAGTTGGTTACGTTGAAAACGAGGCTGATCCCGTGTTCGACGCCTCCCCTGCATCGGGAATCAGTGCCCTCGCAATTGGGGAGTGGGATGACGCCTACGCCTGGGGAGACCACGCCGACGTCGGGTACGTCGAGAGCGAAAGCGACCCCAGCTTCAATGCCGCGGCAGCCTCCACTATAGACGGCGAAGACATCGCCGAATGGGATGCGGCTGCAAGCTGGGGCAACCACGCCGCTGTCGGGTACGTCGAGGATGAAGCCGACCCTGTCTATGGGGCATCCCCTGCCTCGGGCATCGGGGTTCAGGACATTATCGATTGGAGAGACGCCTTCAGCTGGGGCGATCACGCCACTGGCGGCTACCTCGAGGAAGAGCGCGACCCTGTTTTTCGGGCATCCGCAGCCTGGGGCATTGCGAAAACCGATCCCGCCGAATGGCGCGTCGCCTACGGCTGGGGCAATCACGCGGCCGCGGGCTATGTAGAGAGCGAAACCGATCCGGTCTTTCTGGAGTCGTCGGCGGCAGACATCGACTCCACAGACATCGCCACCTGGAACCTGGCCGCCGGTTGGGGCAATCACGCCGAGGTTGGCTACCTAGAAGATGAGGTGGATCCGGCCTTCAGAGCCTCGGTCGCCGCAGAAATCGACGCGGGCGACGTTGCATCCTGGAACACCGCCTCCGGCTGGGGCAATCACGCCAACGCAGGCTACGTCGAGACGGAAGCCGATCCGATTTACCTGGGTTCCACCGCCGCTCAGATTGACGATGTCGATGTGACTGCGTGGGACACAGCAGTGAGTTGGGGCAATCATGCGACAGTCGGATACGTCGAAAGCGAGGTCGATCCCGCCTTCACGGCCTCGGTAGCCGGCCAGATTGGCTCGGGGGACGTGGCGAGTTGGGATGCTGCAGCCGGCTGGGGCAACCATGCGACAGCTGGATATGTCGAGACCGAGGCCGATCCACTGTTCAATTCATCCACTGCAGCGGGAATCGATGTGAATGACGTCGCAAGCTGGGACAACGCCGCGAGCTGGGGCAACCACGCAAACGCAGGCTATCTCAAAGTTGAGACTGATCCAGAGTTCAACTCCTCGACTGCGGCGGGAATCGATGTGAATGACGTCGCAAGCTGGGACAACGCCGCGAGCTGGGGCAACCACGCAAACGCAGGCTATCTCAAAGTTGAGACTGATCCAGAGTTCAACTCCTCGACTGCGGCGGGAATCGATGTGAATGACGTCGCAAGCTGGGACAACGCCGCGAGCTGGGGCA
>CAZDBH010000449.1:0-7126 GCA_964503485.1 uncultured Bradymonadales bacterium | reverse complement strand
GGCGTATCGCCGCCACCCTGTATGGAGTCGAAATCGTACTCACGTGAGAAACGAAAGAAGGTGGTCGGGTTGGTCGAGAATCCGCGACCGCCATTCTCGATCGCGTCGATGTAGGTGTCGATCAGGTCGCCGCCAGGCAGGTTCGGACCGGGACTTCCGAATCCTGCCAGGTCCACACCCTCGGCCGTTCGGCGAACGTCGTTGGGGTAGGGTAGTCGAAAGAACTCAGCGGGGGCCTCCTCGCCAGGAATCTCAAAAAACACTTTGAACTCGGCGTTCTCATCTCGTTCGGCGCAGTCGATTCCGTCGTAAAGCCGCAGCTCGGCAAAAGCCGGTATCTGGCAGGTTTCCGTCGCGTCGCACACCAACGGCCCAAGGCACTCGGAGTTGGCTTCGCATGCGAAACCGAGGTCCCCGTCACCGTCTGCTTCGCAGAGGCCAACCAACCCTGAGAACTCGCAGCGTAACCCGGCGGCGCACTCTGATGGGTCGGTACAAAGTGATCCGATGGGCAGCTCCGGGCTCGTGGCACACTGAGCCAGCACGCTGCAGGTCAGTCCGTCGCCACACTCTTCGGCGATGGTACAGGGCTCGCCCGCCTCGCTGGAACCGTCCGCAGCGCAGGCGTCATCGCTGCAACTCAGACCGGGCCTGCACGGTGCCGAATCGCTACAGGCCTCACCATAGGACGCGCCGTAGACAGGCTGCCCATCCGGACCGATGCCGTTGGGCTGCCCCAAATCGGGAGAAGCGTCGGCAGCGTCGCCGTCGGACGTTCCGGTGTCAGCCCGTACACCGGCCACGCAATAACCGGACCGGCAGATTTCGCCCGACCCACAATTGGTGTCAAACTCGCACGCTTCCACACACAGCCCCTCGTCGCAAACGAAGTTGGCTGGGCACTGCGAATTCCGTTCGCAGGCCTGGTTGTTGCCATCGTTTGCGCAGGCGAAAAGGACTGTCGCTGTGAACAGGACAAATGGGATGGTGCTCCGAAGCCTCATCAAACTCTCCCAGGTAGACGCTTGGTTGCGATCAGTCACCGAGCCTAGCGCTAGCTTGGATCGGCGTCAATGACTGGTCGTTTGTGGGCTCGAGCAGAGGGAGTGAGGAGGGCGGGGTTCAGGGAACAATCGCGAGCAGCTCGCCCGCGGAGCCATCCTCTCCGCCCAAAACGGTAGCGAAGGTGCCAGGTGCCTGATTGTCGGATCCGCCTAGGATGCTCGATTGCTCTCCATTGGCTCGATTGAAGTAGCCGCCCGACACACTCGCGTTGGTATTGGTGGCACTGTTGCGAAAACCGCCCGATACGCTCGAGAAAATCCCGCTTGCGGTTCCGTCTTCACCCCCGCATACACTCGAGTACAACCCGCTCGCTGTGTTGCCGTCGCCACCCGATACGCTCGAATGAGAGTTACTCGCGAGGTTGTCGCGCCCACCAGAAACGGCGGATTGTGTACCGCTCGCGATATTGGCAGCACCACCCGACACAGTCGCATACGTTCCGCTGGCGGTGTTCTGCGTACCGCCCACGACATTGGCGTAGTTGCCTATGACAGCGTTTTCTCGACCCGAGACGATACCGCCGAAGCCCATGTAGGTATGTTCGATACCAACCACCAAGTTGTGTTGACCGCTGCGGTCGTGGGTCTCACCCTCCGCCTCTTCGTTGTATCCGATAACGAGATTGCCCAAGCCGTTCGGTTCTTCTGCGGCGGTCGTCCCCCCGCCGTTCACGATGTTCACGTTGACACCGCTAAAGGTGAACTCGTCGCCTGCTAGAACGAAATGATCGGTGCCGGCAAAGCTTGCAAGGTCGGCAGGGACATCGATACTCGACCAGTCGACCACGCCGTCGTCCAAATACGTGGGGCGACCGGTGACTTCGGTCCAATCGACACCGTCTGCCAGCCCGTCAGGCTGTCCGACGAGGTCGAGCCAGCTGACCGTCGTTGCCACCGAGTTGACTTCCCCGGCAGTGTTTTCCTGCCCTCCTAGGACCGTCGCTACTGCACCAGTTGCGGCGTTGTTCCAGCCACCCGCAGTTACCGACGCGGCGCCAGAGGCCACGTTTTGGGAACCGCCAGACACACTCGCCTGGGCTCCGTTGGCCAGGTTTCCCCAACCGCCGGCGACACTGGCCTCGGTGCCATCAACCCCCGTGGTATTGCGTTGACCGCCAGAGATAGTGGAGTAGCTGCCGAGCGCCCTGTTGAGATTGCCCCCAAGCAGACTCGCGAGTACGCCTGCGGCTTCGTTTCGCCAACCCCCCGATACACTCGCCCCGTCGCCGCTCGCGATGTTCTCGGCACCGCCCGAGACACTGGTGGTGATACCGCTGGCTTCGTTGAGATAGCCACCAGAAACGGTCGATTGCGAACCGTTGGCCCGGTTCTGCCGGCCGCCCAACACACTCGAGAATTCACCGGTGATACTGTTTTCAAACCCCGCAACGAGGCCTCCCCAGCTGGTATAGGTGTGCGCACCGCCGACAACGAGGTTGTGTTGCCCCGTTCTCAGCGACTCCTCTTCACCGTCGCGCTCGTTGTAGCCAATTACCAAGTTACCCAGTCCGTTGGGTTCGGCCCCTTCAGACGGTGCGGTTGTGCCCTGCCCGTTGACGATGTTCAGGTTGGCATTCGATACGAAGAACTCATCTCCTTCGAGAAAGAAGCGGTCTTGACCGGCGTAGCTGGCCAGGTCTTCGGGAACCTCCACGTCCGACCAATCGACTCGACCGTCATCGAGGATGGTCGGCCGGTCCGCGATGTCAGCCCAAGCGACGCTGGTCATACCGACCTGATCGCCGTCCGCAATGTCGTTCGGTATGCCGACTATCTGGTTCCATTGCACGGAGCTGGGTCCGACGTCGTCGCCATCTGCAAGTTCGCGAGGGACGCCGACAATGTCGTCCCATTCGACCTCGGTCAGTCCCACGTCGTCGCCGTCCGCGAGTTCGTCAGGTACTCCGATGATGTCCTCCCAACGGACCTCAGCCAACCCGATGTCGTCTCCATCTGCAACTTCTGCGGGCATCCCTCTAATCTCGTCCCACACCAGGCCGTCGTCGAGCCCCTCGGGGCGGTCCTCAATCTCACTCCATTCAAGAACATCATCCAGAAGCCAGGAGGGTCGGCCTACAATCTCGGTCCACGCGATGCCCCCCTCAAAGAGCGAGAGGAGCTCCTCTGGCCGGTCGTCAATCTCGTCCCAGAGGAGTTCAGTGAGGCCAACGTCGTCACCGTCATCCAGCCCATCGGGGCGATTCAGGATGTCGGTCCAGGCCACCGTCGCGGCAACTTCGAAGACGCTCTCTCGGGTCGCCATGATGGACGCCGAACTCGAATAGTTGTGTTCACCGCCGACGATCAGGTTGTGTTGACCGTCTCGTTCGCTGTCGCCCTCTGGCTCCTCGTTGTAGCCGACGATCAGGTTGCCCAGTCCATTGGGTGATTCCTCCGGCTCGGTGCTGCCCTCGCCGTTGAGGATGTTCACGTTGACGCCGTTGAAATAGAACTCGTTGTCCTCGAGATAGAATCGGTCCTGGCCCGCAAAGCTCGCCAGATCTCCGGGTATATCGGTGATATCGGACCAAGCCACTCGCGGGGCATGGACGTCGTCGCCGTCATCGAGCCCTTCGGGCCGATCGACGATGTCGCCCCAGGCCACGGGTGCTCTTGCACTCTCGACCTCGGAGCGTAGGGTCTCGACCTCTGACCGCAGCTCTGCGTTTTCATCCTGGGCCGAGAGCTGCTCCAGCTCGGCTCTCAGATCAGCGACCTCCTGGCTGAGTGACTCGAACGCCTCCTCGTCAGCGAATCCGCCGGAACCGGCGGCGTCTGTTGCGCAGGCTGACAGTAGTCCCGCTGCAACAACGCCGACTGACAAATAGAATGACCTCATGCGTGCTCCCAATGGAATCGACGTGGATTTCGTTGTTTCCCTGTGAACGAATCAATGCGCTCAGGCACGTTGGGAAGCGGTGACAGCGCCCCACGTAAACAAGGTAGGAGTTGGGCCTACACCCAGTAAGTGAAAAGAATTTCACCCCCAAAAAGAAGGCTCGAGCTGGCTGGAATACGGGGGCGTACACTTCAGTTGCTTTGGATGGTCGGACTCGATAAACCTATTCCAGCGAGTATTCCAACATCCTGGGGCAGTCCAATGGCGCGTATCACGGCAAACGGCATCGAACTCGAGTACGACGAGCGCGGCAGCGGCACACCAATTGTGTTGATAATGGGACTGGGCGCTCAAATGACGCTGTGGCGGGATGAGTTTTGCGACCAGCTCGCTGCTGCCGGTCATCGGGTAATTCGTTTCGACAACCGGGACATCGGGCTGTCATCGAAGATGAGCGACTTGGGCAAACCAAATGTCAGGCGACAGATGGTCCCGGCTTTTCTCGGCCTCAAGGCGGATATCCCCTACCGTCTCGAGGACATGGCTGACGATACGATCGGGTTACTCGACGCGCTCGGCATAGAAAAGGCGCACATCGTTGGTGCCTCCATGGGCGGCATGATCGCTCAAACAGTGGCGATTCGGGCACCATCCCGGGTGCTGTCGCTGACCTCGATCATGTCGACCACAGGCCGCTGGTACCACGGGCTCTTCGATCCACGTGTTCTGAAGTACCTGTTGAAGCGGGTCGAAAAGGGCAAGGAGGCCGTAGTCGAGCACGGCGTCGCCACTTTTCGGGCCATCAGCGGTACAGGATTCCCGTTCGAGGAGGACGAGTGGCGGCAGATGATGTCAGATAATTTTGACCGCTCATTCCATCCGGCGGGTTTTGCACGCCAGTTTATGGCGGTCATCGCGGCCAAGGACCGGGTCCCACAACTAAAGCGCCTTCGGGTGCCCGCGCTGGTCCTTCATGGCACCGAAGACAGGCTCGTCTTTGCGTTCGGCGGCAAAGCCACGGCAAAGGCTATTCCCGGAGCCCGACTGCGGCTAATCAAGGGAATGGGGCACGCCCTCCCACGGGCAGCTTGGCCACAAATCACGTCTGAGATCGCTCGGCACACTGGTTTTGCTGACAGAAGTAGAGCCTGAGCGACTGTTCCAAATTTCCTCTTGTAAACGCTGTTCACAAATAATACATAGACGTCGTGGTTCGGCAGAACCCGTAGGATAAGGCAGAGAAACCGAATCTTCGGTCGCTTTCTCTGATGTATGTTGTTATACTACCTCTCGATTGCTGAGCCTTTGGCACTATGTCCGCTTTGGCCAGCCGATTGATTGAATGGTTTTTGAATTGGGATGTTTGGAATGCCGCGATTGTCTACCCTTGTGTTCTCCCTCTGCACGTTGTTGTGTTTCGCCTGTACCGAGCCGGTGACGACCGTCGGCCAGGAGGGCCCTCTTGCTGAGGGGGCTGCTGGTTCCGGGAAGGAAGACGGACTCACCACAGCCGAGCAGGAAGCGATTCGCGCCCATGGCGCGGCCGTCGTGATGCAGGCTGAGCTCTGCGAAGTGGACGCGTTACTCGAATCGCCACGATCATATAATGTGTTCGTCACGGGCGACTATACGGCTGGCTACAGCGACGCGGAGGGAAAGATCGCCTCGGGTGGGGATGTCTCACTGGCACACTACAGCGTGGCACTTCACGATGTTGGAGGATGGGCCGTGGTAGCTGACGGCACTGTCACCACCCAGGACACCGCTATCCACGGCAGCGTGGCCGCGGGCGGGCAAGTGCGTCTCAACAACTCTGGCTTGTACTCAGACGACGACGCCTCGATTACTCGGCGCCATCTCATCGATTGGGACGCTGCGGGGTCGGGCATCACGAGAGCTTCGCAGTTGTTGGCTCAACACGAGCTGACGGGTGCAACGCGCACATCGGGGAATTCGGTGCTGCTTACGGGCTATCGAGAGGATTTGAATCTGTTCGAGGTGTCGGGGACGACTATCTCGAGCGCTGACCGACTGGACATTGACGTGCCGCCCGGCGCTGCTGTGGTCATCAACGTGACCGGCGGGGCAATCCACTTCGGTGACTTCGCCGTGTTTCCCGAAAGCATCGACTCATCGACCATTCTTTTCAATGCAGCCGAGGCAACCGAGGTGCGCATCGAGGCATTTGCGTTCACGGGCAGCCTACTGGCGCCCAATGCGGCCGTCGATTTCGACAACGGTCAGTTCAACGGCGTTCTTCTCGCCGGTGCACTGGTCGGCGACGGAATGGATGACGGACAGCCAGACGGTCAGTTCAACCACCGGCCATATGGCGTCTACCTCTGCGAATACGTGACTCGAGCGAGCGACGACCTGTGTCTGGCTGATGATTTGCTGGGCACTGCAATGGAGTACAACGTCTTTCTCACGGGCGACTACGTCGCGGGGTACAGCGACGCCGAGGGCAAGGTAGCCGCGGGAGGCGATGTCGATGTGTGGCACTACAGCGTCGCGCTGCAGAACCCGAACGGGAACGCACTAGTCGCAGGGGGTGACGTCGCCCTCGCCGACGCGGCCGTTCAAGGAGACATAGTGGCAGGTGGACGAGTTACAATGAACAACTCCGGGCTCTATCCAACCGACGGGAGTCGGGGACAGACCCTCCGAGGGACGGTTCTCGACTTTGAGGAGGTGGGACGAAATCTCGCAATGGCTTCAGAGTTGCTCGGCGGTCTCGAGCCCAATGGCAATACCTCGGTCTGGGGCAGCGAAATTACCCTGTCGGGGAACGATCAGGCGCTGAACGTATTTCTCGTGTCTGGTAGCGCCGTGAGTTCGGCCTCCTATTTCAGCATCAGCGTGCCGTCTAGTTCGGATGTGGTAATCAATCTGTCGGGTAGCTCCATCGAATTCAGCAACTTCGGCATCTTCCCGACCAACATCGATGCGAGCAGAGTCCTGTTCAACGCGCCCGATGCAACCGACATTCGAATCGAGGCGTTCGCGTTCTCCGGAAGTCTACTCGCACCATACGCAGCGGTCGATTTCGACAATGGTCAGTTCAATGGCACCCTGATGGCGCGCGAACTCGAGGGTGACGGGATGGACGACGACCAGTCGGACGGCCAGTTCAATCATAGGCCGTTCTCGAGCGTCTACTGCGAGTAGGCCCTAGGAGCCCGTCGGGTATAACGCCCCGGACTCCAGCCGTTAGCTTTTAGCG
>CAZDBH010000448.1:0-7151 GCA_964503485.1 uncultured Bradymonadales bacterium | reverse complement strand
GCTAAAAGCCAATGGCGGAGCCTGGAGCGCTATGCGCGACAGGCTCCTAGTGCCCTCTGACTTCGTAAACTCGTATGCTCGCGACGTAGGGATTGCTCTGGGCGATCTTCTCCGCCTCGTCGAGACTCTCAGCTTCGATAATCGACAGGCCCGTGATGGAGTCCATTCCCCAGGGGAGGTCCGCGGTACCCGAGGCTGATATCTCTCGGCCCCCGCTGAAGCCGATGTTCTCGACCGTCTGATCTGCTGTTGCCTGAAACCATGCGCCCCACGCCTTCATGATTTCCGGAGTGGGTTTCTCGAATCCGTAGTGGATGAGTACAAATTTCTTCACGGGATCCCTCTTGGTTGATTGCCCTGCTTCATTGCCAGCGGGTACGGTATTCGCCTGCCTTCCAATCTTCAACCACCGTGCCGAGCCGCCCCGTCCGTGCCCGAACGCGACGGACTCAGGGCGCCTGGGGCCGTCAGCGTTCAGCCGCTTGGCGCAATCGGTGACTCAGATTCGTCAGAGCGGCCGAAAGACTGTCATCCCGCTCTGGCAGCAAAAGGCTGTCGAGTTCAGCCACTCGCGGCCGAGCCTCGGCGAGCCGCCCTTCACCCTGGGGTGTCAAGTGAAGGGAACGCGCCCGGGCGTCGGTCGGGTGTTGATCCCGCCGGACCAAATCGCGGCGCTCCAGCGTTCGTACGACGCTCGACGTGGTCATTACGTCGCTACCGGTGTGTTGGGCGAGCGCCGCTTGGCTCACACACGAATCGCCCTGACACAAGCAGTCGATTCCAGAGAGAGCCATGAACTGGACGTGGGTTAACTCGAGGTCTTTGAGTTCGCGATTGATCTGCCTTTGCCAGGCTAGCGCGAGCCGCCACAAACGAAAGCCGATCAGTGCTTCAGGTGATGTCGACATCGTTTCGCCTTGCAGCAATTTAATACGTGCATAGACTATATGTGGACTTAGTTTATTCTGCAAGGAGGATTGAGAGTGACGACAGCAAACACGATACCGATCATCCCCAGGGCAGCCTGGTCCTCCCATCCGAATTACCCCGACCAGGTGTTACTGCTGGGTTCTCATCAGAACTTCCGCCATTTTAGCGCTCACCTAATCTCGGAGACTCGAAACGGCCGAACCCTTGGTTACGTCGAGGCAAACTACCGGCGCTGGATCGGGGCGATGCGCAGCCATGAGCACTACGAAGAAGCGAAACTCTTCCCCTATCTGTCAAGGCGGTGCGGTCAATCCTTTGATGCTGCGGAAGCCGGCCATCAGGCATTACACGATGCCCATGACGACGTGATTGCAGCGTTCGAGGACGAGATTCGGATCGAAGCGGTCGCGGCACTCGAGAAACACGATCGGGTACTTCGTGAACACCTCGATCTGGAAGAGACCCTCGTCATCCCGCTGTTATTGGCGATGCCACGCGAGGAGTTCGTTGCCTACTCGCGAAAATCACCGCACGAGCTGATGCGGGCTCTGGACGACATGGGATTGTAAAGGCTCACGCCTAGACCTATCCGAAGTGAACCGCCGAGATATGGGCGCCCATCACTTGGTCTCGGTATGGGACTGTGCCCGGGTCCTCTTCCGCCGCGCCGGCCACGACCATCAAAGGCAAGAGGTGTTCTTCTCGCGGGTGGCATGCCCTTGCCGCCGGGGCGTTTGTCCACTCGACCAGCCGAGTCTCCATGGTGTCGGTTTCCAGTCGGACCGAATCCCCGAGCCATTCGTCGAATGCCTGGGAATCAGCGACGACGTTGGGCATTCGACCGCCGAAGCCTCTCATGTTGTGATAGCTCATGCCGCTCCCGATCATGAAGACACCCTCAGAACGCAGCGGCGCCAAGGCTCGCCCAATCTGAATGTGGGTAAGGGGGTCGAGGCCGCGTTTCAGCGAAAGTTGAAACGTTGGGATGTCCGCCTGCGGATAAGCCAGCATCAAGGGCACGAAAGTGCCGTGGTCGAACCCTCGGCTTGGGTCCTGACCCGTCTGGATGCCTGCTCCTTCCAATAGGTCGCGGACCTGCAGACCGACCTCAGGCGCCCCCGGAGCGGGCCACTGCAGCTCGTATGTCTCCGGCGGAAACCCGGAGTAATCGTAGAGCATCGGTGGCTGGGCGCCCGTCTGTATTGTGGGCAGCTGCTCTTCCCAGTGAGCCGAGATTACGAGCAGCGCGCTGGGAGTTGTGGGCGGAACCATCCCGAGTGTGTCCATATAGGCCCGCATCGTGTCCCACATTCCGGGTTGACCGAACGCCCGTTCGTCCATGAAGGGCCAAGGGCCTCCTCCGTGGGGCAGGAACACAGTAGGCATGCGTGCACTAGCTTCGCTCATCTGCCTCTCCTCGGGCTGGTTCGTCGGTGTCTGCGGTGATGGAGGACTTGTTCGGCACCCGGTCGCCAACCCAGCTACCAGTGCACCGATTGCTAGGGTGGCCTCTCGTCTGGTGATGTCATCGTTGGTACTCATTGCAGCACTGTAGCAGAAACATTTGGGCTCGACCCACAGTACCGCACAAGCGCTTCCGCAGAGGGTTCGGCTCTCCAGTCAGACCTGGACACGACCGAGAATTTCGATTTTCAGCTTGACATCTTTTCGAAAATGCCCAAACTCCGCCGACTCGATGGAGGAAAAACGGTAATGATGCCGAATCGAACGAAAAACACCAACAGACCAGCGGACTTCGCACCCATGTGCGAACACCACCCCGTCACAGCGCGAGAGGGCGCCCGATTCTAGCCGCATCATAACCGATGGCAGTTAGGCCGAGCCCTCCTGGTGCTCGGCCTTTTTCGTTTCGTCGAAGCACGACATGACAAAACATACTGGTGGTAATCAAGCGGCTTTGCATGGCCGAATCATGGCGCAGTGATGCGTTCCTGAGATTCGTCGCCGTTGCAGGTTCCGCGTATCGGATGAGCCAGATCCACACGAAATGAAATCGTGATCGGATGCCTAGCTCAGATGGTTAGAGCACAAGACTTGTATTCTTGATGTGGGGGGTTCGAATCCCTCGGCAACCACCGGGTACACCGAAGGACGCCGCGACCGCGTGCGGCCTGACGCGTGACTTCGCTGTCTGGGAGACCTGTCTCGAGGCCAGTTTCCAGCGAACCCTCGAGGGTTCGCTGGAAATCCGCCTCCCGATCCGTCCCTGGGCACCGATGACGTGCTGAGGGCATGGGGGCGCAAGCGGTAGCCGTAGATGGCGGTGTACCAGAATTTGAGAGCGGGCGCCGGCAATGCCTCGGCCGGACCCGATAGGCCGGATGGCCACAACGATACGAGGCCGCACCGAAAGGAGGTGCACAATGTGGCGATTATGGAAAGTACGAGTCGTAGTCGATCAGAACGAACGGGTCATCGTCGAGCGTGACATGCACCCGATCGCTTATCTCGGTCCGGGCGTACACAAATTGCGCGTCACCCGAGGAGACGTGGTCGTTCGGCGTTTTGACACCCGACGACTGTGCACGGACCTGAACGCTGCACAGGCCGCGCTGGTGCCCACTGAAGACCTCGCCGTAGTCGAGGTTGGGCCCAGCGAGCGTGCTTTGGTGTACCGGTTGGGCAAGCCCGTAATGTGGCTCGAGCCTGGACGTTACCAGGTGTGGACCACCGAACGGGTGCGCAGCGTCTCTCCTGACGGGAGCGAGGTATGGAACTCAGCGGTTCGAGTCGAGCTCCTCGACGTGAGCCAGGTGGACGTGAGTCCGCTGTCGACTCAAGTTCGCGAGATCGTACCCAGCGTCGAGTACATCGAAGTGACCGTAGCCAACGGAACCGTTGCGCTTCAGTACGTCGATGGCGAGTTGGTACGAGTCCTCGGACCGGGCCGCTACGCGTCCTGGCGTGCTGTCCGAAAGGTGGAATACGTCGTGGTCGACTTGCGTGAGCGAGTCGTCCAGATCGGCGGACAAGAGGTGATGACCAAGGATCGCGTCACTGTTCGTTTGAACCTTGCCGCGACCTACCGGGTGGCCGACGCCCAGCGTCTCGCTTCCATCGCCCGTGCCCCCGACGACGTGCTGTACCTCGCGGTGCAGCTCGCCGCCCGTGAGGCGGTTGGTGGATTGAGCTTGGACGAGCTTTTGGCGGCCCGTGAAGCGCTTTCGAAGCAGCTCGAGGCAGATGTCTCGGGCCGCGCGGAGGCGCTGGGACTGACCTTGGTTGAGCTAGGACTGAAGGACCTCATCCTGCCGGGCGAGATGAAAGCACTCTTGAACCGAGTCATCGAGGCCCGAAAGCAGGCTGAGGCCAACGTCATCCTCCGACGAGAGGAGACCGCGGCGACTCGGTCCATGGCTCAGACCGCAAAGCTGCTCGCCGAGTCACCGCTCCTTGTTCGTCTCAAGGAACTCGAGGCTTACAAGGAGCTGGCGTCATCTGTGGGCGAGCTCACCTTGGTGGTTTCGCCCGACGGGTTGCCCGCTCTGCGGCGCTCAGTCTAGTCCTCCCCCAACGGCGGGGTCCGGCGCTCGAAAACGAGCGCTGGGCCTCGCCTCCCAGCGTCCCCGACACACCGTGAATGGGGAGCAAAATCCGTCCAAATGATGTACAAACATGCCCAACGTTTTGGGGGTCGAACGATGAGCATTGCTGAAGGCCTGGTGGTTGGTGAGGACGGGGTGACCCGGTGCAAATGGGGGAGCAGCCACCCGCTCTACCTCCCGTACCACGACACCGAGTGGGGCTACCCGGTCGACGATGACACTCGCCTCTTCGAGAAGATCTGCCTCGAGGGGTTCCAGTCGGGACTCTCGTGGCTGACCATCCTCAAGAAACGCGACGGTTTCCGCGACGCCTTCTCTGGCTTCGATATCGATGCCGTCGCCGCCATGACTGACGACGACGTCGAACGTCTCCTCCAGAACACCGCCATCGTTCGGAATCGCCGAAAAATCGAAGCCACGCTGAACAATGCTCGCCAGGCCCAGCGGATGCGTGACGAGGAAGGGTCTCTCGGCGCCTACTTCTGGACCTGGGAGCCGCCCCGTCGCGATACGGCAGTCGATTGGGCCACACTCAGAAGTCTCGGCAAAACGCCCGAGAGCGTCGCGATGTCAAAGGACCTGAAGAAGCGAGGATGGAAGTTCGTCGGACCGACCACCGCTTACGCCTTCATGCAGGCTATGGGACTGGTCAACGACCATATCGCTGGCTGTGAGTTTCATGCTCAGGTCGAGCAGCGTGTCGGGAGCTTCCAACGACCGTTGCAGCACAACCAGTGACGGATGGGAACAATCAGCCCTGATCTGGCGTTCGATAGAATGCAATCCGTAGGAGGTTACCATGAGCACTGACGCAACCTTCTGGAACAAACTCGCCGAGAAATACTCACGCCAGCCGGTCGCGAACCCTGAGGCTTTCGACCGCAAGATAGAGATCACCACATCACTGATGACGCAGAAATCTGTTGTCCTGGACATTGGGTGCGGGACCGGCTCGCTAGCCCTTCGGCTCGCCCCCTCCGGGGCTCACATCCACGGACTCGACCTGTCGAGCGAGATGATTCGCATCGCGAAAGACAAAGCTGCCGCCGAGAATGTCGACAATGTCAGCTTTCACATCGGGCCGTGGGACGACAGTTTTGCCGCCCTCGAGCCTGAAAGTCTGGACGGCATATGCGCGTACAGCATCCTGCATCTCGTCGAAGACCGATCTGGGGCCTTGCAACAGATTCACCGACTCTTGAAACCGGGCGGTTTCTTCGTCTCGTCCACGGTCTGTCTCGGCGAGTCCTGGGTCCCGTTTGCACCTATCCTGAAATTCCTGCGGTGGATCGGGAAGGCACCCATGGTCAAAATCATCACGAAGCAAGCCCTCGAAGAGGAGGTGCAACGAGCCGGATTCGTGGGTGTTTCGCAACCGGACGTCGGTGCCCAGTCGACTGTCGCTTTCGTCGTCGCTGAGAAGGCAATCTAGTCAGAATGGCCCCGAGATCCGGAACAAACCTGCAAACCCGCAGCCCCCGAAACGAGGGATTTATTGTACCCCCGCTGGGGGGACGGCGCCGAAGGCGCGGGGGGAAGGCCAACCCGAGACCTAGTCGTCCCGCCGCTTCGCCCGCCGGCCCAGACTCTCGTGGGTTTGTGAACGCCAACCCGCCGACCGGTTCAAACCGTTTGCGCATCGGGGTCCTTTGCCGGACACTGCGAAAAACTTCGGCAGGACCATTGGGGGAGTTGATGAGCGACACATTTGAATTGGGCGGCGACTTGAGGGTCAAGCGGCTCGGTTTCGGGGCGATGCGGATTACAGGAGCGGGTGTCTGGGGTTGGCCACCCGATCGGGCGGCAGCCAAGGCGCTGCTGAATCGAGTCGTGGAGCTTGGCATCGATTTCATCGACACAGCCAACGCCTACGGGCCTGAGACGTCGGAGTACCTACTCGCCGAGGCCTTGCATCCCTACCGCGATGTCGTCATCGCGACAAAAGGGGGACTCGAGCGTCTCGGACCCCAGAACTGGCGACCCAACGGCGATCCTAGCCACTTGAGACTTGCCTGTCACAACTCGTTGCGGCGACTCGAGGTCGATAGGATCGACGTGTATCAGCTTCATTGCATCGATGACCGGGTTCCGCTCGAGGACTCCCTCGGCGTCCTGCGCGACATGCAGCAGGAGGGGAAGATTCGACACGTCGGTGTCTCGAACTTCACCGTGGCCGAGCTGGAGCGCGCCCGCGCCGTCGTCGACGTAGTCAGTGTGCAAAACCGGTACAATCTCGCCTATCGAAACCATGAACCAGTGGTAGACTACTGCACTGAGCACGGCATCGGGTTCATCCCCTGGTATCCACTCGCGACCGGTGCGCTGACCGACCACCCGCACCTCGAGGAACTGGCGAAAAAATACGAAGCGACGCCCGGGCAGATCGCCCTAGCCTGGCTCCTGGCCCGTTCGCCGGCCATGCTTCCAATCCCTGGAACCTCGTCGGTTGCCCACCTCGAAGAGAACACCCGCGGTCGCGAAATCACACTGTCCAACGACGACTTCGAGTGGCTCTCAACAGCGTCGCTCGACGCTGTTTAGCATCCGCTTGAACCGGCCGCCAGATTCCCAGAATGACCCAGACCTGATGCTACTGGAGGCTCCGTGAAACACGCACTTCGAACTCACCCGGGCGTCGCTGGGTGGGGGCATGCG
>CAZDBH010000447.1:0-7151 GCA_964503485.1 uncultured Bradymonadales bacterium | reverse complement strand
GCTAAAAGCTAACGGCTGGAGTCCGGGGCGTTATACGCGACGGGCTCCTAGTGGCAGCTGTTTGCCTCGACGGCCTCGAGCAGGATTCGAAGACGCTCTTCGGTTGGGTACCTGATCTCCCCAACGGGGAGGAACGGGAGTGGGCGTTGGCCGCCAGCCTTCTCATCTGCTGCGCTCGCGTAGGGCGGATTGTCATATCCCCCCCCATCTGCGTCGAGAAAGATCGGGTTCGAGTAGGCGAGAGGGTCCAAACTCGACGGCACGAGGGGCGCCATTCCGGCATCATCGCTGCGATCCGACACGACGAACACGACGTAGGCATCCTCGTCGCTCTCGAGGGGTACCTCGATTGTGGTCTCCCTTCGAGCGTGGCTCTGCTCTCCGTCTTCCACGATGACGATGGACTCTTCCGTCCACTCGATCGGGAACGTGGCGGTTGGCTCGATCCGGGTTGGAGGCGTCGCATTACTGCCTCGCAGGCCCGAGACATTCATCATCACGTCCAAGGTATCAACCGTCATCCACATCGGGATCTGAATCCGGATCTGCGCGGTCACTACGTCGCCACCAGTGGCAATGGTCTCGCCGAGACCGATTTCATCTCCATCGAGATTCGAGGCGCTGACCGAGAGGAAGGGACCCGTGGTCCCAATAATGTTGCCGCCATTCACGTTGGCAACGAAATCGGCATCGTCCAGATCCTCAGGCGAAGTCAGATCGCCATCAACAAACACGTAGGTGCGAGGCACAGCCCCCAAATGGCCGTATAGGGAGTGCGTGTCAGAGACGGCAGTTCCGGCTGGCGTGAAACCGCGCCCGACCATCGTGAGCCACCAGCGCATGCGCATCCACATATTGTCGTTCGTCTTTCCATTGAGGATTTCCATGGCCGTGAATCCATCGCTCCACAGGCCCGACTCTCCGGTGTCCTCGTTCACCGAGTCCGAGGGTAGACGGATACGCGCTGGGTCGACCCAGGTTTCTCCCGTGAGCACGTCAGCTTGGAGACCCGTGATCATGCCCAGTCTGTCGGGGTGATTGATCTGAATCACTTGCTCGCCAGAGTGTTCGTCGATCCAGTCAAACAGTTCTGCAGGCGTCAAACTCAGCTCTTCGCCATTGCCCCAGTCGAGAGCGCCGCCGTTGACGCTGTCCGGGTCTCTTTCGAGCGGAAAGCCGTTGTAGTGGCCGTAGGTGTCGGTCGTGACTTCCTGCCCAATCATCGTCGTCGACCAAGCCTCCAGCGCGAGTGACTCCAGTACGGGCGCGAAGTCGGTGATGTAGTCGTGGTCGGTGCTAACAAGCACGTCGAGTCCCTCAGCCACGAAGCCGAGTACCCGGTTCGCAAGCAAAATGGGACTGTCCATGGAGTTGATCGTGTGGATGTGAAAGTCCCCCGAAACAGCATCACTCGTGTCGATGACCTGAGCGATCTCAGCGTCGAGTGAGGTGTCTTCACCGGCGGTGATCGATATGGGCGAACCGCCATCCGTCAGGGCGCCAGTTGGGTAAATGGACCACTCAGGGCCTCGACTGACGATGATGGTGTAGTCCCCAGGAGCAAGTGGGATGTCGACTTCGCCGGTCCCACCGGCGAACCCAACCGCCGCAACACCCTCGATCAACGGGTCATACGTCACGTCTTGTTCCTGTGAGGTTGGTTGGTTCGCACATTCGTCGACACAGACAACGGTCACTCGCGCTGGTACCGCGTCGCCGTCTGCAGTTCGCACGGTGACCGCTAGTAAGCCGCTGAGCTGAATCGCTGGATTCGCCTCCGCGTCCTCACCCGTCACGACCGTCACAGAAACACCTTCAACCGGCGGTTGGCCCGGTTTCCGCGCGCTGATTGTGTACGAACCTGGAGGCAGGGACATCGTGAACTGTCCCGCGTCATCCGAGCGGGCGTGATTGTAAGCCCTACCATCAGAGGCCACTGCGCTGATCCTGGCACCTGCGACCTGAGTGTCTGTGGAATCCGTCACCGTGCCGCTGACCGTCCCCGAGTCGAGTTCGAGCAAGTCATAAACGCGGTCAACCACTGACGCCAGCGACCCGTCGCCGACGATCATGCGATGTCGATAGGTCACCACATCTCCTGGTTCGATGGTCAGAACACCGGGTGAACTCCGGAAGGCTGCGGGAGGGACAGCAATCAGCGATGTCGCGTTCGCATTGCCCATCAGCGAAAAGACGAGACCCGACGCCAGCAGGTAGGACCCGGACATAGGCAGCTCACCCGATAGGGAGGGGTCAGGGTCAGGCAGATAGGCATAACTCGTCCGCGGACCAGCAAACGCAACATAGGGAAGCGGTTCTGCCGTCAGTGAGCGAACACCCAACGGTGAAAATCCGAAACCGGAGAACGAGCTGAGCGGGTTGAAGACCTCGATGTCTCCACCGCTATCAATCAAGTGCATAAAGGGCGTGAGGAATGCCTCAGACCCATCATTGCGTACGGACGTGACGATCTGAAGTACCGGCTCGTCTGGATTGAGGATGTAGTAGACCGTGACCGTGTAGGGAGCGATCGCTTCTGTATCAATAGCCAGTTCGGTGATAATGCCCGGTGCAAAGCCCTCGATCATTCCGAGGAGATTGAAGAAGTCCAAGATCTCCATGTGGGAGGTCACTGCCAGAATACCGCTGCCGCCCGAGTCTCCCGACTCGAGGATCTCAAATCGGTCTGGCACTGTCGTTTGGCCCAGTTGAAGCATGGGGCACAGTTCCCCGAGTACGTCACCGCCGGCCTCTTCTTCTCCGCGGACGATATCCATGTCGATGAGGTTTCCGCCAAATGGGCAGGGAGCAATGACCCGGGCGTCGCCCTCAATCGCAAATCGAGCGACCGAGTTCTCGAGGATGTAGTCACCAGGTCGGCTGTCCGCATTGTTCCCGGTAATGAAATCCGCTTCTTCGGTGGCCTGATAGACCTGCACACTCCCATCTTCGCCGGCGAGATAGGGTGACAAATCGACCACCACGGGATCACCCGGTTCTGGGCCGTCATCGGCGTCGGCGTCCGCCCGATCCGGTGGCAGATAACACTAGGCTGTGTCCTCGCCGGATTGATCGTTGGCCCCGTCTTCGACAGTCGTGTCGGGGTCAGTCGTGACCTCGTCATCCCCGCAGCTCGTCACTCCGATGAACAAAACCACCGCAACTAAAAAAGTTAAAACTCGCATTATTACTCCTCTCCTCGTAGGCCGAGCGGCAGATTAGGCGCAGTGGAGTTTTCCTTCAAGCACGCACACCGCACACCCGCAATGTCACACTGGTTCATCCGGCGCTATGGGGTTGTCGAAATCCTTTGATAACAAGTGGTTAACCCGTGTTTCGCTGCCATGCTGGAATTGGTACGGGCCTTGCTACCCTATGACCCGGCGAGACACGCGCTTCTGACATGTCGCGCTGCTAACTCGTCCCGCGAAGGAGCTGACCGTGATAATGGCCATTGATCGACCGAATCTAGCGGCATTGCTACCCTGGTGCTGTCGCTCGAATGAACTCGTCGACCTCGGAGCTGCCGTATCCTACATATGGAAAGGGCTTCCGATGCGGGCCCACTTGAAGCTCATCAGTGCCGTCGCTCACCACGTGGACGCTGATACCGACAACAGTGACCAAATCGACCTCACACACGTCCGGACCGCCTACGACCCGTCCCAGGTCTACAACCCGATGGCTTGGACCAGCAAGTTGAAGTTCAACAAGTAAACCTCAGAAATAGACCGACTGAGCGCCCTAAACGGTCGCATTCAGCGTCGCAGGCTACGTGCAGAAGCGGGCTCGCGTCGCTTCAGAAGGGCGAGCGCCATTAGCACGAAGGCAAAGGTGGACGTGTTCTGGCTGCCGGTCGTCTGACATCCCGACTCGCCTTCAGCGCTCTCATCGTCCTCGGCGAGTGAAGCGTCGCCTTCGCCGCTGTCACCCGTGGGCCCATCGAGCTCGTCATCAGTCGCCGGAGTATCTGGGTCGGCCACAGCCGTTCCCTCGACGCATCCGATTTCCCCGCCCTCGTCGGAGCCGCAGGTCATGCCCCTGGCCCTACAGTTAATCGAGTCCAATCGGCTGTCGACACACGACAGGATGACGTCGCCTTCGCACCGCCCTTCGGCCGTGTCATTGGGTCCGCAGCGAGCTCGTCGATCACAAAAATAGCCGTGGTCAGCGCCGGCCCATCCGCAGATTTCGCCGCGAGCTTCGCAGTTGAGCTGACGTAGGTGCCCATTTTCACACCATTGGGCGATGTTCCCAGCGCAGCGGCCGAACTCTCCCACGTCGCACGCGCACGCAAAGCCGATCTCTTCGCTGACCAACCCACAGGTCGTACCCAAGGTCGTGCAGTCTCGTCGAAGAACAACGCCGCCCTCGCACCATTCTGCTTCTTCGCCAAGACATTGGCCTTCGTAGTCGAGCGGGTCGCAGAGTCCGACTTGAACACCGCCACCGACCACCGGTTCGATGAAGTCCTCATAAATGGCGTCAATCCGGGTGAGCCAGTCATTGTCGACACAACTTCCGTCGCCGTGAGACTCGACACCTAAAAGGACCGGGATGCCCGGTTGCAGCTCGGCAATTGCCGGGCCGCCAGAGTCGCCAAAGCAGATTCCTTGATCGCCTCGGCCGTCGACGATGATTTGGCTATCACCCACAGCCGCCAGATAAACGGTCGCAAACCAACGACCCGTGCGTGCGGGGTCTCGCGTCTGTCCGTATCCTCCCGCCTGAATCGGTGATCCGACGAGGTCGTTGGTCAAAGAGGTCCTGTTGGCCAAGATAGGAGAGAGCCCATCTACCGCTTCAATCGCGCTCTGATCCAAGACGAGCAAGGCCGCATCGACCCGCGGGTGAATGTGTATTGCTTCGACACCGAAGGTCCCCAAGGGGTCGGTGGTGAGCTGACCCACGCTGAAACCAATCTGCCCGGCTCGCACCCCTTCCAGACAGTGGGAAGCGGTGGCAACCACCGTTGGTGAGATAATGGTACCGGTACAAAACGCTGAGTGTGGATAACCGGCCGAATGAAGCCAGCCGATTGCATTCTGCTGACCCTCGGTCAGTGCCACGGCCTGGGGATCGCGTGTGCCGTTAACGATCGGCTGCTGCTGAAGGACGTAGCCGGTGGTCTGTCCGTTCTCGTCGGACTGGCACCCGAAAAGGGTTAAAACTGCGAGCGATATCAACTGGTAGCGACGAAGCATGGACACTCCTGCGACGGTCCGTCAGAAAACTGTCGGAAGCGCCGAAATGCATTTGCCGTGCCAGGGTGAAACGTTAACGATCGGCTGAGAGCCATCTCGCCATGCCGTACCAACAACTCTTTGGGGGAGCGGCCTGTTCGTATTGTTCCGCTCTTGCGTCGTCCATGCTCGACCGCAAGTCGCGTCCCACCCAGCTCGCGAAGGTCCGAGATCTCTCGTCGTCGGTTTCCTCCCCGAGCAGCGAAGCAGCGACGTGGTCACGACGCCTAAGGAGGTTGTCGGTCACCGCGTCCAACTGTCGTTCGACGTCCTCAAAAGCGCCAAAATGAGTGAGAAACAGCCGCTCTGGCGCCCACTGCCGATAGATATCGATACTCTCGAGCCACAGCTCGCAATTGACATCGGGCGGGGGAGTCGGGGCCAGCACGAAACTCGCCGGAGCGACGCGACACCCCGCAGTGTCTCCCGTGAAAGCGGTCCCTGTCCCGGTATCCAAGTAGCTGACGTGGTGTGAGGCATGGCCCGGGGTATAAGCCACCTGCAGCTCTCGGCCGCCGAGGACGATCGCCTCACCACCCTCGAGTGCGGTTACGCGATCTTCTGGAACCGGCAGGAATTCCCCCCACAGTCGCTCCATATCGTCGCCGTACAACCGAGTTGCGCTCGCGATCAAGCGTTCGGGCCTGACCATATGGCGAGCACCGCGCCGGTGGACGTAGACTCGAAGGTTTTGATTCTTTGAGGCCAGTGTTCCGGTAGCGCCGGCGTGGTCTAGATGAATGTGGGTCAGGAAGATCGCCCGCAGGTCCGATAGACCGTAGCCACCGGCGGCAAGGCCTGCCGTGAGGCTAGACACAGTCGAGCCCGGCCCCGGATCGATGATTGCGACTCCATCGTCCAACTCCAAGATCGCTGAAGCGATGATGTTGGGTGCGCCCAGATGCATCAAGTCAATCAAATGTGTTTTGTCGGTAACCTGGTCCATCAACCTGCCCAGCTAGTGAAGGATATTGTCGGCGAGGTTCACCGACGGCGCGCCCCTGGGGTCGGGTAGCCTGTCTAAAGGCGGAAACTCCTCGACAGGGCACTGGTACACCTGGATGTGGTCAACCTCTCTCAGCACGGCGTCGTCATCGCCGCTGCTGTTGATATAAAGATCGAGCTGAAGAAATCCCTGATAGCTCAAGACATCATTCGTCGCCGAGATCCGACCCAGGCAAACTTCGAGCCTGCCGCCACGAGCAGGAAAACGACAGACTGACCCCGGTGCGACGGGAACCGAAACACCGCTTTCGATGATTGGTTCGAGACTCTCCGGGCCTTTCCATTTCCGAGCCGGTCTCCCCGACGCGAACTGGTCATCGACCACGTGCCGCAGCAGCAGTATAGGCTGAGGCTCGTCTTCGGGACTGTCCTTGAGCACCCACAGCATGCGATGAGCGAAACCGCACAGAATAGGGCGGCCCGCCAGCACATCAGGTTGAAGGCCGGTATCGACCCACTCCGCTGAAGCGGAAAAGGTCAAAACGACCTGGTGCACTTAACTATTTAATCTATGAAGTAGATGGACGCTCATCTTTCGCCTTGCTTCGAGGACGCCAATCTATAGCACATCCCACAGCCAGGCCAGCATCAATCGGCCGTCAAACGACTTTGAGTCGAGAGGAAAACACCCGTTTCACTGGATAGTGCGGGACGTTGAGAATCGGGCGCTACAAGTCCAGTATCGAACTGCTGGACAGTTTCCCGGTGGCGGGGCACTGTCCGTTCAGACAGCGGAATAGCCGACGTGCGGAAGTTTCGAGGATAGGAAGAACCTTGTGAGGACGATCGCTTTCATACTGCTCGCCGGCCTGGCGACCGCCGCGGGATGTGACCGTGACGAGTCCGCGTCCCCTAGGAGCCTGTCGCGCATAGCGCTCCAGGCTCCGCCATTGGCTTTTAGCG
>CAZDBH010000446.1:0-7183 GCA_964503485.1 uncultured Bradymonadales bacterium | reverse complement strand
CTAAAAGCTAACGGCTGGAGTCCGGGGCGTTATACGCGACGGGCTCCTAGTGCGTGAAAGGCGACGCCGTAGTTGTCGCGCTCGAGGGCCGAAACCGGTGGCAAAATGTAGTGTGCATGGCGGGTGGTCGCATTGCAGTACCAGTCGATCGACACCATGAAGTCGAGGCTCTCGAAAGCCTTGCTCAAGCGAGGGCCGTTGGGTGCCGACAGAACAGGGTTCCCTGCCAACGTGATCAGTGCCTTGATTTGGTTATCGCCCTCGGTCTCGATCTCTTCGGCGAGCACCGACACCGGATACTCGCCCCCAAACTCCGGAAGACCGCTGACGCGGCTCTTTCTAACGCCGAAGTGCCCTCGCTGCCCCAGCTTGCTGGCCATACCGACCAAATCGAATGCCGGAGTGGTGAACATCACACCACCGACGCGATCGAGGTTGCCGGTGACGACGTTCAGAACGTTCACCAACCAGGCGTTCAGGCCGCCAAAACGCTGAGTGCACACGCCGAGTCGGCCGTAAACGCAGGCAGCCTTGCTGGCAGCCAGCTTGCGCGCGAGCTCGCGCATAGCATCTGCATCCACCCCCACGGTTTCGGCGACACGTTCCGGCGGAAAGCGCCGGGCCAGTTTTTCGACACACGTGATGTAATGCTTAGTCATGCAAAGGAATCTAGCGGGTGGGTATCGAACCTACAAGGGGAGATGGATCTGCGACCGAGACCAGCGTTGAATCATTCAGGCTGCTGAAGCCATCGGCGAGCTCCGCCTGGAGCACTCTGGTATTGGTCCCAGGGCGGGCACATTGAAGTTCGTGGCCGCACTCGACGCGGCACTACAAGACACTCGATTAGCCAAGGCCCGGATTGCGGCTCTAGCGAGCGGCGTTGGCGGCCTCGACCGACTCGAAACAGTTTAGTGAGGCCTCAACGCTCGCTTCCTCGCCGTCCGGTTTCAGGACCGTGGCCACCTCGCACATGCCGACCTCATCGCCAAACTCGATACCGTCCCTCTCGAAGGCCACGACCCCATCAAGGTAGACACGAATCGTGGCGACCGCTCCGTTGCCGGGGTCCGAGCTGAGCACGGCACCGATACGATAGGTGATGTCTGTTTCGAGCTGGTCCAGGTTGATGTTCTCGGGACCGTGGGCGTCGTCATCAAGGTCGAGTTCCGCCTGGTTGGCTTCGACGTCTCCCCAGGAGGTCGTCCTGTTTTCGTAATAGCAATCGTCTGGTGATTGGCTCCACATCGCCCCTTCAACGTCCCGAAGTAGGTGCAGATCGAGATCGCCCGGATCGTCTGTCGGACCCCAGATCAGTTGGACATGTAGCTGTTCGCAGCAGGGTACCGACATCACGGTGATCTCTCGTTCGCCACAGGCCTCACCGTCTCCGTCCCCGGCTTCCACGGTGATTTCGTAGACACCGGCGAGATCGACGAAGAAACTGGGGCTATCGACGCGGGAGTTCGGTGTGAAGACCGTGGTCGAATCGTTGGGCTGAGTATCAAAGGTCCAGTCGTATTCCATTACAACGTCGTCGGCAGCCTCGGCGAAGCACTCGACGGTGTCCAATGGCGACACATCCAGCGAATCGCTGAAGTCTCCATCATCCCCTGCAACCCGGCAGCCAGCGGTAAACGCGCAGCTGTCATCTCCACATCCGCCAGGCAGCATGACCCACGTAACCGTCTGCGACGAAATCTCGTCGTGCACAGAGCCATCGTTGTTGTGGACCACGATTTCGAGCGTGTGCTCCTCTGGCTCATCGCTGGCCAAGGAACACACACGAACATCGATACTCGACTGGGTCAACGCCGTGTCACCGGGGACGATCGGCTCATCGTCGATGTAAACTCTGATGCTACCTTCGTTGGGAGTGTTCGCTCCTCCCGGTTCGACCAATTCAAAGTCCCGCGTCTCGAGTCGAATCTCGAGTGTTTCGCTCACTTCTTGGTTCGCCGTTGGCGAGACGATAGTGAGGGCCGGGCCGGTCGAGCCTCCATCGAACGGATCGACATCGAAGCTGAGGCCGTCGTCTACTCCTGCGTCGGGGTCTGGACCGGAGTCGAAGTAGCGCCGTCTGATCTCGTCCACTACTGACCCGTCCAAGTCGTCCTCGGAACAGGCGACTCCAACGTCTTCAACCTCGGTTGCTACTGAATACTCGGCGGGACAGTCGAATCCTGTCTCGATCATGATGCCACCTTCGAACACGCAAACCGTGAGGCCGTTGATGTCCTCGCGCTCACCGTCTCCACATACTCCTGGTCCAGAGTCATCACTCGAACAGCCAAGGAGGCAAAAAACCAAACAGAACCCTACAATTCGTACTCTCATCTTCATCTCTCCACTCTGGTCACGACTGACTGTCTTCTGGATCAGTTCTTTCAGGGCCAAACAGGTAGGACAGGGTTACGGCGAGGGCCGCCGGGTCATCTCCTGCATCCTCGTCCAGTTTGGCCAGGTCTAGATATAACTTCTCGTACGCTTCCCGAACGCGGGGGAGCTCTTCGGGCTTGATTCTAAAACGGAGCGTCCGTGCAAAGGCTCGCTCATCGCCATCGAGGAAACGGCTCTGAATCACGGTGCCAACCGAACGCATCAGGTTGTTCAAGCCGTCGACGCGGGCCATCCAACCGCTGGCGACCCGTCGATAACTGGCGGAGGTCGGCGCGTATCGAACCACTTTCGGGCCGCGCTGCTCTTCTACGTCTCCTGCTTCGAGCAGATCGCTCAGCACCTGCTGGACTTCACCCTCGCTTGTGTCAGCGAGCGCTCGGGCAATCCGATTCGCGCTCAAGGGACCGGACCACAACAATGCGAGCACCCGACGGGGCAGACCACGCTGCTCTTCCGGCGCGGCGAAATGGGCCTTCAGTTTCTGAGACAACAGGCCAACGGTGCTCATGCTCACGTTCATGAGCTTTCGCACCTCGCGCATTTTCATCGAACGCCGCCGCAGTTCCTTGTAGTAGGCCAACTCAATCAGACGCTTCATTTCTTTGAGCGACGTACCTGTCAGCGCAGCCAGACCGGTGGCCACCGACATGCTCGAAAACAGGGCCTGAGTTTTGAGTTCTGCGTCTGACATATCCAACCTCGGACACAAACATGACACAGGCTCTTTCAGGGATCAAGAGATTTTACCGAAAAATCGGAGAAAAGGGTGGGTGTATGACGACAGTTCGGTGAGCGGAGATCCGAGATTGGGGCAACCATGCCGCTGGGTACCTCTGGAGTGGGTCCACCTGGCTAGGCGAGGTGCTCTAGCTTCGCGCGTGTGAACCTCCCCGCGCTACGGAGGGGGCTTCAGGATGGGTAGGTGCTCTAGCTTCGCGGGAGGGGTGGGAGCTACTCGTGCCGTTTCGTGCGGATGAACGCGGGTCTTGCGATCAGTCGATCCAGGTAGTCGTCCAGAACCTGACTCTCGAAGGGTGCACCGAACCCGCGACCCCACAGAAGGGTGTGGCCGAGCAGGATATCGGCGACTGAAAACCGTTGGCCGACGATGTATTCGCGCCCCTCGAGCCCGGCGGCCAATACCTTGGCTGCTCGAGCCCACTCAAACGTCGCAACGCGGTGCATTTCCGGCAGCCGATAGTCCCGTGGGAGGGCAAATCGGTGTTTACCCATAGACCAGAGCGGCTGCTCCAGCTCGGTCACAGTCCAGAAGATCCATTGTTCGCAAAGGGCGTAGTCGGCGCTCCCGTATTCAGGGAGCAGGCCCGCCTTCGGGTCTTTTCGGGCGATGTATTTGCAGATCGCGCCTGACTCGAACAAGACCAAATCGCCGTCCTTGAGGGTTGGTACGCGACCGTTTGGGTTCATTGCCAGGTATTCCGGACTTCGGTGTTCTGCCGCACTGAAGTTTATCTTGCGGAAGTTGTAGTCTACGCCAGCTTCTTCGGCAGTCCACAGTGCTCGGCGCGCTCTGGATGAGACGACTCCGTAAATGTCCATTCGTTTTCCTCGTTCTGGATATCGATGGTTGGATCAGGACCTATGGGATCGAGTTCGCCCTCTGGCTCCGAGCAGTACTCCCACCAGAAGCAGGAATGCAGGCAAATGATGACTTGGGCTGGAATTCACCATCGAGCAGCAGCCCGAATCGATCTGAGTTGTGCTAGTCGACTCAGTAGTCGTTGTGTCTGGTCGGCTTCGTGTCCCCACATCGACAGGACCTGTGTCTTGACGCGTATCGTCCACTGAATCGCCCTCGGCAGCATCGAACTCGACTGCGTCTGGCTCGTCTGATGGATCGGCCACAGCGCCGTCAGGCGACTCACCGGCGTCGGTTGGCCCTGCGTCGTCAGCATCTGGTTCCAGACCCATATCCGGGGTTTCTCCCATATCTGGCTCGACTTCTACGAAGCCGTCTTCCTCTCCACCACCGTCGCCGATCGTCTCGCATCCGTCGATCGACCCCCAATCGATATCGTCCCAAAACTCCGTCTCGGCTCGAATCGAGCACTTGTCTGGCTGACACAGCCTCGCGAGGCTGCTCTGGGTTCCTTCTAGATCAACCATCATTGTTGTGATGCAGTCGACTTTGAATCCGACGGGCAGGTAGATCACCGAACTGAGTGTGGTCTGGTGGGGCTCGTCATCTTCGACCAGATGTTCCCCCATGATGTAGGCCTCCTCGTTCTCGAACTCGTCGGTAGCAGACTCAATGATCACTCGAAAGTAGACCGGATCATCGACCGCCACGTCGGAGTCAGCGTCAATTTCGAGATGAACGCGGTGGTCCCAACGGCCATGGCATGTGTCGCCAAAGGCCACGTCGGTCAACTGGTCATCGTACCATCTCACCGCTTGTGGAGGCTCGGGCACGTCGAGACCGGAGCCATCGAGAACAGTGAATGCGCTCACGTCGGGATCACTTTCCTCAAACTCGTAGGTGACTCGCACCGAATAGCGCTGACCGGAGGTTAGCTCCTCCGTCGGCGTCAATACGTATAAGTCTTGGAAGAGCCCTCGGTCCAAGCGTGTGATGGTCGTCTCGACTACTGTTAGTTCACCACCCACAACTGCGTCGCCTTGCAGCAACTCGAACGCATCGAGCGATAGCGTGCCACCAGCGGTCGCCACGAACACGTGTGTATCGGGTGTTACTACGGCGTCCTGCGCCGGATAGATGGCCTTAGCGGAGCCTGCTGCAGTGGAACAGGCCTCGGCGTGCGACGATATGGTTGCTGTAGCAGAAAACGCGACAGCAGCAGCCAACAGTACCGTCGCCCTTCGGTTCGAAACACTCATTCACCCTCCAAGCTCGCCGCTATTGGCAGAGGAACTGATAGGTCGCAGGGTCCCCAAATGGGTTGGCAGTTAGATAGAACCCGTCGGCGATCAGGTCAATCTGAATTCTGAAAGTCGAGCCGTCCGCATAGTCGAGCATGTCACCGTAGCCGGTCGGATTGTAGAGCTCGGCAGTGAACGTGTAGTAAAACTGGCCGCTCGTGATCTCCCCCGCCATCTGAATGTACGACTCACCCAGGATCGGCGAGCTAGGCGTAAAGGAAGGCTGGGTCGACCACTGGACGTTGGCCGTCGCCTGAACGCCGCCAATGTTGCCCACGAACACATTGTTCGGGCAGTAGGCCGAGCTAGAGTTGCTGCTGCCCTCGCCACTACCGCCATCACCGTCGTCGGTACCGCTGCAGGACGAAACTACGAGTAGACAAAGCCACACGATCGGTCTGAGTCGTCGCATCTTCTTGCCTCGCATATGGGTTCTTTTCGGAGCCCAGTATGAGCGAATTCTCAAACCGTTACCACCGTTGGCCTTCACTGCTGTCTGGTGACTGGTTCGGCCACACCTGTTACAACATGGGCATGAAAAACATGACGATTCTGGTTCTCGCCGTCCTGGTTTGTGCTGGCTGTAAAGACAAAGGCAACGACACGGGTGAAGACGACACGATCCCGAACGCACCGAGGCTCACCGAAGACTTGATGTTCGACGGACTGGACGGGTTGACCCTGGGTGTGACGACTGAAGCAGACCTGAACGCATCTCTCTCGTCGCCCACTCGCGAGGCCGATACCAGCCTCGGCGGGGAAATGTCCGTCGCGAGGAACGACCATCCAGCGGTCGTCCTGCGCTACGACTCGAGACCCCGAATTTTGCGCCAAGGAATCAACAACGGCGTGAGTCCCGAAGTGCTGGAACGGCAGCTCGGATCGATGACAAACCTCCTCCCTGCTGACTCCCCACTAGAGAAGCTGGAGCTCTGGTTCATCGCTCTGGGCGAAAGCGCCACGCCCGTTCTTGCAGGAATCGAGGTCACGGTCGCAACAGGAGAACTCTGCAGTTGGGTGGACGAGCACGTTGGTAGCGACGAGGAAGCCACTCGGTGTGCAGGCACCAACCGACGCTTCGGGCGAGACGACGCTGAGCGCGCCAGCTATTGTGTTGGCTCCCCCGATGGTGAACGACGCGTGTTCCTTGATTGCACGGCACGGACACGAGGCGACGTGACGGAAGAGACTGCCGAGTATTGGCTGGCCCTCGACCCCTGATTCAGCCTTGAATCAGAACAGTTGGATACGGGCTGAAGTACGCTGGACAGTTCAAGCTAACCCACCTTCAGCGACAGTGATTGGGCTATGGCTCGAGTCCGGCAAGCAGGCCATCAACCGCCGCCAACTCTGTGTGCCGCTTGAGTCTGCGCCACTGATCGCGGGCCAACTCGTACGCAGCGCGGGCTTTGCTCGGTTCATCTTCCTTCAGGGCTACTTGGGCTCCCAATTCGGCCGCCCAGGCAACGTCCGGATCGGCGAACCCAGACTCCTCCAGCCGCTGGACTCCGAGTTCGATGGCCTCGTCCCATGCCCCCCAGTCACGGGCCGACGCATGACATGGGAGCAGGAAGACATCCGTCACACCGAGGAAAGCCCTGCGCTGGATTCGTTCGAGCAGGCGTCGGCACTCGCTCAACAAGCCGCGTGCCTCGTCGTAGCGTTCGTCCGCCAGGAGGGTCAGGCTTTGATTGAGACGGGGAATGACCGATTCGGTCGAGCCCAGTGCGTGATAGCGTTGCCACGACTCCTCGTAGTAGTCGCGCGCTGCTTCTAAGTGTCCAGACAGCCGCTGGGCATCTCCCAAGGTGTTTAAACAGCCGGCAGCTTCTGCTCCGGGGCCACAAGGCTGTGCAGGCGGAATGGGCGCTGGTCTGCGTGG
>CAZDBH010000445.1:0-7206 GCA_964503485.1 uncultured Bradymonadales bacterium | reverse complement strand
AGCGACCGCGAGACCTTCTCCTTTTGGAGCGATGGCGACGTGATACCCGAGGGTAGCGAGCACGATCTCCGGGATGGCGGTCGTGCATTCATCGACCTCAACCTGGCGGACGAAGCGGGTGTGCCCCCAAACTCGTCGACCAACGTGTTCTTCGAACTGATCGGTTGCGGTGACAGCCTCACGATGGATTCTGACCCGATCGTTTGGATTGATGACGAGCTGGGTTTCTCCCTCACTTCCTCCCAACAGCCGGTGGGAACGGGATGGAGTATTCACAGCGGTATCCGAAACTTCACCGGAGGCGCTGAGGCCACCGTTGAGATTTTTAACCCACTTCGCGGCGAAATTCCCGATTGCGAATTGCGGGCAAATATTGAATACAGTTCCTGTCCGACGTGCGACGATTTGGGGGAACTCAGCACGTCTATCAGACTAGTACAGCGGTGACTCATGAACGTGATTGAACGCAAAATTCTCGTGGTGCCGTGGACCCTCCTCTGCGCACTGGCAATTGGTTGCGGCGACCCAGCATCGACGGCTGAGCCCGACGCCGGCTCGGACGATACGACGACGCCTGATACCGTTGTGTCAGGCGACGCCGACATCGATCCGGGTGGCAACGATGCAGACGTGGAGCAGGCCGAGGTCAGTCCAGATGTTGATCAGGTCGAAGTCCAAGACACCGCCGACGCTGATGTCGAAGAAGAGATTGGACCGGCCGTATGTATGACTGACGTGTGCTACTCTCCGTTGGAATTCGCGGACTACCCCGAAGCCCAAGACCCGCCGGTTCAGGCGCTTCACTGCAACGAGCAGGGAATCGGAAACGGTTGCCCCCCCGGCACGTTCTGCGGACCCGTAACTCAACTGACCAGCCAGATTAGAAAACCGGTCTGCGTCGCAGAAGGGCTCGATTCCGGCGAGTTCGATCTCACCTTTGGGCAGGGTTCGGAAATGTCACAGTCAGATGACGAGGCCGTGGAAGTCCACATCGAGTTCAGATTGGATGGACGCGACTTCCCGCTCAGAAACGAGGCCCTGTTCACCGCCTTTCCCTGGAGGGACCGGATCACCTTCACCCATCGTGTGACTGGGCAACAGTGGACCGAGCCCATCCCGGCTGACCCGACCGGCGGCTTCGATATCGATCTGCGACCGGGGCTCCACGATGTCTGGATCACCCTGAATCCCGCTGATTTCGTGGGTGCCGGGGTGCCAGAGACCGTTCAGCGTGGCGTGCTCGACGTCGGCAGTGCCGACACCGGCGTGATCGACCTGCGGAACCCCGAGTTGACCCTCACACTAAGGTATCGCGGCAACGTCCTCACCGGCGCCGAGAGCAGCATTTTTCGCGCCTGGTTGACGGGTGACAACGGACAAGTCGTCTTTCACCAATTCACACAAGGGGAACGCGGTATCGCCGCCCTCCGAGTCCCAGAAGGTACCTACACGCTGAGTTTGGCGAGCAACGGGTCGCTTCCGAGCCTCTTTCCGGCCGTTCCCTTGGTCACCGAGGTCCCGATTCGACCCCCTGGAACCACGGAAGTATTGCTTGACCTCGATCCCCTGTTGGTCTCCGGGTCAGTGACGGTGAACGGAGAGCCCCTCGGCTCAGAAGATGGCCCGGTCGGCACCCTGCTGTTTGCTCAGGAGGGAACAGTCCAGCGAGTCCCGATGGATACGCGAAATCCCGGCACGTTTCTGACTCTGCTCTGGAGCGGACAGCGCTACGACGTTCTCTTCCAAGGGGTCAACAAC
The DNA here is from genome assembly GCA_964503485.1 of uncultured Bradymonadales bacterium. GTDB lineage: Bacteria > Myxococcota_A > Bradymonadia > JAFGEP01 > JAFGEP01 > CAZDBH01. Next base: position 5,448 of record CAZDBH010000445.1, on the reverse strand, counting down.
CAAATCTCACTGGTTGAGAGCGATTGGCGCCCCGACGATGGCGCCGATTTCGAGTTCGACCTCGAGACGGTCTCATTCGATCTCGAGGCGACTGGCCTGCCGCGGGGCCAGGAGTTGAGTTCGATGGTCCAGAGCCTGGTTGTGCGCAATCGCGCTCTGCCCAGCCAGGTCTCTTGGTACTACCAAAACTCCTCAACCAACCGGACACATTGGGAAATCGAGATGATTCCGGGCCAGGTTCTCGACATTAGCCTTCAACTCAACGGTGGTACGACGCTGCAGGGCCGCTGGCCCATCGCCGAGGAACTCGAAGTCCAGTCAGAAAACACCATCTCGGTTCCCTTCGTACAGGTCAGCATTTCCTCGTCCTTCGAGTGGCAAGACGGCACTCCAATCGGTGTCACTGGAAACAGTGCCTACTTCTATAGAGAGGGTGACGAGAACATGATGAGCGGGTCCGTCAACCTCGGCTCGACTCCTACCACCTACACGGTCATTCCGGGGACGGTTTCCGTCTATGTCTATCCCGGCTGGAATGGGGATAGAACCATTCCGCGACAACAGTACCGACTCGGCGAGTTCGAACTCGAAGAGGGCGCTTCACTCGACCTCCGTGGCATTGCGTACATGCTCTATGGGGACATCTTCTGGAACGGCGAGCGGATGTCGATTCACGATGATTACTACCGGGGCCTGGTTCAGTGGTACAGCCAGAACGCTGGCGGGAACGCTGTTTGGTTGCAAGTTGACCAGCGCGAATACGAGTTGGGCGTGGCAGCAGGTATCTACACCGCGTCGTTTACCTGCCGAGGTGAAGATTGTAGCGACGAGGGCCTCGGCACAAACGCACTACCCGTTTGGGACGCCGTTCAGTTCATGCCCGAAGACTAAGACCGTTTTTAGCTTGCCATTCGAGTTGTGTCCCTCGTTCGTTTCCACCCGCGCAGGGCATCGTTCGCGCAGCCAACTTCGACGACTCGAACCGGGCTTCTTCGAGGGAATAGAAACTAGCAATAGTAACCGCTTTCCCGAGGCTTGCCGCCACACACCTGCATCCATATACTGCGCCCAACCTGCTGATAGGAGGAAATCATGAAGCGGACATGGGTCGCCGGAATCGTATCGTTCCTTTTCGCGACCGTCTCGCTGAGCGCCACGGTTTGGGCTCAAGACGAGACGGGAGAAGAGGGCAGTGACGAGCTGATCGAACAGGCTGAGGAAGAGGCCGAAGCCGATATCGAAAACGTGACCGACTTGTTTGAGGCGGAGCCCGTTCAGTATCAGGTGACCTTTCCACGGGTATTCCTGGTACATCTTCCGGCCTTTCTTCTGGACGCCTTCTTCGACATGCACGCCAACACGTGGTCGGAGGGACAGACCAACTTCGCCTTTGGCGGTGAGTTCATCATCCGCCGGTTGGACGAATACGACCTCGTGTTTTCACTCGATTGGACCGACCTCAGAACAACCGACGACTGGTGGAAAGAAGAGGACAAGATCGTTGTCGACGCCGATTGGGGGGAGAACAGCCTCAGCCTGATCACGGCCGATGTCGCAATCAACTGGATGACTGCGATCAAGCCCAGCTGGCACCTCTACTACGGACTCGGCCTCGGGATTGCCGTCGTTCTCGGCGACTTTCTCAAGACGGATGTTGACCCGGATTGCATCGAAGAAGCCGGATTCGACCCGTTCGAGGACAAAGACCCCAGTATCATCCGAAACAACTGCTTCGACTCAAACGGCGATCCACGGCTGGAACCGGGCGCTGATCAGGAAGAAGAGGATCGCATTCCACCGATTCTTCCGGCGCTCAGCTTCACTTTTGGGTCACGATGGGTCATTTCCGAGAATTGGATTGTCCAACTCGAGTTGGGAATGAAGACCGCATACTTCTATACCGGGCTCGAGTTGGGATACACCTGGAGATAACATGAACAAGGTCTGGAACAGTGCAGCTGAGGCTGTCGCAGATATTCCCGACGGCGCCACGATCATGTCAGGCGGTTTTGGACTCAGTGGAAACCCCGAGAATCTGATCCGAGCCATTCACGACAAAGGGGTAAACGACCTCACCATTGTCAGCAACAACTGTGGGACCGACGACTGTGGTCTGGGCATCCTGCTCAAAAACGGCCAAGTCAGGAAAATGGTCTCTAGCTACGTCGGTGAGAACAAGTTCTTCGAGAAACAGTTCCTCGAGGGCAAGATCGAAGTCGAGCTCACTCCACAGGGTACGCTAGCCGAACGTATTCGGGCCGCCGGTGCCGGGATTCCGGCATTCTATACTCCGACCGCTTACGGCACAGACGTCGCCAAGGGCAAAGAGACCCGCGAAATCAACGGCAGGAACTGCGTGCTCGAGCACGCTCTGCACGCCGACTTTGCCTTTGTCAAAGCGTGGAAAGGCGACCGATGGGGCAACCTCGTGTTCCGAAAGACCGCCAGAAACTTCAATCCGATGATGGCCACGGCCGGCAAGATCACGATCGCTGAGGTCGAAGAACTCGTCGAAGTCGGAGACATGGATCCAGATCAGGTTCATACCGCGGGAATCTACGTACAACGCATAATCGTAGGGGCCCACTTCGACAAATGGATTGAGCAACGGACAACCCGTCCTCGTGAGGTGGGATGATGGCATTGAATCGCGATCAAATGGCCGCCCGCGTGGCTCAAGAACTACAAGATGGATTCTACGTCAACCTCGGGATCGGTATTCCCACCCTGGTGGCGAACTTCATCCCCGAAGGTATGGAGGTCGTCCTCCAGTCCGAGAACGGTCTTCTTGGAATCGGCCCCTTCCCATTCGAAGGTGAAGAGGATGCCGACCTCATCAACGCTGGAAAGCAAACGGTCACAACCATTCCCGGTAGTGTCTTTTTCTCGAGTGCTGAGTCATTCGCGATGATTCGCGGTGGCCATGTCGATCTGACGGTCCTCGGGGCGATGCAGGTCAGCCAGCATGGCGATCTTGCCAATTGGATGATTCCCGGGAAAGTCGTGAAGGGAATGGGCGGCGCCATGGACCTCGTCGCGGGCGCCAAACGGACCATCGTGGTCATGACCCACAACGCCAAAGATGGCTCACCCAAGATACTCGAAGCGTGCACATTGCCCCTCACGGGCGTGCGCTGCGTCGACGTTATCGTCACCAACCTATGTGTCCTCGCCGTCGATGACAGCGGTCTGACATTGCTCGAGCTCGCTCCCGATGTCACGGTTGAGCAAGTTCGCGAATCGACCGGCGCACACGTAAAAGTGAACGACGTAAAACAGATGAGCCTGTGAAACGATCGAACGTCGCACCCCAGGGTGGGACGCTCGTCCTAGTCGACCACGCCTCCGGACCCCAGCTCGCGGTTGTGCTCGGCGAGACAAAGGGCAAGATCCGGCTATTGGCCCAGAACGGGGATACTTACGCGACCTCCCCGGCTAAAATCCTCGTAGCTGCCCCATTTGAAATCGACGTCGACGACTCGAACGAAGCGTACCGACAACTCGCCGCGCTCGTCGCAGCAGTCGAATCAGCCGAGGACAGTATCGACCTCGACCTACTGTGGCAGTTCGCTGGCGAAAACCACAGCTCTCTGCAGCTCTCAGAATTGGCCACCCTTTGGTTCGGCCATGTCGACGCACCAGCTTTCTTCGCTACCAAAGCGAAGCTCGACCGAGATGAACTCTATTTCCACAAACGGGGCGAACTCTGGTGTCCTGCAAGGCAGGAGGAAATCGAACGGGCCAAAGCCAAAGAGGCCGAACGCGCTCAAAACGAAGCGGATCGCCAGGATTTCCTGAATCTAATCGAGGAGATCGTTCTAGGAAAAAAGACGCCTGACGCGCTGAAACAGCGGCCCGCTCTTCGAGCCCAGCTCCACCTGCTACTCGATTATGCGAGCATTGGTGGCGACTTCGAACGCAAAGCGGAAGCGCAGACACTGCTCTCTCAGACTGGGGTGTACGTGGGACGGGCGATGGGGCGCTCAGCGCGTGGCGCCTTTGAGTTGTTGACGCTTATTGGCCAGGTCAGTGAACACGAAAACCTGGCACTGCGGCGATACAAGATCAACCCCAAGTTCTCGCCTGAACTACGCGAGGAGGCAGCCCGCCTCGCTGCCGCCCCCAGCAACGTCGATGAGAGCTGTCGAGACTTTACCGATCTCGAGGTCTTCACTATCGACGCCCAGTCCTCTCCCGATCTCGATGACGCGTTGCATGTGAGGCTGCTGCCGTCCGGGGCCACCGAGGTCGGTGTCCACATCACGGATGTCGGAAGTGTGATCGAGCCCGGATCTGGCCTCGATCTCAAGGCACGACGGCAGGGAGCGAGTATCTACCTTCCCGAGGGGATCGCTCCCATGTTTCCCAAGATCCTCTCCGAGAGCCGGCTGAGCCTCGAAAAGGGCCTCCCGAAGCAGACGATTAGCTACCTCTTCACCTTCGACCGCCACGGAAATCGGACCTCAGCGGAGGTGTGTTCAGGCCGGGTGGTTGTCCGACACAGGCTGTCTTATGAAGAGGCAGACGCTGGCTTGGTCGACTCCGAGCATCCCCTGCATGAGACATTGACGGCCCTCAAACAGCCGTCAGACCGGTTTCGTCGGCTGCGCGACGCCGCGGGGGCCACAGTCGTGGAGCTACCGGAGATTCGCGTGAAGCTGGTGGCGGACGAGATCGCGATTACACGAGCCGAGTTCTCTGCCAGTCGACATCTCGTCATGGAGATGATGATTCAGGCCGGCGCACTCACTGCCGAGTTCTGTCTGAGAAACAAGATCCCGACAGTGTTTCGGACTCAGGCGGTAGGTTCCAGCCCGGACGAACTCGGCCATCTCGACACGATCACCGATCCTCTGGCGCGATCGCTTGAGCAGATAAGGCACATGCGTCGCGGTGAGCTACGCACAGCTCCGGAGCCGCACAGTGGCCTCGGGCTAGAAGCCTATTCTCAAGCGACCAGTCCCATTCGCCGATACTCGGACCTTGTCGTCAACTACCAGCTCCGCAGGTTCCTGAGGGGCGAGGAACTGGTTTTTGATAACCAAAGCCTGCTCGCCTTGGCCCAAAAGGTCGAAAAGGCCGCACAGGCCTGTTCGGCCGCACAACGAGATTCGGAACGATACTGGTTTCTGGAGTACCTCAAGCGCCATGAGGGCAAGATTGTCGACGCAGTCGTGATGTATCACGAGCAGCTCGGCAAAAAACCGAGGGCTCCGGTCGTGCTGCCAGACACACTGCTGCGCGGCTCGGTCAAGGCAAAAGGCCTTCGACCGGGACAGCGCATCCAAGTCCGGATCGTGCGATCCGATCCGCGCCTCGATCTCATTCAACTCGAAGCCTGTTGAGTACGCTTCGACGTTCTTAGGACTGTCGAGCGATGTACGGAGAGCCGAAGCCTAGGAGCCCGTCGCGTATAACGCCCCGGACTCCAGCCGTTAGCTTTTAGCG
>CAZDBH010000444.1:0-7294 GCA_964503485.1 uncultured Bradymonadales bacterium | reverse complement strand
CGCTAAAAGCCAATGGCGGAGCCTGGAGCGCTATGCGCGACAGGCTCCTAGGGCACGCGAATCTGTAAATCGTCGACGCGCCATCCTGCGTAGTCGAGCAGGTTCGATGGGTCACTCGAGAAGACGAACCGAAATCGAAAATCATCCGCCCGGTATGAGTGCGGAATGTTGACGGTCACTTCGGTCCAGGCCTCGTTGGATCCGCCCCACACCATGCCGCCGGCCAACCTCAGCTCCGTCTCGGGGCTGCAGGTTCCCAGGTCTTCGATCGCCTCGAAGTATGGGTCATCCGTGGGCGACGTAATCGCAACCCAGGTGCTGCCACCGTTGCTCGAAAACTGCAGGTTGCCCCCATCCCACGCGCTGTACTGGGACTCGAAATCGTAGAAATGCCAGAAACTGAGTTGAACAGTATCCTCGGCTCCGCACGCCGACAGATCGATGGCGGGGGAAACCAGCTCCGCAGACTGACAGTTGCCGTAGTCGTCGCCGGTCGAGCCCCAGCATCCCGTCCCGCTGTGGCACAGTGATGCCGAGCTGATGAGATTCCACCAATCCGCCCCACCTTCGCCCCCGGTCTGGCCCTCGGTGAATCCGTACCCACCGTCACCGGACTCGAAGCTGGTGCCAAAACCGATACCAGCCCCTGTGCAATCGCTTGGTCCGTCACTGACGCTATCGGGTTTTGTTTCGTCGACCGAGTCTACAGGCGAGTCTGGGTTGGTATCGGCTGCAGTGTCGATTCCCGTATCCGTTTCGACGTCGGGGCTAGTTTCGGTCGCTGAATCTGATGAGCCGCCCGCGGCATCGCCGGTCGTGTCCGCAGTCAAGTCGATACCGGGGTCATTCTCGGCGTCGGAACCTGAATCCGACGCCCTTTCGAGGTCCTCAGTCGGTTCATGGCTCACGTCGATAGGTTCTTCGGCGGCGTCAGTAAACGTACCCTCTTCGGTGTCCGGGTCGAGTTCGACATCGTGTTGATTGCTGGAGCCGGTACCCATGTCGAGTTGATCATCGGCGTCCTGATTCCCCGATCCACTCTCAGTTGGTTCTGGGTCGTCAGCGGCCTGACGCTCGCTGTCCACCCGCGCCCTCACGTCGGCCTGGCCCGAGCCGTCCTCTGTTTCCTGTACCGCTTCAGCACAGGAAGCGATCAGAAGACAAAGGATGCACCTAGAGAGTCCAGACTTCATTCTGCCACTCGCTTGAACTACCCGAGATTCGAACGCCGAGCCACGTTCATCAACGCACGAAAACGGTGTGTGGGGCAAGTGACTTCGCACTTGACCCCTTCGAGTGTAACCGCCCACGAGTGTGAGTTTCTCAGATGTAGTTGTTTCTTTCGATCCGGTTGTCGACGAACTCGGCGTACTGAAGCACTGTGCCGAGAGGCTGACCGTCGATTAAAACCCCAGCGCCATAGCCCGCTACCCGCTGTTTCTTCTCCTCCCCGCTCAGGGCGAGTGCGTCGACGGTGCTACGAATTGATTCCGGCAGGGTATTGCCAATCAGATAGAGGTCGACCAGGCCTTCCCGTTCGATCGAGAATGGCGGGCCAGCCAGATTGAGCTGGCAGTCCAGGACGCTCCACGACGCACGACTTGCGACTGGCGGTACGACGTTGAACGCGATGCCGTCAGCGCCATCGAACCGACAGCTCTGAATTGAGCCGTTCGCCGCACCCCGACTGTAAATCTCGTTGGCGACCAGTCCGGAGTTGTTGCTGAACTGGGATTCTCTGACCGAGAAATCGGTGTCGTTCCCTACAATGGCTGCTTCGCCTCCGATGTTGTCCCTGAATTCACAGTGATGCAACATCAGTTGAACCCCTCGGGCCGAGATCGCGCTCGCGCCGCACTCGCGCAACGGTGGCGCTTGATTGCCAGCGAAGGAGACTCGCTGAAGCAGGGCTTCGCCGTGCTCGAAGTCGAGCGCTCCACTTGGTCGACTGCTTTTGCAGCCCTGAAGTGAGAGATTCGTCACTACCCAGTGACCTGGCGCCGAGTCACTGCTGCGAAACTCGAAGGCGGGACCATCAATCGTTGCGATGATCGTTTCAGGTCCGGCCCCATAGAGATTCACTCCCGACGGAATCGTGACGGCGCTTTCGAAATGATAGCGACCGGGCGCGAAGATCACCGCATCGCCCTTGTCGGCCTGCTGAACTATCTCGCTGAGGGAGGCCTCTTGGCCTGGCGTGATCGGGTGCTTCTTCATGGTCCGACGTTCACCATACCGATATGGAGCGAGCTAAAAATAGTCAGGAAGTCATCAAAGGAGATATCGAACGCGCCCCCGTCGGCTTCAGGACCGGTAGCAAGCGAAGAACACAATGGGATCACCGAGCCCCACGGGTTTCGCATCAGAAGGGAGCGACTGGGCGGATTCGCCGGTGCGCCAGCTCCCGGAACTTCTGTTGCCGAGAAGATCGAATAGACGTGCCATGGAGCAGCGCCTGTCTCCGGGATAATGTGGTCCCGAACCAGCGCGTCTTTGATCGGTTTTGTACCCTTTTCGTAGACTGTACAGAGCGCAGTCTGCAACGCGCCGATATCATTGCCGGCCAGCAACGCTTCCACGTTGGGAACTGCCGTCACGAGGGCGTCCTTATTGGACCCCAGTAGGGCTTGGAGTATTGGTTTGACCTTATCCTGCGCCAGACATTCCTTGAAAATACGCCGATAGTCGGTTCCTGCCGCCAGCGGGCGGTTGTTGGTGATATGGTCGACGATTTCGGTCCACTTCTGGTCCTTCTGAAAGTCGTTGCTGCCAGCCGGTAAACCCACAGAGGATGCGGCCGTACCGGTGAGCGCCTCAAACGCGTTGGCCGCCATCCCACCCTGGTTCAACCCGGCGAAACCGGTGCCCCACAGCTTCGCAACCGCCTTCTCGATGAGTACGGCCCAGAGTTCCTGCACCTGTGGTGGTCTCCAAACTCGAACGTACTCCCACAGGCTGGCTTTCTTCCGGACCTCGGCGTTCATCCGAGCGACCCCACCGTCCGTCGGGAGACTGGAGTCAATGGCCACCATGCAGGCCTCGAACCCCACAGGTTGGCCGGGTGCGGCGTAGGGTGTCCGGCGGTACAAGCGGATCGTATAGGATGTCTCGCTGTGAGCCGTGATCGAATTGTAGATAACCGAAGGGTGGGTCGCCGCAACCGAGGAAAGGGCAGCCTGAAGAAAGCAGTCGGCCAATCCCTGTTGCAGGACGTCGTTCCGCGAGATATAGGCGTCGATTTCCTCAGGACTAGGCCTGTCTTCCCCGGAGTCGAGGGCCGCCATCTCTGTCTGGCCCTGTTCGTCGACGTAGAGGCCCTGTTCGCCCCCCGGTGCAGCATAAGACCCATCGCCACTGGCCGTCGCCGGTTGAGCGCTCTGGTTTGCTAGGGTGGCTGAGTCCGAGCCAGCGATGTCGATTTTCGCCTGGGCGATCAGTGGTTTCTTAGTGGCACCCGCCCGAGCGTCGGCTTCGTGGAGTTCGGTGCTCACCACCGCAAAATCGATTGAGGTCGGTCCTGCCCCTGCGCGTTCGGTCACGAAGTCCCGCGCCTTCTGAAGCGCGGCGTCGATGGCCGGCTCCCAATGGTTGCGGTAGGCGAGAAACTCCTGGAAAATCCGAACGGTCATTCCGATCAGGTCCGCGGGACTCCAAACAGCAAGCTCTGCGTTGACCCTGTTTTCCACATCTCGCAGGGCGTCTAACGAAATTCGAGCGCGAATCGGATCGAGCGTCAGTTGAACGCTGTATTGTTGTGCTTCACCCATCGCTCTGGCCAGATCGGCCATCTCGGGATCGAGAAAAAGGTCGAAGGCCGAGCACAGATTCCAGCGAGCGTGCTTGAATTCGTCGAAGCGCTGCACAAGCGTAACAAGCGTCTCAGCCTTGTCTAGCTTCCACATGTCCAATACGACCTTCAGCTCGGCGCTGCTGGGCACCTTTGCGTCGGTCAGGAGGATGACCAAATGCTCTGTTGAGTTGACCTTTCCATGCAACAGCAACTCATCGAAGGCATCGGCGTCAGGGATCTTGTCACTTGTCAGCAGCACAACCAGATCGGCTGCTGACCGCACTTTCGCGTTGCCGATGAGGCTGGCCAGGTGGTCCGCGTCTCGTGCCTTCGATGCAGCTGCAGCCAGAGTTTTGACTTCGTCGAGCGTGGTCACCTTGGCTGAGTCGAGCAGGGTAGCTAGCTGGACCTTGCCCGCTTTGGGCAACTCCAACAGCGTCTTCAGTTCGGCTTTGTTGTCGTTGATCTTGCTGTTGGCGAGCAAGCGGTCCAGCAGTGCCTCGTCATTGCCGAGGAGCTCGAGCAGCTTGGCCCGCTCCTCATCAGTAGGCGCATCCCCGCTGGTACTCGCGCTGGCCGACGCGTCGCCCGTGGCATTGAACTGAATCGGAAGGCTGGGCCGAATAGCCTCGACTTGTTGCTCGTATGACATGCTCGCCAGGTCCTGGCGAAACTGCGTCACCGCATCCGACGTAGAAACATCCACCGAGGGGGCCTTTTCGGGCCCCGCGTTTTTTACGGCTTTGGTCAAAACCACTCCAAATCTACTGCCCTCCAGAACTTAAGTCGCGCCGCGTACCACCGCAAGTGCAGCGGGTGGACAGTCCCCGGACGGCTACTGAACCTTCATCCAGCCTGTGGCTTCGTCGAGCCAGACGTACAACCCTGACTGATTTAGGTCGTTGTTGCACACGGCCTGAATCGCGCCCAGGGGATCGGGCACACCAGTCACATAACTCAAGTCCATCAACTCGCGGGTACAACCCAGCTCCTGAGTCACCAGCGAGATGAGTCCTTCGACGTCGGTCAGAATTCGCAAATCGTCGCCTGAGCGCCACCAATCCTGGGCTAGCTGCGCCTGCTGTTCTGGTGTGAGGTGGCTGGGCGGAGGAATCAGGCCAGCCGGCCCCAACGCAGCGTTGCCTTCGTTGTCCTGACCCACGACGGGCCCAGCGACGAACACAGAAAAACCCAGCAAGGACGCAAACAGAACGCAGTTAAGCAGAGCGTTGAACACAGGCCACCTCGTGTAGACGTTAGGCAACACATTACGGGACATGGCGACGAACGATCAAGCAGCTGGAATCCCGACCGCGTGCCCCCCCCCGGGTTCGTCCACACGCGATCTCGATGACGAATGCGCCACGGGCGAAACTGCCTGGCACAGAGAACACATCCGGGTACGTGTCGGCGTCAACAGTGGCGAAGCGCCCTTCTCGAGTAGTCGGCAAGCCCCCGCAGGAGGCCGTTTCCCGACCCGAAAACACTCCGTAGTTCATATCGGACGCATCATCGTTTAACCTGTCCCTGAATCTGGCATGAGTGATTGGAGTGCGGCGCCGAAAGGAGGCGGGTTTGAGGCGATCGAATAGAGGGATTGCATTGTTGCTGGCGATGCTCGTGGCCACGGGGACCCAAGTCTATGAACAATCGGCTGTCCACGCAGAGGGATCGGTGGGTGTTCATGGCGGGTTTCGCTTTGTCGATGAACTGGGCTTCTTCGGTCTACAGTCTCATATGGTCGTCGCTAATCTGGGGGCCATATCCAAGGTCGTCATCAATCCGAACGTCGATATCGGCATCTTTGACGACGTAGTTCGCTTCGTTGCGACCGACTTCAACCTACTCTTTCCCTTCGACATCGAGACCTTCTTCACACCGTACGCGGCGTTGGGTTTTGGTCTGACCTATATCGACCACAACCCCGGGGAGAGGACCGATTTTGACCTCAACCTGCTCGCGGGTCTCAGCTTCAACACAGGAACTCTGATCGAACCTTTTGCCGAGGCCGAAGGGTCGATGTTCGGAACTGACACCATCACGATTCGGGGCGGCGTGCGTTTCGTTTGGGGCCGAGAAGAGCCCTTACCCCCCGGTGAAGAACCACCTGAGCAGCTCGAGCTGGAGTATCACGGCCCTGTGCCCGTCGAGTAGCAGACCTTTCTCAAAACAACGCTTGACCCTGACGTTTACGTCATATCCTAGAGTGCGCCACGATAGGGAGGTCGAGCCATGAGCGTGCTGGGGGGATAGCTCCGCCACCCCTTGTGCATCTCGTCTGATTCGGGTACCGACAAAGGTACCCAGCTCATTGAGCGCTGCTCCCGCGGAATGCCGCAAACACAATTTGCTCAGGTGGTACCCATGCACTGTCACCTCTCGAAGTCGTCTCGCCGGCCCAGAATTGCTCTGATTTGCCTGTTAGGAACGCTCGCAGTCGCGGCGTTGAGCTGCGCCCAGGCCGAGGTTCCCTCAAATCCGGACGCAGAAGAGACCGACACGACCGTGGACGAGAGCACTGAAGTGTCCGATGGCTCCTCGGACTCGGTCGACACCTCCACCGATTTGGAGGCCCCGGATTCAAATGACGCCACTGATGAGACTACAGTAGATTCGGTGGTCCTGGGCGGCAACTTGGACTGTCTTGGTGGGAGCGCGCCATCGGACCCGTCCGGTGAACGGACTTTCGACGGGGAGACCCACCAGTTTGGGGCACAGATCATCGTTCCGGGTGTGGAGGTTTCATTGCTGAACGCCGACGGGGAGTTGCTCGCGTACGCACTCAGCGACGATTGGGGCGCCTTCGAGATGGCGTACGAGGACACGGTTGAGTCACGGGAAGGCTACTTCGAGTTGAGCCACCCCGACTATGTGACCACCCGTTCGGGCACCACACATCCCCTTCGGAGGTGGGTCGACGGCTCGTCTCTACCCATCGCATCGGCGGGTGAGCGCGATCTGCTTCGGCTGGGCACAGGTGTGGATATCGACCCCGACATGGGCGTCATTCACGGAGAGCTGATGGATTGCGAAGGGGAGAGCCAGGTCTCGGGTGCCACGGTGCGAATCGAGCCCTCGAGTGGGGAATTGTTCTTCTCGGGAGCCGAACTGGGCTACACAAACGAGATAGATGTCACCAGCGCGAATTCCCACTTTCTGTTCGTCAACGTCGAACCGGGCACCTACCAGGTTACCGTCACGGCTGAGAGCGATGCCGGAGAGGTAATCGACCTGGTGACATCAACCACCTACCACGTCGCTGCGGACACACTCACTACCCAGATCATTTGGCCTCAATAAATCGAGCCGCGCCTCGAACGCGATGTCTTGTACGGATTTGGAAGCCCCCTGCCCAGAGTAGACGGACTCTTCGGGTCTGCCGAGATTCAGAGCTCCTGCGGTTCGTGGAACCACACGGTGACCGAGTCAATGATGCCGCTACCAACCGTATAGGTACTCTCCGGCCGCGTGAAGAATAGCCTCTCTCGAAGTCGTCCGTCACCG
>CAZDBH010000443.1:0-7314 GCA_964503485.1 uncultured Bradymonadales bacterium | reverse complement strand
CCAGCGGGTACGCTTCGGAATTGAAACACTCGGGTTCGTCGGCGAGAGTTTTGAGTTCGGTGACTCGTGGGCAGTGTTCTACGGCTTTCGGTACTTCGGAACTAAGATGTTCGGCGACTTTGCTTTCATGGTGCTGCTCGACCAAGAATTCGACGAGATACTCTCGGTCATGCCCCTCGGTCTCCCCTTCTTCAGCTTCGGAGTATCCTGGTAGCCAAATTTCGCTTGAAGCGGATCGATCGGTGCTCTAGGTTTGGTCTGATGTACTACTGGTCTTGCGTGACCGATCTCTCTCTGAGGATTTCTTGCCATGTCGCCTACTTATGACCGACTGCTCGTGTTCGCTGCGGGTTGCGCTCTGCTTTTCGCTGCGAGCTGCACCGGCCGAGCCAGCTCCGATAATGACGCCGACGAGGGAACGACAACTGCCGATGCGGACAATGTAATCGCATTTGACGTTTTCGAAGACATCCTCGACAGCCAACCCGACCTGCCCCCGGACGAGACGGAACCCGACGAAACCACTGAGGAAGACCCCGGTGAAGCCGACCCGGATGTCGTCGAAGAGGTCGATACGGGCGAGAATGAGGATACTAGACCCGACGATATCGGCGAGCATGTTCCAGAGGTCTGCCCGGCAGACGAAGCCCTGACTCTCGAACGACCCAGCGAGTGCCGAAACCTGAGCGCCGAGCACGCCTTGGCTTGGGCCCAGTCGAACATTCGCGGCAACCTATCAGGGCTGGCAGAGGCCGTTCCGTTCCTCGAAGAAACCGAGCTCGCTGAGACAATGGTCGAGGTCTTCGACATTGAGTACTGCACTCGGCCCGAACGGACGCCTGACAACCCCGATCCAGAAGACGAGTGTGAGCCCGGCTTCCCACTGGAGCGGCTCGAAGAGCTGGCGACAAAGGTCTCTGACATGCTCGACTCCGACTTTTTGTCGAGTGACTACGTCGAGTCCGAAGAAGGATGTGTGGTCACCCTTAGGATTCCGCCCGAGCAAGTCTGCTCAGACGAGACAGACGACGGGGCAAGTGAGCCGCCCAGTTGCATCTGGGACAACGTGCCCCTCCGAATCGCACTCTGGTCTCCTCAACCGGGAGATATCTATGCTGAGTTATTGGTCGGAGACGAGCTTCTCAACCCAATCGACGCTCGAGTGTTCGTTGGCGAACTGGCAGTCATCGTGGACGGCCCGGACACGATTCAGGCAGTCCGAAACCTGGCTGATGGGGACGTCGATCTTCCGGAACGTGTCGAAGGCGTTATCGAAGCATCCCTCCGCCAAGAGGGGGAGGGTTCCTACCGGTTCGAGCTCGCGTTTCGAGAAGCCTTCGCCTTCGCCTTCACTCTGCAGGACTTGTTCTCGATTCCCGCTCACGAGCGCACGATGAGTGGAGGGATCGAGGCGGCCTGCCCCGCTGTGTCCGTGGGCTTCAATAGCCAATCCACTGTTCTCGATTTGCTGGTCGATTTCGGCTCCATTTTCCTGGACGCACCACACGAAATCTTTGCTGACGAATGTGAGCGAGAGAAGGAGGACGAAGACGGCAGTTGTGTCTGCAAGAACGAACTCTCCGAAGTGGTCGACTGCGAGGATCTGGGTCACACTGTGTTCACAGTCAGTGGCATCAACCTCGCCAGCGTTCTGTCCGGAGACGACGATAGCTTCGAACTCACCGAATTTGGCCTAGGCGATGACACCAGTACCGTTGTTCACAATGATACGCTCGTTTGGGCGATGGACATCAACCCAGAGACTGGTCGCTCCTTTGATCTCGATCTGACCATGGCTGAAGATGTGTGGGATGTGGAGGTTCATCCAGGGGTCGACTTCCAGGCCGAGTTGCATTTGGACTTGAGCCCTGGCTTCCTCGACGGCGCCCCCCAATGGATCCGGAACGAGACCGCCGCCTTTACGTTGCTTGGCGCGAGTCTGCCGGCCCTTCAGTTGGTCTTTCCGCAGGATATCGAGCCGGTAGGAGATGATGGCGTCGAACGAAGCGAGGGATTTCTCGAGACGGTTGTTGGAATCCTCACACTTCAGTCGGCCTATCTCGAAGAGACAAAGGCTGCCGCCGTCGGCGAGTGTTTCGTTGGTGCCCCGTGGCCCGAAGGGACAACCGAAGAAGAGATGGAGGAGGGCCGCCACTGGTTCGAAGGCCTCGATGTCGTCGATTGTGACGACATTTGACCGACTGCCGCCTGTTCCACGACTCAGCCGGCCCCAAACACTGCTCCACAGAACTCGCTACCAACCCACCAGCTCACACGTGAACACCGACTGAAAGCTACATGAAGGCGTATCCCAGTCCCCGGTAGGTTGGCTGGCGCTCGATGATTTGGTCGCCGCGCACGAAGAGATACTCATTAAACCGTTCTGCCAGTTCACCCGCCTTTGCGTGACGGCATAGGATTGGGTCCCCAATGCTCAGCATGGGCGACGAGGTACCGCACCGAAACGGCGTCTGAACTTCACCAAACCCCTCCATATCCAGTGGCGTCAAGCCGCGAGGCAGGTGGACTATCGGGGCTCGGTCGGCTGCACCTGGGCCTGACGCTAGGTAACCACCGCCAGCGCCGGTAATGAAACCGGCATCGGCAGAGCGAACCACATGAATCGCAAAATACGCTGCGGGATCGAGTTCGATGCCCTTGTAGCCATCAAATAGGTGCGGACAGAGGAAGCCGGAACCGACGGTAACTTCGGTGACCGCCGGATCGTCCCTTGTGAAGTAGATGCTCCCGCTTCCACCACCGTTGTAGAGTCCAATGTTGTGCCCATCCGACCGCAACGCCTCGAGAATCTTGCGTCGCAGCTCCTTGACGACTGGAGCAGAGCGGGATTTGATCAGCTTGCGAACGGGGTCGAGGGCACGACTGCCGGGATTTTGCTCGCGCATGCCCGCAATCTGTGCTTCGTAGCCGAGCAAGGCCTCCAAGTTCAATCCGTCTGTAACGGCGATGGCTCGTGCCACCTCGAGGGAACGGTCGACACCCCTCACCGCGCTTCTTCGAACCCCGAAGTGTAGTTTCCCGCCCAGCGGGCGCCAGGACATGTCCAAGTCGATACATACAGGAATCGTCGCACTCGCCGCCGCGGCGGCAGCGGCCAGCACCGGCAGTTGTTCCGGTGAGTCGACTGTCGCGATGATCCGAGTCCCCTCGCCTGTCAGTCGGGCAATGGCCTCCGCCTCGTCGCGTCTGGCTATTGGGTACCCCATGAGTAGGTCGTCAAAACCCTGTTCGGCCAGCGCCACTGCCTCGTGGGCCGAGAACGTCATCAGACCGCGAAAGCCCTCCCCACCCGACTCCAGGATGTACTTCATCAACCATGGGTGCCGGATGGACTTGGAGGCCACTCGAATTGTCTGTGGGTAACCGTCGATCGCCGCCTTGAACAGCTCTAGGTTTGCGTCGACGGCGTCGAGGTCAACGATCGCGCACGGCATCCGCTCACCTTCCAGAATCCGTTTCCAGTCCCCGTACGCTCTCATCGTGTTCCCACCTACTGGCCAGTGAAGTTTGGCTTACGCTTCTCCAAAATCGCCGACAGCCCTTCGTCGTGGTCTTGGCTGGTCTGCACGATCGATTGGTAAGTCGCTGCGCGCTCTAGGGCGTCGTGCAACGACTCGTGCCAGGCTTGATAGCAGGCGCGCTTTGTCAGCTGGACAGCCCGGGGGGCGTTGGCTGCAATCTGCGCGGCCATCTCTGTCGCGGCGGCCAGGGCTGATCCATCCTCAACGACCCGGTTGATCAAACCGATATCCAACGCTTCGCCCGACTTGATCAGCCGACCTGTCAACATGAGTTCCAGAGCCTTCGGAAACCCAACTGTGCGGGCCAAAAAGAACGCGCCACCGTCACCGGGAACCAGGCCCAACTTGACGAACGGCGATCCAAATCTGGCAGATTCTGCAGCGATTCGAACGTCACACATACAGGCGAAATCGAGTCCTGCCCCCACCGCCGCTCCGTTGATGGCGGCGATCACCGGTTTCTCGAAGGACTCGAGACGTTTCGGGATTGTTTGCACGCCTCGAAGGTATCGATCGCGAAGCTCGGAGCTGTCCCCCTCGAACATCCCACCCCGTTCCTTCATCAGTTTGAGGTCACCACCCGCCGCGAATGACTTTCCCGCTCCTGTCAGCACGACACAACGGACCTCGTGGTCGGCCTCGGCCCGATCAAAGGCCGCAACCAGCTCCCTAATCATCACTTCCGTAAGAGCGTTTCGAGCTTCTGGCCGATTCAACGTCACCGTGGCCAATGCTCCGGTCCGATCGTATAACACTTCTCCCACTGGTCTTTCCTTTGTGCCGTATGAGTTGGCCCGAGAAGATACGTCTTCAATCGGTTTCGGCAAAGGTTGATCTAGTGGGAAGTTCTATTCAATCTTCTCTGTTTGTTGCAGAGAGTTTCAATTTCGGAAGAGACGCATGCTCAGATACTCGCCCATCCTTCTTTGCTTCGCCCTGCTCAGCGCCTGCGCAGGACCCGCAACCCAGCTGGCCCCCGCCGACGAGTGGGAGAACACAATCGACAGCGTCGCCGACGGAATCGTGGCACTGCGAGTCAACGTACCGCGCGCCTTTGACACAGAAGGAACGGGGTCGTTTCTGGGCACCGGCTTCGTCGTCGATCTCGAACAGGGCCTACTCCTGACCAATCGCCATCTGGTCCAGCCCGGACCGGTCGTGGCCGAGGCGATCCTCCTAAACCACGAAGAGATCGACCTCCAGCCGGTCTATCGGGACCCGGTCCACGACTTCGGAATCTTCCGCTTCGATCCGAGCGCAGTGCGTTATATGGACCTCGCGGAGCTCGAATTGGCGCCCGACAACGCTCGGGTGGGGATGGAAATCCGCGTTATCGGAAACGACGCAGGGGAGAAACTGGCGATCTTGGGCGGCACCCTCGCCCGACTCGACAGGGCAGCGCCTGACTATGGCGACGGTTTCAACGACTTCAACACCTTCTACTTCCAAGCCGCTTCTGACACGTCGGGTGGCTCTTCCGGAAGTCCCGTGGTGGGAGTCGACGGCCGAGTCGTAGCCCTCAATGCCGGCGGAAGCTGGCGTTCCGCTGCCAGCTTCTACTTGCCCCTGACACGAGTCGTGCGGGCGCTCGATCTGATCCGCACTGGCCAGCCCGTCACCCGCGGCACAATCCAGACAATCTTCCTGCACACCCCATTCGAAGAGTTGAGCCGATTGGGGTTGCGACCCGAAACTGAAGACACCGTGCGCCAGACCCGTTCTAACGAGGTGGGTATGCTGGTCGTGGAGCAGGTCGTTCCCGAGGGACCCGCTTCTGATCGACTCGAAGTGGGAGATATCCTGGTCGGCGTCAATGGCGAGCTGGTCACCCGCTTTATCCCTCTCGAATCCGTTCTCGACGACAACGTCGGCGGGACTGTGACGTTGCAAGTCGAGCGCGGTGGTGAAACCCTCGACGTAACGCTCGAAGTCGCCGATCTGTTCGGAATCACACCCGATGAGTACGTTGAAATCGGTGGAGGAATCCTCCATTCCCTCTCCTACCAGCAAGCCCGAAACTACCACACGGCTGTATCCGGAGTTTACGTGGCCAAGGCGGGTTATATGTTCGGTGCAGGCGGCGTCTTCGATGGCGCTGTCATCCAGACAATCGACGGGGAGCCGATCGAAAGTGTCGACGCCCTTTGGACCACACTCACCCAAATCCCAGATGGGCAGCGTATGACCGTGCGCTACGCGAGCATTGCGACCCCACAAGAGGACTTGGTCAGCGTCGTTGTCATGGACCGCCTTTGGCACTCAATGAAACGCTGTGCCTGGTCGCAGGAAGCCGGTGGATGGCCCTGTCAGAACGCGCCGCCTCCGCCGGCTGGAACCATCTCGGAGGTCGGCAGCACCACATTTACCAGCGCGGGAGCAGGGCCAACCCCAACCCTGGCCCCATCACTTGTGATGGTCGAGTTTCAGATTCCCTACCGAATTGAAGGGGTTTGGGGCGGTAGCTTCACAGGTGCCGGTCTGGTCGTCGACGCCGAAGAGGGATTGGTCGTCGTCGACCGAGACACAGTGCCAATCGGACTGGGAGACCTCAACATCATTTTCGGTGGCTCACTCCGTGTGCCAGGTGAGGTCGTCTTCATTCACCCGCTACACAACCTGGCGGTGGTTAGATACGAGCCAGACTTGATTGGCGACACACCCGTCCGGAGTGCTGAGCTGCACTCCACTGAAGTCGCTCAAGGTGATCCTGTCTGGCTCATCGGTCTCGACCCATCCTATCAGGTCGCCTCCCGTCAGACCCAAGTGGTGTCAGAAGCGCCCTTGATTCTGCCATTTCCAAGCGGACGCCCTCAGCACCGCGATATCAACATCGAAGCCATCAACGTCGAAGATACGGTTCCCACTCTCGGCGGCGTGCTTGCCGACGAAGCTGGACGTGTGATCGCACTCTGGACGTCCTTTCACGTCTCGTACGCTGACGACTTGCACGGGATAGCGGACAACGGCCTTTTTAGAGGATTGCCCGTCGAGCAGATCGAAATGATACTGGAACAACTCGAAAGCACGGGCGGCGCAACCTATCGCACCTCGGGCGTCGAGCTCACCACCACCACACTGGCGGACGCTCGCGACCTCGGCTTGTCGGATTCATGGGCAGATGCACTCGAAGACCACGACCCTGAGCGGCGACAGGCCCTAACCGTATCTCGCCTTTTTGCGGGATTTCCTGCTGCCGATGTACTTCAGGGCGGCGACATGCTCATCGCGATTGATGGCAACCCGATAACACGCTTCGTCGAGTTCGACCGAGCCAGTCAGAACGAACAAACGGAGCTGACCATTCTGCGGGATAGCGAGGAAATGGTGCTCACGGTGGACACCGTCCCCCTCGACGGCCTGGGCATACGGCGAGTCGCTGCCTGGTCAGGGCTGCTCCTTCACCGACCCCATCTCGAAGTCGCGATGCAACGCGGAATCGAGCCCAACGGACTCTACGTTTCATGGCTCAGCTACGGCTCGCCCGGCTCGAGCTCGGCCGTCCGACCCACCCATCGCATTATGGCCGTCGATGGTGTTCCAACTCCCGATCTGGACTCGTTTTTTGAGGTCGTCGACGGCAGAGAGGACCGATCCGCGCTTCGGCTTTCAACCCTCGATCTGGAGGGCCAGCCTCATATGATCACACTGCGCCTCGACCTTCAGTATTGGCCAACCTACGAGTTGATCCTGGGCGAGGACGGGTGGGGGCGGGTCGAGCACTAGGAGCCCGTTGCGTATAACGCCCCGGACTCCAGCCGTTAGCTTTTAGCGG
>CAZDBH010000442.1:0-7326 GCA_964503485.1 uncultured Bradymonadales bacterium | reverse complement strand
CTAAAAGCTAACGGCTGGAGTCCGGGGCGTTATACGCGACGGGCTCCTAGTCCCTTTCTCCTTTCCCTTTCCCTTTCTCCTTTCTCCTTTCCCTTTCTCCTAGTCCCTTTCCCCTTTCCCTTTCGCCTCGTTCCTTTCCCTTTCTCCTTTCCCTTTCCCTTTCTCCTTTCCGTTGGTTGACCTCTCACCCGGCGTGGGATACGTACTCCAGCGAAGAAGAAGTGTGGGCCCCGGAGACCGCCTGCTAGGGAGAGCCAAACAAGAATTATGTCGACACGAATTGAATCAGACTCGATGGGTACGATTGAGGTAGCGAACGACCGGTACTGGGGTGCTCAAACCCAGCGTTCGCTGCAGAACTTCAAGATCGGTGATATCCGATTCAAGCGACCGGCGATTCGTGCTTTCGGAATACTCAAGCGGTCGGCTGCCATCGTGAATGCCGACCTGGGCCTGCTGCCGAAGGACAAGGCGGAGTTGGTCGTCGCTGCGGCCGATGAGGTGATTGCCGGCAAACTCGATGTTCACTTCCCGCTCGTGGTCTTCCAGACTGGATCTGGGACCCAGACCAACATGAACTCGAACGAGGTGATCTCGAACCGAGCCATCGAGATGGCTGGTGGTGAAATGGGTAGTAAGTCCCCAATTCACCCCAACGACGACGTCAACAAGAGTCAGTCGTCGAACGACACCTTTCCGACTGCGATGCACATTGCGGCCGTCGAGGTACTGACGGAGGCCACGATACCGGCGCTGGCCAAGCTCAGAGACACTCTGCTGGCGAAAAGCGAGGCGTTCGCGGATGTCGTGAAGATCGGGCGAACTCATCTTCAGGACGCCACACCGCTTACCGTGGGTCAGGAGATATCCGGCTGGGCAAGCCAGCTCGATCATGGAATTGCTCGAGTCGCGGCATCGCTCGACCATTTATATGAACTCGCCTTGGGGGGCACAGCCGTGGGTACGGGTCTCAACACCCATCCGGAATATGCGGACCGTGTCGCGAAGGCCATCGCCGATTACACGGGGAAACCCTTCATCTCGGCGCCGAACAAGTTCGAGGCCCTGGCGGCGCACGACGCGGTCTCTTTCGCGTCCGGTGCCCTGCGAACGGTGGCAGGCTCGCTGATGAAGATCGCGAACGACGTTCGATGGCTCGCGTCGGGGCCCCGATCGGGTCTGGGCGAGTTGTCGATACCAGCCAACGAGCCGGGCAGCAGTATCATGCCGGGCAAGGTGAACCCGACCCAGTGCGAGGCACTGACGATGGTGGTCGCCCAGGTGTACGGCAACGATGCGGCGGTCGCCTTCGCTGGAAGTCAGGGCAACTTTGAGCTGAACGTCTACAAGCCTGTGATGATCCACAATCTGCTCGAATCGGCCCGCCTGATTGCTGACTCATGCCATTCCTTCACAGACAACTGCGTTGTGGGTCTGGAGGTGAATGAGGACCGCATCGAGAATCTGGTGAACCAGTCGTTGATGCTGGTCACTGCGCTGAATACGCACATTGGCTACGACAAGGCAGCCAAAATCGCAAAAACCGCGTTCAACGCGGGCAGTACGCTGCGCGAAGCAGCCCTCGAGTTGGGCTATCTGAGCGAAGAAGAGTTTGAGAAATGGGTAGTGCCCGGCAATATGATTGGGCCGAACGTCGGGTGAATACCCGGTCGTGTCTACTCGGACGCAGTCCAACCAATCACGCCACAGGCAACTCGTGGTCCAGCCGCTCCGGTGGGTTGGGAGACTAGGTCGTCCTCACCTGCATGTACGATGAGCCCGCGCCCGATGATACTGCCGGCACCGTCAAAGGTCAGATGGCTGTCGACTCTGTCGATTGAAGCGTTGCCTTCTGCGTCTGCTTCGACATTACCCAAATCGCCTGCATGCCGCATTTCACCGTCGGGGCTTCCGTGGTCCGTCGCGTGCGGGTTGAAGTGGCCACCTGCCGAGGTTCCATCGGCAGCGCTGCAATCGCCAAACTGGTGAATATGGAATCCGTGATTCCCGGGTGTGAGTCCCGAGAAAGTTGCCGAGATGTGTACGCCGTCAGCCTGTTGTGTAAAGACCACCTGTCCCGAGACGCCGCTCTCGTTTTTTGCCTCTAGATTGGCAGAAGCCGTCGCGGCCTCCTGCGCCAAGGCGGACGTGGCAGGTCCCAGCGCCAAGATCAGAGTGATAAGGCTCAATAGTGTTCGAATTGTCATCTGGTTCTTTCCCTCCCTGTTGCTACAGACCCTTCTAGCCCATGGGGAGCAGCGTGGCTAGCGAGGCGGCGGGTGTGGCGATGAGAATGAGCAAAGCAGCAGGCCGCGACGTGAACGGCCTGCTGCTTTGTGACGGGTCGGCGCGCCGAGGGCATCAGTGAGATGAGTCACGATGTCTCGACGGGTCGCTCGGGACGTTATTTCAGTCGTCCAGCCAAACCGACAATGCTCATTGGAAGGAAGTCAGTTCAGTGCAATCGTCACCCGACAGGGTAATACAATCCTTGTGCCAACCAGCCGGAATCGACGAAACACCATATACTTCCAACAGATAGGAAGCCCCGCTGCTTACGACCTAGAGTGCCTGGGGTACACGCACTGTTCCAATTTGGAACGAATTACGGAGGGGTGCGCCCCATTCTGGACCATTTCGGTTTAGGAGCGGCGACCGGTAAGGGAGAAAATCTGTTCAGATTGGCTGCGGCCTTCAATCGCGAAAGCGCCGAGTGAGTTGAAACGGAATGCGCTCGAAGCGAGGGCGTGCGTCGCCTGGTCGACAATGATGGGTCCGGTCTCTTGGGAAACGAGCTTCTCGAGCCTGAACGCGACATTGATCGCGTCTCCGACCAGAGCTAAGCCGCTGCGCTGTACACCGATCGTATTGATTGCGACGCGGCCAGTGGTGAGGGCCCAGTCCATTTGTAGTGGATGGCCAGCAATGGGCCAAATCGACGGATCGGACAAACGCTGCGCTTCTTGGTGAAGGAGCAGTGACGCTGCGCAGGCATGAATTGCGTGCCGTCCCGGGTGTTCGTCATCGTTCTCCCAGAAGGCGACGATCGCGTCACCTTGATACTCTTTGATGGTGCCGGAGTTGGACTCGACGATGGTAGAAAGGGCCTGAAAGACGGGCTCGACAGCTTGCCAGACGAGGGTTGAGTTGAAGCGTTCGTTCAAGCGTGTGTAGCCTTTGATATCCCCGACCAGAATGGTCACGTCGGTTTCCAACCGTACGATAACAGTCTGTTCGTCCTCGAGATCTCGCGGGTCGACGTCGACATCGCCTGTGGTATCGACCCACAGCATGAGTCTGTGGTCTCCAACCTTGATGATGGTCCCCGACTCGACCTGCACGTCGACATTCGGAACCAGTCGGCGACCGTCGACTTTCGTCCCGTTGCGACTGACGTCCCGCACCAGGAAGACACCGTTGTTGGTTTGCGTAACAACGCAGTGGCGACCAGAAATGGCCTTGTCGTCAAGCTGAACCCTGGGCTCGTTGGGGTCACGACCTCGGCGTCGACCGACGACGATTCGATCGACGAAATCGAAGCTCTCTTCTTCGGACGTGTCGGGTGCGTAGATTAGACAGGCTTTGCGCATCAGCTACCGTGTTGTTTGCACGGCTCTCATCATACCATCGGATGTACGGGTGGGAAGTGCCTTGGACACGAGTATTGGCCAAAGCGAGCAAAGTGGTGCTGTCAGGCCCTGATCATATCGGCGCACTTCTCGCCGATCATAATGCACGGGCCGTTTGTGTTACCACCGATCACGCTGGGCATAATGCTCGCGTCAGCCACTCGCAGATTCTCGATACCGCGCACGCGCAACTGAGGGTCGACCACTGCACGTTCGTCAACGCCCATCCTGCAGCTTCCGACTGGATGGTAGACGGTGCAAACTCGGTTGGGCAGCTCTTTGGCCAGCTTCTTCCTGTCGAAGAACGCCTCACCTGGCTCCAACTCACCGGTGATCTCGCCGGCAATTGGGCTGGCCGCCATGATCTCTCGAGACAGCTCGATTGCATCCATCAAGAATTCCCGATCCGCTTCCTCGGCGAGGAAGTTGGGATCGATCAGCGGTGCATCGTTCGGGTCAGAAGAGCGGAGCCGAACCGTTCCGCGGCTCTTTGGGTAGATCAACGTCGGTTGCACCGTCAGCGCGGGCCGAGTGTCCACGACAGGCCGGCCGGGCGCGTCTTGATTGGGAGCGGGATAAGCCCACGGTAGTGTGTGAATCTGAAGGTTGGGCAGGCGTTGCGAAGCGCTGCTCTTAACGAACGCCACCGACTCGAAGACGGTTTTACCGAACCACGTCCCACCTTTTGCGTATTCCTTGATCATCCCGCCGAGAAAGTGCCTGGCGGTGCCGCGGTGTCCACCTTTGGGGGCGAGAAACACCAGCGGAAAGAAGAGATGGTCGTGCAGATTCTCGCCGACTGGAAGATCGGCGATCGGGTCGATACCCACCGACTTGAGGTGGTCAGCGGGCCCAACACCCGATTGCATTAGGACTTGGGCGGATCCCACGACCCCACCTGAGAGGACAATCTCTTGGCTGGCCTCCGCCCGCTGGATTTGCCCCTTTTTATCGGCCCACTCGACGGCCACTGCGCGCCCTTTTTCGATCACCACCCGCTGCGCCACAGCGTGGATGACCACGTCGAGGTTCTCTCTGTCCATGTGAGGACGAATGTACGCTTCCGAGGTGCTGGACCGCACGCCGTCTTTGAGCGTCATCTGAAACATCGATGCGCCCTCTTGGTCTCCTGCGTTGTAGTCATCGATGATGTCGACTGAACAGGTCTCGGCAACGGCGTGCTGAAATGCCTCTGAAACCGGGCTGATGTTCCCCTGTGTGGTTACCTGAATCGGCCCACCCGCGCCGCGGTAGTTCGATGCGCCGCCGTCGAAGTTCTCCATCTTTTTGAAGTAGGGTAAGACGTCGTCGAACGCCCAGCCGTCGCAACCTTCGGCCGCCCAGTCCTCGTAGTTCTGCTTGTTGCCTCGGACGAAAATCATCCCGTTGATGGCACTCGACCCGCCCAGCACCTTCCCTCTGACGTATGGGATCTTGCGGTCGATTGTATGTTGGTTTGGGTCGGTGTAGTAGCCCCAATCGAACTTCTTCTTAATCTGGGGGATCGTGTGAACGATCGACACCATGCCGGGCTTGCGGCAGTACGTTGTTTTGTCGCTCCGCCCTCCCTCCAGTAGTAGGACTCGGCAGGCGCTATCTTCGCTCAACCGACTTGCTACGACACAACCCGACGAGCCCGCACCAACAACAATATAATCGTAACTTGCCATCTATCCCTCACTGCTGACCGACCTTGGCCGAAACTAGAACATGTTCTACTACAGCCGCCTTGAATCTCAAAGCCCCATCGTGTGCCGCCGAGATGTCGACTCGAGGAAGTCGCCATGGCACACTTTGGCGCGCAGGAGCAGAACTTCGTGAGCGACAGCGGCACAGACGACATCCCGATCCCGACCCGTTCGCAGTATCGGTTCATCGCCCGAAGAGGGCTTGGGGGAGTGCTCGGTCTGGCGTTGGGCGGGTCAGTTCTGGGCACGGCATTCGGCGCGACCTTCGGGAAGATGGCCGGCAGTACGGGGGTCACACTCGCTGCCATACTGGTGTTTACCTTCATATTTGGCGGCATGTTTTGGATTGCTGCTCTGTTCAAATACCTCGAGGCTCAGCAGCTCAACAAGCGGGGTCGAAGTGTGGCCGGTCTGGTCCGCTCGGTGGACATCCTCGACGGCGCAGACGCCGGCAAAGCAATCGTCGTCGTCAAGCCGCGAACCGGGGCCAATCCGGCCTGGTTCGAGCTGGATGCATCACAGCGGTTGCCAGAGGTTGGACAGATTGCGTTTACGACCTCCGTGAACACCAGCTCTGGCTCCCCTGCTCTCGGCTACTTCAAAGGACGAGGGTGGATTCGCGGTGGCTACCAGCACGAGGCCCAAATCGAATCAAACCGTCGGCAGGCGCTCAGCAATCCAGACGATCCCGAGCACGGCCGGCTCTCGATTCAGGAGGCCAGCGGCGACAACGGGGGACTCTCCTTACAAGAGGGGGAATCTGGTGGACTCGCCGTGAGTTCGAAAGCAGGTGGATCACAAACAGCAGGCACGTTAAAAAGACAGTCGGAAAGAAATGACAGCGCGGTCGAGGTAGAATCCAACTCTTGAAGGAAGGCGCCCTAAAATCGAATCAGTGGTATCCGCTTCAGAGCAGCCAGCCCGACACCTGCGTGTACCTCGAAGATCGGCACTCACTCCTCGAAGTAGGACTGATTGTTCCCGATCTGCCGCGCTTCGATAAACTGATGCAGAAGGGCTACCGACGCCAGGGCCTGGCGTTCTACCGCCCGGCATGCGTGGGCTGCCAAGAATGCACCCCGATTCGGGTCCCCATCGCAGGATTCAAACCATCGAAGAGCCAACGAAGAGTGTGGCGCAAGTGGTCCGATCGATTTGAAGTCACTGTGGGCAAGCCGCGCTTCGATGCCGCCCATTTCGAGATGTACTGCGCTCACGCGCTTCAGGTTTCGGCCAAGAATGAACCCTCCGACGCCGAGGACTATACCTCCGGATTCCTCGCCAGCTTGGCTCACACCCACTTGATCGAATATCGACTTGACGGAGAACTCGCGGCTGTCAGCATTCTCGATGAAGGACACTTGGCCGTCTCGTCGGTCTACGTGTTCTGGAACGAGGCGGCGCGAGCGAGCTCTCCGGGAACCTTCTCTGCCCTCTGGGAGATCGAATGGGCTCGCAGCCGAGGTCACGAACACTACTACCTTGGCTACTGGATCGCCGACTGCGATCGCATGAACTACAAGAATCGTTTCGGACCTTATGAATTGTATGATTGGTCGCGAGGCGAGTGGAGTAGGCCGGAGTAGACCGGGACGACCTGGTTAGAAGCAGCCTTGAACGATTGCTGTCGTCATCTGGCGCTCGCCGTGGCGGCGATCCAACAAGACCCTCACATCGGTCCGATCTGAGTAGAGATGCACCATATCCTCGAACAATTGTGGGAACTTACGATTCACCACGAATGTCTTGGGTCGGTTGATCTTCAGAGTGGGGATATTGGGCTTTGTTTCGTCGAGCATGACTTCACTCAAGGTTGCCTACCCACAAAGCATGACACAGACATACATGGAACACAAATACTCTGAGGTCCGGGATGAACGGACGAAAAGCGAGGTGTAACCGCTGGGAAGCACGGCTGGCGAGGTCGCGGATTGGAGCGGTTGGCTGGGAATCGACGGACTAGGAGCCCGTCGCGTATAACGCCCCGGACTCCAGCCGTTAGCTTTTAG
>CAZDBH010000441.1:0-7352 GCA_964503485.1 uncultured Bradymonadales bacterium | reverse complement strand
GCTAAAAGCTAACGGCTGGAGTCCGGGGCGTTATACGCGACGGGCTCCTAGGGGTCCTTGCTGGACCCGGCCTTACGAGGTCGCCCCCATGGCGCTTTCCATCAGTCGAGTCATTCGTGTGGCGAGTCGGGAGGGATCCTCCAGTGGCATGCCTTCGGCCAGAACCGCTTGGTCGTAGAGCAGTTCGACCCATTCTTTGAATTCATCTGATTCGGGTGACGCCGAGCGCACCTTCTCGAGACCCGAGATCAGGCTGTGCTCGGGGTTGATTTCGAAAATGCGCTTGGTTTTGGCAACGTCTTGACCGTTTGCCCGTAGCAGCATTTCAATGTGGGTCGCCATGCCCCCTTCGGGGATGACCAGGCAAGCGGGTGAGCTCGCTAGCCGATTCGAGAGCCGGACTTCGGCAACCTGCTCAGCGAGCACCTTCTCGATGTCGGCCCGAAGCGCCACAAACTGGGCTTCACTCTCTTCGGCATCCTCTTCTTTTTCTTTCTTTTCGCCGTCGAGGTCGAGATCGGCAGTCATTGCCGAAACCAACTTCCGATCCTCGAACTCGTCCAGAGCGCCCACGGCCCATTGGTCGATGGTATCGACCATGTAGATAACCTCCCATCCCTGCTTCTTGAGGACCTCGAGGTGGGGGCTGCTCTCGAGCTGACGGAGGGAGTGGCCAATCGCGTAGTAGATGGCCGGCTGGTCTTCCGGCATCCGGTCGACATACTCCCGCAACGAGGTGAGGCCCTCTGCTTTCGAACTCTGGAACCGCAGTAGGCCGATCAGGCGGTCTTTCTGCTTGGGTTCGAAATGCAGACCTTCCTTCAGAATCGCACCATACTGCTCCCAGAGTGTCTTGTAGTCCTCGGGCTTGTTGGTGGCGATGTCGGCGATTAAGTCGAGACTCTTCTTCACGACCTGTTTGCGCATGGCCTGTACCAGTCGCGAGTCCTGAAGCAATTCGCGCGACACATTCAGGGGGAGGTCATCGGAGTCGATCACCCCCCTCATGAATCGGAGCCATTTCGGAAGAAGGTCTTCGCACTCATCCATGATGAAGACCCGCTTCACATGAAGCCGCACACCGTGCTTGTTCTCTGCCTGAAAGAGACCGAACGGCGGTCGTTTTGGAACGAACAGTAGGCCTGTGAAGAGCTGCATGCCCTCGATTTGGAAGTGAGTCCGGCCCAGCGGAGGCTCCCAATCGTGAGTCAGGTGCTTGTAGAACTCGTCGTACTGCTCATCTGTGATTTCACTGGCGGGGCGCTGCCACAGCGCGGCAGCTTGATTGATTGTCTCGAAAGGCTCGGCGGGCGGGGCCTCGTCCTCACCTGCCGGTCGGGCAGGTAGCTGAATCGGGTGACTGATGTAGTCAGAGTATTGCTTTATGAGTGTTCTGAGCCGCCACTCGCCGAGGAACTCTTTGTGTTCGTCTTTGAAGTGGAGGATGACCGACGTACCCCGGTTCTCGCGCTCAGCTGCCCCAATCTCATAGGACTCGTTTCCGTCAGATGCCCAGCGCAGTGCGTCTTTTTTACCTGCCGCGCGGGTGACGACTTCAACTCGATCTGCAACCAAGAAGGCCGAGTAGAAGCCCACCCCAAACTGGCCGATTAGGCTCAATTCGTCGCTCTGTTTTGCCGCTGCCTGCATCTTCTCGAGGAAGGCCTGCGAGCCTGAATGAGCGATGGTGCCGAGATTCTTCTTGAGCTCGGTACTCGTCATACCAATGCCGTTGTCCCAGACGGTCAACGTGCCCGCTTCCTCGTCGGGAATGATACGAATCGCCAGCTCCGGGTCGTCCCCCAGTAGCGCCGGCTTGGTTATGGCCTGAAAGCGAAGCTTGTCGAGCGCATCCGCGGCATTCGAGATCAACTCACGAAGGAAGATTTCCTTGTGGCTGTAGAGCGAGTTGATGACGAGGCTGAGCACCTGCGACACTTCGGCTTTGAATTTATGCGATTGGGTTTCTTCGGTAGCCAACGTTCTCTCTCCGGGCAAATCAAGTTTCAACCGAGCGCAAACATGTGCAGCACAGGCGAAATGTCAATCGACATTTTTCGCGAAACTGCTGGGAGGCGAGGACCCACCTCGCAATCACCGCCCGAGTCGAGTTGATTCTTGGACCTACGCTAGATGATTCAGTGACCAGTCGTAGCGGTCGTAGACGACCTTGTACTTCTGGTCGAAGGCAGTCTGGATTGCGGCCGCGAACTCGTCGTCGGCGTGCTGAACCAAAAAATCCACCAGCGGCTCGAAGTCGTCTCTGTAGTAATAGACCGTGATGGGCAGGAAGAGTCGTCGGGTCGTCGAGTCGACACGGATCTGAGTCGCGACGTAGTTGGCTGAGGCCATATCGAGCTGAGCATCGATCTGGGACGCCTCGTAGAACGCGACTGGCGGGCAACTCGCGGACGCGCAAACCAACGCAGCATGGATTCGGGGATCAACGACGTCGACGCACGAATCGAGTCGGGGGTCGCCGGGCCGGAAAAGGCGTTTCTTGGACGCTGGGTGCTTTGCGTTGGACCGCAGCACGCCGTTCTCTATGTCGTCGAGGGAGTAACGATGCCCGGCGACGATATAGGACACTCTTCCAAAGAAAGTGGGGATCTCCATCACGGATTGTTCGATATCGAGATGGAGAACGCCGTGGATGGCGAGCACATTGTAGAGGTTGATCCAAAAAGCGAGTCGTTCGTCTTCGGACAAGTCGTCGATTTCAATGTCGGCCAGCGAGCGGCTGACGTCGTCCAATTCTCGGTGAAGCTGGCTTTGCTTGAGTTTGCGGTAGTCGACTCGACCCTCTTCGTCGAGTGCGTCGGCCTTGATTCGGAGCCTCAACTTTCGAAGTTCCTCCGCGAGTTCCGTGGGGCTCGAATCGGCGCTCGGTTCAGAGTCTTCCTTCGGTTGGTTGAGTGTGATCGGTGTTTTCGGCCCAACAATGGCGCGCTTGACCTCTCCCCAGGAACGGGCCCGGCGGGCGATGTCTACGACGTCACGAACGGCTAATCGAAGGCCCACAAACATCATTTACTCCTCTTGGCCGAACAGAATCTCCGGCGCCTGAGCGGCTTATAACTCGTCCACAAAAACAACGCCGTCAAAGTCCTCGGCAGAGAATGGCAGGTCCAGTCTGCCTCGCCGATCGTGCACTTCACTATAGGGGCTGACCAGGCGTTCGAAGCGGGTCGGGTAATAGTTCATCGCGACGAGAGTTTGGGACGCCCGAATCTCGAGCGGTTCCAGTTGCCTGAGATGAGAGCGTACTTTAGGCGTGATACAGGCATCAATCGCCCTTGTTATGCGTGCTTCGGAGTATTTCGACGGTTCGAACGCAGTCGACTCTGGTGCGTTCGGAGGCGGGGAGGGCATCTCGCTATCTCTCCACATCGAGGGCTGTGCGTCATGGGCGAAAGGATCGACCGGTTTGCCGTTCAACCATGTGTTGAAATGGATGTGGGGAGCAGCAAATGGGAAGGTCACCAGTGCGTCGAGGCCACTGTAGCCAGAAATCGCGATCGGCTCACCGCGCTCCAAGACCTGACCGACGGTCACGAGACTTCGCGCCAGATGGGCACAGTTCGTCATCAACCCATCACCATGATCGATGAAGATCTTGAGGCCTCCCCGGTTGAATTCACTCACGATGTGGGCCACGACCCCCGGCGCAGGCGTGCATACGGTCGTCCCCACCGGAATCGAGAAGTCCGTACCATTGTGACTATCGTATGTGAGCTCGCGCCCGCGGAAGTCTTCGACCTGGGTCTTTTTGACCGACCACCCATCCTCTATCGGTGTTTGGCGGTGATTGAAGAGGTTGGTGATAATCGCCTTGCGCTCGACCACCGGGCGGCCTCGCCATAGCGGGATAGCTACGCGGGGCCTCAGTTGTTTCAGACTGCTGAGACCGAAGCGACTGGCGGGAACGTCTTCTTCACCACGAAGGGCGACAAGCGCCTGCCGCGCACGCAATCGCCATGGCGAAAGGCCCATCACCTCGCCGAGGAACTTCAGTCGTCGAGAATGTCGTGCCGTCATACTAGCTCCAAAAACGATCCAGTCGTCTACTCGTACTGCGGTGATAGGCGAACGCGCAAGGGTGCTTTGGGTCACTAAACAGGTTCGGAGTCGAAGACCGAAAGGTCCATAAACAAGCATGTGCTGTGTTGACACGACAAAGAGGCGGACTCTGACGAAGGTTACTCTGGGCGAGCCACCATCGACCGTGTTAACAGAGGAATATGAACGATGGCGACGACAAACGGCCCGCAACCGGCGAGGAGTCATCCGAACGAACCGAACCCACCGACTCGTCGGCAACGGGCGATACCGCCCGCAACTCTGCGCCGCAACCCGGATCGGGTTCGTCAGACCCACTCTACAATCCAACCGAGGCGCAAGACGCAGTCGAGACCATATCAGGGGCGTTCGATGTTGTTCCGCTCGACCAATGGTCCACCACCCGCAGCACAATCGACTCTGAGATCCCAGACCTGGTTGGAGGCCTATCCGACGCCTTTGACCTGGTGCGGGCGGACAGCGAAGCTGATCCGTTAGACGAGGCGTCCGATACACAGCCAGTAGCAGCTCCACCAGAATCTATCAGCGCTTCAGAGGGGTCGGCAGATGCGTCGGAAGTCGCTGAGTCGGGCACACAGGAAGAGGAGCCGGTCGAAGAAGCTCACAAAGCAGATGAGGCTGAGCCCGAGGAAGACGAACCTGCCGATGAATCGGCTGAACCAGAGTCCCAAGAAGAGAAACGATCGGCAGTGGACGTGGCGCCGGCCGTCCAAACTCGGGATGACTCCGATGCCGAGCCCACAGACGACGCCGATGTCGAACATCAGTCTAAAGCGGTTGAAACCCGACCGGCGGCGGCCCCAGCCGAGCATCGTTCTCAACACCTGGTCGCAATCGTCGTGCTGCTCATTCTCGTGATCGGCGTGGTATTCGTGGCGACAAACCAACGGAGCGACGAGCCTACAACGCCAGAAGTCGATATGTGGGTTGACCCGGGGCCAGGGGACATTCTCGAACCGCCACATGAGCGAGACGTCGCCCAGACGCCCGAAGTCGTACCCGAAGAGGTCGCCGCAGAAGAGGTTGATGTCGCCACAGAACAACTCGCCGAGGTGGCGACCAACGATGCGGTCGATGCCGGTTCGCAAGAGCAGGCTTTTCCAGACGTGCTCACCGAAGCGGTCCCAGGCCCAGCCCACGCCGTCGAGCCGGACGACGCGGGCTCGAGCACGAATGAAGAATCCGAAAACACTGACGTGACTGGAGCAGCCGTCGACGTGCAAGCGGTCGAGGCGCAGACCCAAGACGCTCAACTCGAGTTGGTGCCCTCTCGCGACGCGGCCGTCGAGGTCGTGATTGCTCCCGACACCGAGCAGCCGGATTCTCAGCCCGAGCAGCCGGATTCTCAGCCTGAGCCCGAGCCCGAACCGTCTGGATTACTCCAAACTGTCAGGTTGAATCTGGACAGCACACCCGGATACGTACGCGTCTACCACGAGGGCGAGCTGCTCGACCGAACGCCAATTGACCAGGATATCGAAGTTGCCGCAGACTTCCTCGAAGTCGAGTTGAGGAAGACCGGCTTCGCGCCGCTACGAGTTCGAGTGCCGGCGGGTGCCGAGCCGTGCCTCGTCCACGTTGCACTTCAGCCGCCGGGTGAGGTCAACCTAGTCGAAGTGGGCGCGCTGGAACGGACCCATGTCGAAGTGACATCCATCCCCAATAGGGCCCGCGTCTACATCGATGAGGACTTTGTGGGCCGAACGCCGCTGGAGGTAGCCTACTGCGGCGGTGAAGCTGAGCTCGAATTGATGGTTCGCAAAACGGGCTTCCTGACGTTCAGACAGCAGATAGAGACTGGAAGCGGCGTCACTCCGGTGTCGGCAGAGCTGATCCCCGAATGAGGCTCCGCCGCAGTCAAAACGCGACTCCGAGCGCTGGGGGCGTGCCCCGATGGCCAGAGTTTCAACCTGTTGCTATAGTGGCCCGATGAAAAAAACAGAACTCCTGTATTGCGGCTGCATGCTGTCGCTTCTCTTATCGGCATGTAGCTCTAGCTCTGGATCATCGGACGGTCCCGATGAGTCAGATGAGACAACCCAGGTCGATCAGACTGCGGGTGACCCGGACACCACCACGGCCGACACGGCTGTGGACCAGGCCACTACCGACACCGACCCAGCTGATACCGAGGCCGACGACGACGAGGCCGATGAAACCCCCGATCAGCCTGAAGTCGCGGAGGACATGACTACCGACGAGGGAATCGCCGAAGACGGGAACACAGAGGACAGCGAAGCCGACGAGGATAGCGAAGCCGACGAGTCCGATTCGGCGGTTCGCCACTTCGGGATGATCGCGATTCACGCTGATCCCTCAGCCGGTGTATCGCGATACTGGGCATCGTTCGAGTCGATGGTTGCCTCCGCAACACGGCACGGCCACAGCCTGACTATCTTGATGAACTCCGACTGGGCCAACTTCCTCATGCCCGACGGCTGCCCGAGGTCTTTCGAGACAGGGAGCAACCTCGCGGCGGTGGCGGGTTGGCTAAACGACGGCCATCAGCTCGGCTACCACCACCATACGTGCTCGCACTTCAACCCCGACGGTTTTACCGACGTCCCAGAGATGCGCCGCACATGTAGAGAGGGCTCCGTGACGACCTCCTATGAGATGGTCACGAGCCTGTCGCAGTGCCTGGTGAGCAGCGGAGGCGTCGACGCGGACGTCGCCCGAGTCGATATCGCGGCCCAAGGTCCCAACGATCCAGGTGGAGATGCGGACTGGACCTACCGGCAATTCGAGTGGCAAGAGGCAAACGTGCACGCCACTGGGGGAATGAACGCAAGCCCGATTCCGGGCGGTGGTAGCTACGTTTTCCTGACCCAGCCGACCTGCAAAGAGTACTCGGACGGAACCGAGATATTCGATGTAGCGGAAATGGGGCACTCACAGTTGAATGTCGGCAACTTCGTGTGCAGCCAGAAGACGAATAACCTCAGCACGCTCGAGTCCGAAATCGACACGCTGCTCAGCGCTCGATTCGACGAGGTTCGAGGCCACGTGGGCGTCGTATTCCATGCCCGCGAGTACACTGACCGCTCGCGTGCAAGAGACATGGACGGCCGCACCGACTGCAGTCCGGACTCGTACGACGACGACATAGCCTACCTCGAAGCGATGTTCGAACTTTTCACCGACAAGGGGCTCGAAGTTCGCACGGCTCGAGAGATCCTGTCTGCCGAGATCTCCTGCCCGTAGTCGGAATCTAGAAATGCTAGGAGCCCGTCGCGTATAACGCCCCGGACTCCAGCCGTTAGCTTTTAGCG
>CAZDBH010000440.1:0-7368 GCA_964503485.1 uncultured Bradymonadales bacterium | reverse complement strand
GCCGAATCGGATGTCGATGAGATTTTCAGAGCGATCAGCAGTGACTGGCCTTCTCTGACCGGAGAGACCCCCAAGGTGGACAAGGATGGCGAAGACAACTGACAGCCCTCCCCAACCGGGCAAGAAGCGCTTCATCGCCGTAGCGGGCAATCTCGGAGTCGGAAAGACAACACTGGTCGAATACCTTCAGCGCCACTACGGATTCGAGCCCGTTTGGGAACCGTTCATCAACAATCCCTACTTGGACGACTTCTACAAGGACATGAAGACCTGGGCATTCCACTCCCAGCTCTACTTCCTCAGTCACAAGTTCAAGTTGCACCTGGAGCTGAACGAGTCCGCCGGTACCCTGGTTCAGGACAGGACCATCTACGAGGACGCCGAGATTTTCGCGACCTCCCTGTATCGGAGCCGCTTCATCTCAAAGCGTGATTTCTCGACGTATATGACGTTGTACGAAGCGATGCGGAAGGCGCTCCGTCCCCCGGATCTAATGATCTATCTGCGATGCTCGGTGCGCGCAATTCGACAGCGCATCAAACAGCGGGGACGTCCCAGCGAACAGACTATTCCGGTCAGCTACATCCGGCGGCTGAACAAGCGTTATGAGGAGTGGTTGGCAGGCTACAAACTCTCGCCAATTCTCGTGTGGGACTCGGAGACGATGGATTTCGTCACCGATCTGGTTGACCGAATCGACTTCCACTCCGCCATCGAGCCCTTCCTCACCGACTAGAACCCGTCCGTAGCCTTCGATCCTGGCCGTAAAAACGTGGGATAACTTTCAGCACGGAGGATACAGAGACACGAAGCTCACGGAAAATACGGTGTCCTCACAGAAGTCGCCTCACCATCCCATCTAGGAGCCTGGGCGAATGGAAGTTGAACAGGAGGCCGACGCGTTTACCGCTGAAGCGCAGGTAGGTCAGGAGCTGAGCCTTGTGCGCCTCGAGAAGCTTCGTAACGCACTTCAATTCAATGACCACCCTGTCTTCGACGATCACATCGATTACATAGGCTGCACTCAACGTAGCGCCGTAGTACACGATTGGCATCCTTACTTGGCGCTCGAATTTCAGCCCTTGTGCCGCTAACTCATGACAGAAACAGTGCTCGTAGGCCGATTCCAGTAACCCAGACCCAAGGTGACTGTGCACCTTGAGGGCGACACCAATGATTCGCTCCGTCAAGTCTCTTTCAAGCAGCATCTGTCCTCCAATTCGGACTGTCACTTGCTGCCTCCCGCATGGTTATCGGGGACTCATCGAAAGTGTTGCGTAGAAAACAGAAAATTCATTCCGTGCTCTTCCGTGTCTCCGTATCCTCGGTGCTCAAAGTTATCCCACCCGCGGCACTAGAGAGGTTCGGACGGAGGACAAGGATGTGCTGAAAGTCATCCCACTTTCGGATCTAAACTATCGATCGCGAGCGAGCAGGAAGTAGTTGGAGGTGAGCTTGCCCTTCTTGACGGCTCGACCGATCAGGACGCCGTCGGCCAACTCCCGAAGACAGTCGACCATGTTGTTGTAGATGAAACGAGACAGTTTGTAGGTGTTCGAGCGAATCGAGGGCCATTCGCCAGGCTTCTCGGGTGGAATGGCGGTGTAGTCGATCGCTACCGGTCCGATTTCTTCCGTCTCACCATTCCTCACGACGAAGTAGCCAGGACCGGTCGCGAAGCCGAAAAGTTGGTGGTTGTATCCCCACAGCGCATCACCTTCGGGGGCCCGACACATACGTTTCTGGAAGGTCGTAAACGGGGGAAGGAGTGAGTTCTTCCCGTAGAAAATCACTGGGTCCAGAGGTGTCGCATCTTCCGGGATCAGGTTTTCCATCTTGATAGTCGGCGCCTCGTCGGCGAGCTCCCAAAGGCGCGCTTGTCGCTTTTTTCCGCCAGCTTTCGAGATGGCATCCCGCTTCTGCTGCGGACTCAGCTTCTCGAGGTAGTTGCGTAAGTCTTGGTACGTCGTCTCGCTGTTATCGATCAGTGCACGAAATTCGGCAGCCACTTTAGATGGCACTGTTTCAACCGCTGTACTCACGTATTGTCTCCTGGCTGGACGCGTCTGGGGCACGGCACACCCTTTGGATACCAATTAGCTCGTTGAATGTCGAGCACGATTCGGGCTAAACAGGGCGTGAACGGCTCGAGGCGGGCTTCCTATCCGCCAGCGCACTGGGGTCGAATATCCTGCGGTTTGGTTGGCAATGAACAGTCAGACGAATCTAGCAACGGCCCTGACAGCTGAATGTCGGCGTGGTAGAGTCGCCCCGATTTGTGAGTAAATACTAACTTCTAGGAGCCTCCCATGGCCTCGAACAAAGTCGTTATTACGTGTTCGTTGACCGGTCTTCTCACCGACCCAAAAGTGCATCCCGTTCCGGTCACACCCGAGGAGATGGCCTCGTCAGCGCGCGACGCCTACAACGCCGG
The DNA here is from genome assembly GCA_964503485.1 of uncultured Bradymonadales bacterium. Classification (GTDB taxonomy): domain Bacteria; phylum Myxococcota_A; class Bradymonadia; order JAFGEP01; family JAFGEP01; genus CAZDBH01. The sequence goes on along the minus strand of CAZDBH010000440.1, from coordinate 4,934 downwards.
GGCGAGCGTGATGCACGTCCACTATCGGATGCAGCAGCCAGGAATGGGCAATTTTCCAACCTGGGACCCGGAGGTGGCCGGAGAGATCTGCGACGCGATTCGAGACGCCTGCCCAGGGGTTCTATTGAACTCGACCACGGGCGTGATGGGTGATGATCTGAGCGGGCCCTTTGGTGTGCTAGAGAAGACAAAGCCCGAAATGGCGGCCATGAACGCTGGCTCACTGAACTATCTCAAAGTCAGACGGAACGGCAAGTGGGCTTGGCCTCCCCTACTCTTCGACAATCCCGTGAGCAAGATCGAAAAGTTCCTGAAGCTGATGTACGACAACGACATCGTTCCGGAATGCGAGTGCTTCGACAGCGGCATCGTTCGCAGCGTGGCGATGTTCGTACAGGCTGGGCTGATCAAGCCACCGCCCCACATCTCACTCGTAATGGGTGTTGCCAGCGGAATGCCTGCCAAGGCCTCATGGCTTCCTCTGCTCGTCGAAGAAATGGTGCCCGGAACGCATTGGCAAACCATCGCGATCGGACGATCTGAAGTCTGGGACCTCCACCGTGCGACTGCCGAAATGGGCGGTCACCTCCGTACGGGAGTCGAGGACACCTTTTATCTTCCCAACGGCGACAAGACCACTGGCAACGGCCAGCTCATCGAGCACTTGGCCAGTATAGCCAGAGAAGTGGGTAGGGAGCCGATGACGCCGGAAGAAACCCGCGCCTTCCTGGCCGAAACGGCCTAGAGCTGGTGGCTAACGCCGGTCAGCGACCAGTTACGAACTAAACCGCCCGTAGCGCTTGAATCGCGGGATGATCTCCGTAAAGGCCAGATAGATCGATAGGCCGGTCATTGCGATCCAGGTCTCCAGCGCGTAAAGGCGCCTCGTCACCATGACATCGTGGTCCAGTGAGGCGGCGGCTCCCATCAACGGGCCCCCTCCTTCGCCGACAACGAAGAAGACCATGTAGGATCCGTAACCAATCTCGAGTGCGAAATTGATGATGATGACCCAGTGTAGAAGCATGAGGAATCGGTAGCCCCACCCTCGTGGCTTGTTCTGATCGGTCACAGCGTCCACTCCTCGAATGTCTGTCCGGTTAGTTGTCGGAGGCGTTGTAGGTCGGGCTCGATCACCTCGAGCAAACGTGCGCGTAGGGTCTCGGACACCTCGACTTTGGGAAGGGGCTGCTCGAACTTGCTCAAGAGGGGCGAGAGCAATTGGCTTCCCACGGCGGTTTTCCGCAGCGGCCGAGTTAGTGCGTTGGGAAGGGTTTTCCCGGCCGAGCTGTGGAATGAACGACCCAGTTTGGGGTGATCGAAGTCGCGGGCGAGCCCGAGAAACTCGAGGACCTCTGCCACCGCGTCACGAGGCTCGGCATGCAATCGCTCGAGGGTGGTCACAAAAACGTCGTTGTCACTGAAGACCTCGAGAAAGGCCTCCAGTTGCCATCCGTACCGGCTGGTATCGACGTAGCCATTGCCCTTCAGGTTGCCGAGGGCCGAATCGATCGACCCCACTTCCCGCCCGCGGGCGAGATTGTGCTGAAAGTGGGAGCGAATACGTCCAATCGGGTTTCGCAGGATGTAGACGAGCTTTGGCCGGTCCAACACTGCTTCAATACGCTCGGGAACGCCGGCAAACAGATGACGCTTGGTGTAGTTTGGGGAGGCCTCGCCCCTCAACTCGGTTTTTTCTGAGAATTGCTTTTCGTACCACTTAGCGCCCCGGGACCAGTTGCGTTCTTCAATAAAGAAGTCGAGCTCCTTCTTGCGGCTCATACTGATCGCGGGGTGTAGGTCCAGGTATTCATAAAGGCTCGAAGTCCCGCTCTTCATAGCTCCGATGATAATGAAAGTTGGTAGCGCCATCTGTCACCCTGGATAGTGTCCCGAGGGTTGGTACTCGAAGTCGCTGCGTCTGTCGAGTCGAGATGCACGATTCTCAATGACTGCGGTGTGGAGATTTCCGCCCGGAGCAGGTACTCTATATTACGTTCAAACAACGTCGAATCGAGCATGGACCCGCACGAACTAGCTACGACTACAGAAGCGTCCGATTCTGAGCTCCTCGTTTCCTATTTTGTCCCGACGCTACGCGTTCTTTATAGCGGTGCCGAGGGCGTCGTGAATCGAGCGCCGGTCGTTCTGCAAACTGGTCCGACAGTCGTCGGACGTACCCCTTCGGGACCCAGCCGAATTGGCCTTCCCCATGATCGAAGGGTTTCCCGCGACCACTTTCGTTTGCACGTCTCGGTCACGGATGGAATCCGCGCCAAGGCAACCGATCTGAACAGCCGCAATGGGATGCGCATCGACGGGGCCCGGACAAAAGAGGCCGAGCTACACGACGGCACACTCATCCGGGTGGGTAACTCGTTCATGATTTTTCGGCACGAGCCCACCGGAATGCGCGAGGTAACCAGTAGTAAACTGGTCGGCGTATCCCCGAGCATTCGAGAGTTGCGCAGAAACGTCGCACTCTTCGCTCCTTCGGAAGCGACGGTGCTCATCACTGGAGAGAGTGGGACCGGCAAGGAGGTGACCGCCCGAGCCCTGCATCAGGCGATGCGGAAAGAAAGGTCCTTTCATTGCTGTCAACTGCGGGGCAATCCCCGAGTCTCTCGCCGAGAGCCAGTTCTTTGGCCATAAGGCCGGGTCCTTCACTGGCGCCCTGGCCGACCACGACGGCTTTTTTCGCTCGGCTAACGGCGGAACTCTGTTTCTTGATGAACTGGGTGAGCTGCCATTGGCGGTCCAGCCAAAGCTGCTTCGGGCGTTGGAAGAGCGAACGGTCACACCGGTTGGCAGTACTAAAACCTACCCGTTCGACGTGCGCATCATCGCAGCCAGCCACGTCAACCTCCTGGATGAAGTGGATTCGAATACCTTCCGGGGGCCACTCTATGCTCGGTTGGCGGAGGTCAGCCTATCGATTCCGCCGTTGCGGGACCGGCGTGAAGACATTCTCATTCTGGCTATGCATCACCTCAAGCCGCCGATCCCACACTTGTCAGCTCGTCTGATCGACGCGCTATTGCGCTACGACTGGCCATTCAATGTGCGGGAGCTCGTCAAAGTGACCACCGAGCTGGGTATTCGTGGTGCTGGGCTCAAGGTTCTCGATCTCAATCTGGTTGCTCGCCGCTTGGGCGTCGAACCGGAGTCGGTTCCCTTTCAAGGGGACTACAGCGAGAGTCGGCACGAAACGACCATGGAGTTGGAAGCCGTCGCGGCGCAGATCAACAAGCAGCCGGTTCCGACCAAAGAGGAACTAGAGAGTCTTCTGCAGGAGTTTCAGGGGAACATCTCGCGGCTGGCCGAAGCCACCGGACGCTCACGCCGCCAAGTCCACCGCTGGCTGAACAAATACGACCTCGAAGCCGAGGACTTCAGGCAGCGGGAGTAGCCACTCACACGACCTTGAACGACACTCTCCGAATCTGAGTATTTCCGTCGCCTTGCTCGCGGTCCGTCTCGGGCTGCTGAATTCCGCCTGTGCCGACCGCCCTCACGCGGGCTGAGTGGTTTCCAGGCTGAAGGCTGGTATCGAAACGCCACAATGACCAAACCGCCGAGACGAGTGCCGAGAATTCGGGATCGGTGACCTGCAGGAGTGATTCTCTGAGCGAGGTCAACTCGTCGGTCATCGTTTCGGCATTGGCCTCGGTCACGTCGTCGAAGAATAGGTTCACGTCGTTCAACACGTCGTCCAGACTCATGATCTGAGCGGGTGCGAAGTCTGCTCCGTCAACGGATAGCTCGACGGCTTCGACCTCTCCTGGGCCGATCATGGCGATTCCGAAGAAGGTCACATCTGGGCCGCCGACCACTTCACCCTCGAGGGGTCCCGTGAAGAGGGAGGTGAGCGCGATGTTGCCGGTGTCGGTCTGACTGTTCCCTGGAAAGAGAGTCGTCTCGTAGAAACCGAAGGTCGAGTCGCTCTCGCTCACATCGATCTCACTGGGGTACTTCATGTTTTTGAAGCCCGACTTCTCTGGGACGATGAGGCGAACCGGTCCGCCGTGCACTGTAGGGATTGGGCTCCCGTTCAGCTCGTAAGCCAACACCACCGGCGCCAGCGGAATGTCCGCTGCGACCCCTTGCGATACGTTGTCCATCACGCGAGCAACCCGAAGATTGGTCGTAAACCCATCGGTCCCGGTGATGTTCAATCGAGTCGCGTCGTCCGTCAGGCCTACCTGATCGAGAAAGTGGCTGAGTGGCACTCCTTTCCAATAGCCATTGCTGATGAGCAGCTCGCCCGGCGCATCAAAAACACAGCGCATGGTCTTGAGAAAGAGGGTCGCCTCTGTCTCGGCGGCGGTCATGAGATCGGCCCACGTGACAGTCAAGTTGGTGTCGACGGCACCACGAATGGCTAGCCTCCAGTCATCTTCAGCGATTTGAGGATGATTGTCGGGTGTGGCCAATGAGCCACCAAACTGGATATAGAAATCGTTGCCCAACTCACCATCGGTCGGGGTAATGAAGCTTCGTGATTGGCCAGTTATGTGGAGGATTTCATCGTGCAGCTCGCAGCCCGCGATCAGGTTGGCAACGCTGCCCAACCCCCCACAGAACAACAGCCCGACTCCACTTTGACCTAGGAAATGTCTTCTACTGAGTTTCTTTGTCATCGCCAGCCCCTCAACGCGCCCACGCGACGCCAAATGTGAATTGATCGGCAAGTACGATGTTCTCGCCAGTGAGCACTCGATTGTAGTCCGCGTTCAACTGAAGTTCGTCGAACAAGGTTACAATCACGCCACCACCAATTCGCAGGCTGTTCGAGGCCGGCGGAGTCAGTGCTGCCACTTCGAGTCCAGCGGTGTCTCCCAGCGCGACGATGCCATCCGCCACAGCCCGGATGAGCACGATCCCGGCGATACTGCCACCCACTTCGATGGTCCAGGGAATCTCGTTGTCGAAAT
>CAZDBH010000439.1:0-7376 GCA_964503485.1 uncultured Bradymonadales bacterium | reverse complement strand
ACAACCGATGGGACCGCCTCCGGGACAGATGGGACCACCTCCGGGCGCACCACCAATGGGGCCGCCTCCGGGACAGATGGGACCGCCTCCGGGCGCACCACCGATGGGACCGCCTCCGGGCGCACCGCCCATGGGACCGCCTCCAGGCGCACCGCCCATGGGACCACCTCCGGGTGCACCGGCTATGGCTCCACCGCCCAGCGCACCACCCGCAGCCGCCGCGCCCGCTCAGGACGCAGCTACGGTCGCGTTGGCTCAAGACAAGCTTGCCGAAATGGCGAGCGGAATGGGTGGCGGGGACGCCGGTGAGGAAGAAGACTTCTACGACGGCAAAACCCAGGCGATGGAGCTGAAGCCGGCTATCAAGAATGCGGACGGGACCTACACATGCGCCTACTGCAACACGCCGCTTCCGCCTGACGTCAAAGCAACCTGTCCGAAGTGTAACAACATCGTGATCGGGCTCTAGCTCATCCTCTCAAAATCCCGGGGCCCAGGCCTCGGGATGGCCCCAACCCTCTACACTCTTCACCTCGAGCCGACTCACAGAGATTTGCTATCGTCGAAGCAGTTCGACCAGCAATGAGACCGCTTCGCGCGGATCCGAAGCGGCTAGGACTGTATCTGGGCGCCGTGAATCGACCGACTTGCCAGCGAACTCGGCGGCGATCCCACCAGAGGGCGACAGAGCTACGACCGGTAGACCTAGCTGCCAGGCAAACGCCAGTTCGGAGAGCGTACCGCTGCCGCCGCCAACCGCAATGACGCCCACCGCGCTCCTCACGACCAAAATGTTTCTGGCGATTCCCAGGCCAGTCGGCACGGCGATGTCCACATACGGATTGGCTGCTCCGGCGGCTTCGCCAGGGAGAATTCCCATCGTCACCACGTCCTGGGTTGGGAGGCGGCCCAAATGGTGCCCTCGACAGGCCGCTTCCATCACCCCAGCCCGCCCGCCGCAAACCAAAGACAGGCCTGCCTCCGCGACCGCTGCCCCTACCCCTTCCGCCAGCTCGGCGATGGGTCCGGACGCGTCGCCAGCGCCAATCACAGCGATGAAGGTCTTCGGCATCAGTCGGCGACCGACTTCTTCAGCTTGCGGATTTCCTGTTTGGTCAGCTCTCGCCATTTTCCGGTCGGTAGACCGACGATGTCGATTGGGCCAAATGAACGACGTTGCAGGCGCACAACCTCGATCTCGACCGCGTCACAGATTCGGCGAATCTCGCGGTTTCGCCCTTCAGAGAGGGTAAACTCGAGCCAGGTGTTCTTTCCTGTCGCGCGGTGGACCTTCAATCGCTGAACCTCCGCGACTCCGTCTTCGAGCGTGATGCCGTCTTGGATCTGCTTGAGCCGTGCATCCTGCTGTTCGATGACCCCTCGGACCTTCACCGCGTAGACCTTCTCGACGCCGTAGCGGGGATGCGCAAGCCGGTTGGCCAGCTCTCCGTCGTCGGTCAGTAACATCGCGCCTTCCGAGTTATAGTCGAGCCGCCCCACGGGGTAGACCCCCTTGTAGCGACTGGGAATGCAGTCGGTAATCACCTTCCGGCCCTGCGGGTCACTTGTGGTGCAGACGACACCGGTGGGCTTGTTGAGGAGGATGTAGCGCGGGTTACGGCCGCGATCGACTTTCTGACCCTCAACGCGAATCACGTCCTCCGGACCGACCCGGGTACCGAGTTCAGTAACAACTTTACCGTTGACGCTCACCTTCGCTGCGCGAATGAGGTCTTCGGCCTTTCGCCGAGATGTTACGCCGGCGTTGCTAATCGCCTTTTGTAGGCGAACACCCTTTGGTCCGCGTGGCTTATCTGAACTCACTATGTGTCCTTCTGGCCCTCATCGGGCTGTTGCACGTCACTCTCGGGGTCGGTCTGAAAGAGATGGCCCTGCGAGAGTTCTTCTAGCTCCTGCTTGTTGGGCAAATCCTTCAGAGATGCAAGCCCAAAAGTTCTGAGGAACCCTTTCGTAGTCCGATAGTAGTGGGGCCTACCCGGTTCACGGGAGCGTCCCGCAAGCGATACCAGGTCACGATCGAGCAGGGTGCGAATGCTTGCAGAGCTGTCGACACCTCTGAGTTCCTCGACCAGGGCACGGGTGACCGGTTGCCGATAGGCGACGATCGCCAGGGTCTCGAGGGCGGCTGATGAGAGCTTTGGCGGCTTTTTCTCGGTCAATCGTAGGACGTCCGAAGCGTAACGCGGATTGGTACGAAACTCGAAACCACCACCGACTTCGACTAACAGGAATCCGCCCTTTCGGCGCTCGAACTCCATTCGCAGAAGCCTGACGGCTTCGCGGATGTCATCGGTCCGTCCGCCCAGTTCCGGCCCCAGACATCGAGAGATCTCTGCGATCGACAGGGGGCGCCCACTTGCGAAAAGTAGAGCTTCTATTCGCGCTTCGAGAGGCATAGCAGACCGGCGGAAATCAGGGGACTCGGTTGAACTTAGCTGAACCTGCGCACACGGCGCAATAGCAGTGCGATGGCGATGCCAAAAGCGAAGACGAGTCCGTGTCCAAGTAGCAGGTGGGCCTGAGCGACCATCGCGCAGTGAATGTGGAGTGCGCTGACTGCCAGGGCGCCACCGAGTAGACCGAGAGCCACAGCTGCAGCTCGGGGCGGGCCGGCCATACGCCGGCGGGCGACGACCACGGCCGGAGAGACGCACAGAAAGGCCAGCACCAGTCCCACGCCGTTGCACTTCACGGCGTCAACGAAAGCCCCATTTGTCATGGAATGGGCGGTGGGATTCATAGCAAGACTCGCCACGAAGAAGACGACAACACCGACGACTCCCACGGAGAAGGTGACCCCGAGAGCCCTCTTCGCGCCTGATCCATCGAAGAAGGCCAGTCCAAGAGCGAAGCCTGCTGCAAGAATGACCACGGGAAGGAAGACGTGGGCGGTTGGTTGCTCGCCGAGGTCGGGTCGCAGACCCAACGCAAGCGCCACAACCGAGATACCGGCAAGGCCACCGACCGCTATGATGGTCCTCAACGCTTGAGACAGAGATAGGGCTGAAACAGGTTCGCCACTCATATGGGACAGAATTTGGTGCTGGGCCTCAGCTGGGACATCGACGGCGTCGACGTTGTCATCGAGCTGGGCCCACAAGTCACCTTCGCCCTTCATCGCCTCGGCGACAGCAAGGCATTGTGGACAGTTGGCGAGGTGCTCATCGAGCCACCGCCTATCTTCGGTGGCGAGTTTCTCTTCGAGTGACGTCTCAAAGAGTTGGTCGGCGCGTGCACATTGACTAGAGGTTGAGGTCATTTCACCTCCCCTAGCAGGGTCCGCAGCGCTGCGTAGGCTCTGTGTGCCCGCACCTTGGTCGCGCTCAGGCCAATGCCGAGGACCTCGGCCACCTCAGCCATCGTGAGCTGTTGGAACTTGTGAAGCACCACAACGTCCCGTTGGCTAGCGGGCAGAGCATCGAGCGCGGTCTTGAGCTTTCGTTGAAAGAAGATATCCCGTTCCTTGGGAAGGGTTGCCGACTCCGCGCGATCGGGAGCGGAGCCCTCCTCAGTCAGATACTCTTTGGAGCGACCTGCTTTTCGGAAGTGGTCCCGTTGCAGGTTACGGGCGATCGTATACACCCAGGGTTTGACGGGAGAACCCGGAATGAAGCGCCGCCTGGCCACATGCATCTTCAAAAAGGTCTTTTGTGTAAGGTCTTCTGCTAACACCTGATTGCGCACTACCCGTCGATGAAACCCGAGGACACCGGGAGACATGGCCTCGTAGAGACGAGAAAACGCCTCTTGATCGCCATTGGCGTAGCTTTCCATCCACGCCGCCAACTGCTCCGTGGCCTGCTCAGGTGAAGATACGCTGGCGGTCTTGGTCGAGTTACTCGTCATTTTGTCGCGAATCTATCCCGCCCTTCGCCGAGGAGCTCCTAGTAGCCGGCGGGACTACCACCTTTGCGTGGATCAGAGGCGCCGGTCAACAACTCGCCGTTTACCACAATTGCCTGCACAGCTCCCAGTCCTTCGGTTGTGGTCGTCTGATGTCCCCGCGATTCGAGATTGCTTGTGACATCGGCCGCAACCCCTGCCTCGTAGAACAGCTGCTCAGGGACCCACTGGTGATGGACGCGGGGCGCCTCGATTGCTTCGCGAACTGTCATATCGAAGTCGACTACGTTGAGAAACGTCTGCAGAGTTGCGGTGATGATTCGAGGGCCACCACTGGCGCCCAGAGTCATGAAGGGAGCCCCGTCCCTGAGAACCAGTGTCGGGGACATGCTCGAAAGAGGCGTCTTGCCGGGAGCGATCGTGTTCGCCTCGTTTCCGAGCAGCCCGTACACGTTGGGAACCCCGACTTGGGCAGTGAAGTCCGCCATCTCGTTGTTCAACACGATACCTGTCTCGGCCGGGACAACCTGGCTTCCAAACGTGGTGTTGATGGTCGTCGTAAGGGCAATCATGTTTCGTGAACTGTCCACGATCGACAGATGACTCGTGCCTGAATCATCGGGCGGCGGCCCTACATCCAGTCCATACGCGTCTCTGGGCAGTGTGTTTTCTGGGTCGACGAGCGAGCGGCGCTCGATTGAGAGTTCAGGAGCCAACAGACGTTGGGTGGGTATCTCGACGAAGCCAGGGTCACCCAGGAATTGCGCCCTATCGGCGAAGCCAAATTGAAGTGCTTCCGCAAGGTGGTGAATGTAGGCCGAGGAACCATGCCCCATGCTCGATAAATCGAACCCCTCGAGAATCGACAGAATCTGGAGTATCGCGATCCCACCTGAACTGGGTGGTGGCATCGTGTAGAGCGTATAGCCGCGATACTCGCCCACCGTCGGCTCGCGCTCTATCACACTGTAAGATGCCAGATCCTCGAGCGTGAGGCCGCCTCCCGCAGCTTGGGCAGCGTCGACCATTCGCTGGGCGATCTCACCTTCGTAGAATCCTGCCGGGCCGGACTCGGCGATGGTCCGTAGAGTGGCTGCTAGGGCGGGCCGCGTGACGTGCTGCCCAAACGAGACCACCTGGCCATCGGGGCCCACGAAGGGTGCAAGACTTGGGTCGGTCAGTACAAAGTCAGTGTATGCGCCGACCATCTTCTCCAAGTGGTAACTCACCTCGAAGCCGTCTTCGGCGAGCCGGATCGCTGGCGCGACAACTTGGGCCCATGGCAATTGGCCGTAACGGGAATGTATCTCCCAAAGGCCTGCGATCTCTCCCGGCACCCCGACTGCGAGCCCCGAATGCAACTCAGCTTCTCGATTCAGCTCGCCATCGATGATGAACATATCGGCTGTAGAGCTAGCCGGAGCGCGCTCGCGAAAATCAAAGACAGTGACGGACTGATCAGCGGCGTTGTAGTAGAGAGCGAAGCCGCCACCACCAATTCCCGAGGCATAGGGCTGGACCACTCCCAGCGCCAGCGCAGTGGCGACGGCGGCGTCGGCAGCGTTCCCGCCCGCTTCGAGTATCTCGAGGCCAGCTCGAGAAGCGGCTTCAGAGTCGGCGGCAACCATTCCCGTGTGGCCGGCGAGCGGCAGGTGCGATACTGCCCAGGCTGGTGAGGACCAAAAGAAAGAAGCAACGACGAGTGTGCGTGCCAGCCGAAGAGTGTGGGTCATAAAGTGAACCTGGTGGAGCCTAGATTACCGCAGGGCGTCGATTCGCTCCCGCAGCTCGGGGTTGTTTGGGAGTTCATCCAGGGCGATCAACGCTTCGTTGAGCGCTCGATCGGTCTGACCGTCGGCTACAAGCGCGTCGATGAACGCCAGGCGGTACTCCAAGCGAAAACCTCGAGTCAGTTGAACCCCTCGCTCGGCGTATTCGACTACCTGCGGTGCGGAAACAATCGACTGGCTCGGATTCTGAAGTGCCACCGTGACCAGGGTGAGATGTCGCTCGTGCTCGTCGGGCTCGGCCTCGATCAGTTGGACGAGCTGGGTGAGCACTAGGTCCGTATCACCGAGAGCAAGGTACGCGGTCAGAAGAAGCTCGAGGTAGCTATTGTCGGTCTCGGTCTCCTCAAACGGCTGAAGTGCCTCGACTGCCTGAGCTGGAAGTCCCAAAGCCAAGTAGTTGGAGGCCAATTGCATGGCGGCTGCAAGCGAGTTGGGGTGGAACTGAACGGCCTCTTGGAGGGCTGTGATCGCGCCGTTGGGGTCTTCCTGACGCTCTCGAACCTTCCCAAGCAGGAGTAGTGCATCGAGATCGTGCGGGTGAAGCCCAAGGGCCTGCTCCGCGTTCTGCACGGCCCCATCCAGAAAGCCTCGCTGATACTCTGCTTCACCCCGCAGAATGTACGCTCGCTCACGGCGTGGGTCGGCTGCAATCGCCTGATCGAGAGCCTGGATTGCGAGTCGCTGATTGCCTGCGTGGAGTTGCGCTTCGCCTAATGCGATCAGCGCTTCTGCGTCCGCGCCGGTGAGATTCACTACGGTTTGCCAGGCCTCAATCGCCCGATCCCAGGTGTGCAATTCGTTGTACAGCTCGGCCAGACCGCGCCACAGAACGACGTCATCTGGGTGAAGGCGAACGCCGCGTTCGAGCAAGGGGACAGCGTCCCGCTGCCGTGCTGTTTGCACGTAAAGGCGGGACAGGGCGACGCGAACCTCGGAGCGCTCCGGGGTGGCCTCGATAACGTCTTCGAGCAGCTCGACGGCCGCGGCTATGTCGCCACTTTGCTCGAGTGAAAGGGCCAATACAAAGGTGGCGCCTTCGATGTAACCCAGGTCGATCGCATGCTGCGCTGCGGCTGCTGCTTCGTCGGTACGTCCTAGGTCCAAGAGGGCTGCTGCGCGTCCGCTCCAAGCTTCACCGCTCTGTTCTCGTACGACCAAGGCGTCATCATAGACGCCGAGGGCCTCATCGGGTTGCCCGGAGTCGAGCAGGACTTGTCCCAACTCGAGGTGGGCTGCCAAGAACCGGTCGTTGATTGAGAGCGCATGGCGTAGATATTGCTCGGCCAAGGAGAAGTTGCCCTCTCGGTGAGCCGACACTCCCCTCTGGTAGGCTTCATCTGCCTCGACCGCCGTGAAGGTGTTGTCCACCACTTGACCATCCCCGCCAGAGCAGGCGGAGAACGCCAAAAGGAGCGTACACAGTGTCACACTAAACTGAGCAAACCGTCTGCGAGTCATGGGTTCCCCACGTGGTCGTTTTATGCCCCCGGCTAAGATGGGTCGCTCTTAGCACTTTTGAAGGCGTTTGTCATTTGCTGCTTGACGGAGTATCGTCCGAGCCGTGGTGTCCATAAGAGCCGAACCCAGCCGGACTTTGGACACTGAGTGCTGAACTGCAAAGCGACCTTCACAACGGCTCGGGACGCTGTCTCGCCGTCCCCAAGGGGGCACTAGGAGCCCGTCGCGTATAACGCCCCGGACTCCAGCCGTTAGCTTTTAGCG
>CAZDBH010000438.1:0-7387 GCA_964503485.1 uncultured Bradymonadales bacterium | reverse complement strand
GCAGGCGCCTCGCCCGCCTCTTCGTCTGGCTCTGGGACCGGGTATTGGTCCAGCCAGGCTTCGTGGTATGCGCCGATGGTATGCGAGCGCATTCCGCTCCGAATCTGCACGACCTTTACGGAGTGCGCTCCGATGTCTAAACCGACGATGTTGTGTGACATCGTTAGAATTCCCTCCAGTACAGAAGCCGACCTTCCTGAGTGAAGTCGACCACGGCTGTGATGGTTCGCCGGGCTGAGCCGTACGTTCCAGTTGCCGATATCGTGAAAACCCGTGGCAAGTCCACACTCACGCGCTGTTCGATCCCCGCCTCGTCGAATGAGATGTTGAAGCGCGGTGGCGCAAAGCCAGTGCCACCACTGGCCAAATAGCCAAACAACGCCGCTTTCTGGGGGTCCGCCAACATGGCGTACTGTGCCGCCGTCTCGGGCGAGTTTACAAACAAATTGAGAACCGTTCGAAAGTCCTGCGGTGTGCGGAACCCGATCATCTGGCCTCGCGCGATCCCTTCTTCTACGCGTTCCTGCGCTTGACCGGTCGATCCGCCGAGATAGAAGTCGAGTAGTCCGAAGGGACTAGAAAAGAACGCATTCCATCCCTCGAGAGCAAGAGACAAAAAGGCCACCTGACCCGCTATCATTGGGCTCCGACACATGTTGAATGTCTCGTTCGAACCCAGGATATGCCCGCACAGAAAACCCATGAAACCGCGCGCCTCGGCAAGGTTTACATAGAACTGGTTGGCGACCTGATACACAGTGAAATTGGCTTGAAAGGTCTCGTAGAGTGCCTGGGAGAAGCCGGCCACGAGCATCAGCTCGTCCAGCGTCGTGAACGGCTCGTTCTTGCTTTCATAGTCCAGGTCTCGGTATCGCCGTTCCTCGGCGCCGGCCCCTGAATTGACGATTTGGCAGTTCTCGTCGACCGTGACGAGGTCCTGGTCGGCATCCACGTAGTCGATGATGGCCCCTAACACCTCGCCACGTGTGGGCAACGCGTTGCCATTGATGTCTTCGGTCGGCCCAAACAGATGATCGTACGAGGTCGGCGAAAAGAGCTGGCACACGGCTAAGACTGACTCAGTCTCTAATACGCTGCCCGCAAACGAGTTCAGATTGAGTTTGCCCTCTTCGGGGATGGGGTCGTCGAAGAGGATGTCCCCCTCGAGCGCACCAAAGCCGATCGCCCCTGTCTCTTCTAAATCGAGCGACCCGACTGGACTATCAACCCGCGCCGTCACGAACGTCGGTAGGAACAAGTCGAGATACTGCCAGAGCTGGAAGTTCGACCGTGTCACCGCCGTGCCAATTGGTCCCGATTCTTCCACGAGGTCGTACTGAAAATCGAGAGCGAGCTGAAGTAGGTTGATGCCGCTGCGCGCGTTGTAATAGGCCTTCACCTCGTCTCTGGCGTTGACGGCGAGTGCAAGCTTGGCGCGAGAAGAATAGAGGAACTCCATCACCACGATCGTCATGAGCATGATGGCGATGACGATAGTCATCAACACGACGCCTGGTCGCTCGCCGTTTTGTCGGCTTCGCCCTATAACGGCAGCCCGTCTCATGTCAGATAGTAGGCTCACAGTTAGTCCAAGTCCTCGTCACTGCGCTCCCGCCCACGGCGGTCCGAGTCTTCAAAATCGACCTCGAAATCAATCACCTCGTCTTCGGTCGGCATCTCCATTTGTTCTGACGTCAGCCCCTGGGTTACGAACCCGATGGGCTGAGTCAGTTGAATCTCGCTCTGCACCACGAATCTAAGCGTCTCACGCTCCTTCAAGGGGTGCGCGATCTCCAACGTGATTCGAACACGAGGCGGGAGCAGAGTCATTCCATTGTCGCGCGTATCCCACTCGCGTTCCCAAGCATCGCCCGCGATCTCGCGATCAGGCCGCCAGTATTCGAACTCGATCGACTCGACGTCTCTCAATAATGTGTAGATATAGCCGCCGTCCTCTGGCTCGCCGTCGATGGGTGATTGCTCGCGCCTAACCAGATTATCGTGCAGTCGTCCGTCTTCGCCCCGTTCACTTCGGACAAAGTAGGCAATCTCCGCCTGCTGGGAGCCGACCTCATCCATACGGGTACGGGTGTGGGCGAAGTTCGAAAAATCAAGCCGGTCATTCTGGCCGATGAAGGCCGTAAAGTAGGTCTCCTCGCCTCGTTCGTTCGTCGGGATCTGCCCGATCTTGCTCACGAATGCCATCGATATTTCGCGCTGCATGCGCCGCAGCGCTGCCTGAACAGTTCGAATACGCTCGTTTTTCGCCGTGGCAGCTTCGCGTGTACGCTGGCTGATCGAAAACGACCCCCAGATTACGGCCAGAGCCGTGGCCATGATACCCATCGAAATCATCACTTCGATGAGAGTGAACCCGCGGCGTTTATGTGCTCTCAAGCGTCTCAATTTTGCAGCACCGCCGGGTTCATTTGAGGGTTCAGTTGTTGCAAGTTGGTCGGAACCACACTGTCCAAACCGACTCCACTGCCCGGATTCTCCAATACGAAGTACTGGGTCACCGTGAGCGTCTGTTCGCCAAAAGGTCCTTCCCACGCGATTGTGAGCGTGATTTTACGGGTTCGTTCCCCCACCTGATTGATGAACTGAGGAACCTGGCCGATGATCATAGGAAGAAACCGGCTAACAGCTGCCGATCCCGACAGCGATCCTTCACCGCTGGCGCCTTCGCCGAATAGCTCGCCGTGTACGTTCGCAACGAATTGATCCTCGGCGTCATCGGAGATTTCGACTGGCTCGATTTCCACACACCACTCGAAGCCTTCGTACTGATCTTCGTCGAAATCGCCGCAATCGCGCTCGGTTGTTTCGGAGGCGCCGTCCTGGCGAAGTTCATCTTCGACGCGCAACATCTGCTCGTGAATGAGAAGGGCCGCCAAGTACATTTGGTCAGCGAGTTTCAGTTGTTGCGTGACCAACGACTGAGTGCCCATCAATACCGACAGCGAGAAGGCGAGCACCGCCACCGCAACCAGCACTTCGACGAGGGTAAATCCCGCGCGTTTCCGAAGTTTTAGTTTAGGGCGGCTGTGCCGGTTCATCGGTCTTCCTCCGGCTCGCCAAAGTCTCTGGGGATTTCCGCGACACCCGTCTGTATGCGTACCGAACCAGTCATCGGCTCGATGAAGAGGGTCATACCGACGGTCTCGCTTTCCTCTCCTTTCTCGCGTAGCCAAATGATACTGGGCTCAACAAATCCGTTAGGGAAGAATCCAATCGTCGCGATACCTTCCTCATAAGGATCAGTTTGGTGGGTCGTCAGCACACGGTCGAACTCAATTCCGGGCCGGAGCGACCGACTGCTGAACAGGTAATCCCCACAGTCATCCCAGGTGTTATTCAGGTTCATCAAGAAGGGGTCACCTTCATCGTCATCATCGCCGTAGCGAGTGGGAACCGCTGCGGAGTTATCCTCGCCTACCGTTCCCTGGGCTATGCCGGCAATCAGCGGCGCGCCTTCCTCAGCGCACTCAGCCCAGTATTTTCCCTCATCAATGTCGATGACGAGCTGATAGCGAACGCCGTTGATGGCGGCGCGCCCATATACGTATTCAATGACTGTTGCCATTCGCGAAGAGGCGCCTCGAAGCCGGGAGGCGCCCACCACCGTGAGCGAAGCCACCGCGGCAATAAACATGCTCATCACGACCACCAATACGACGAGCATTTCCATCAAGGTCATACCTCGTCGCACTGCGCGGACTGATGGGCGCGAGAACGTCAATCCCCCACCATATCCTCTGGGATGATGTCGTCATCCGATCCGTTCTGACCATCCGGTCCCATGCTCGAGATAACGAAACCAAGTGCACCCGATCCGGTGTCGTATTGGTACTCGTTGCCCCAGGGATCCTCACCGATGCGTTCGGTGATTTTACCCATGCCGTCCACCTCTTGGGTGAGCTGATCGAGGTCATCGGGAAGCCCGTCGTGAAGAATCCTGAAATTCTCGACAAACCCTCTAATTTGCTCGACTTCCGCCTGAGCTGTCTTGATTTTCGAGTTCTTGAGATATCCCACGACCGAGTAGGCTGCGAAAGCCATGATTCCGGCCATGATCGTCAACACGATCATGATTTCGACCAATGTCATACCGGCTTGGCGGTGAGAGCCCCGAAGGGCCCGGGCAATGCGTTTGCTGTCGTCATGAAGTCCGTTCATGTCAGACCTCCACACAAGGGGCGGGATTACGTAAAACCCTGCCCGATTTTGAGAATAGGCATCAGTACTGCGAAAACGATAAAAGCTACGACCACACCCATCGCCACGATCATTGCGGGCTCGAGCAGAGATGTGAGGGCGCGTAGCCGGTTATCTACTTGTTTTGAATAGGCGTCAGCGACGCTGTCCAGCATCTGTTCGAGTCGACCCGAACGTTCGCCAACCGCGATCATATGGGTCACGAGTGGGGGGAATTCACCCGATCGTCGCAGGGGGGCGGCGATGCTGTCGCCCTCCCGCACATTGACGCGGACGTCCTCGACGACCTCCACGAGCCGTTTGTTACCCAGGATGGCCTTCACGATATCCATCGCGGTAAGCAGTGGCACGCCGCTCGCCAATAGTGTCGCGAGCGTCCGTGAAAACCGGGCGACTGCGATCATGCGTATTGTCGCACCGATGACCGGAGCTCGGAGTTTAAGGCCGTCCCAGCGATATCTCCCGTCATCCGTGCTTTTCCATCGAATGAAGGCCCAGATACCGACGCCGATCAGCACCAGTATGAGCAGGAAGTTGACCGGGTTGGTTATGAACCGAGTAAACCAGATCAGGAACCGCGTCAGGGGCGGTAGAGCTTGCCCCTGGTCTTCGAATATCTGAGTGACCTTCGGAATGACATAGACGAAGAGGAACCCCATCACGCACGTGCCGACTACCCCCATAACTAAGGGATAGTAGAGGGCCGACATGATCTTACCCTTCAGCTCAGCGCTGTTGTCCAGGAACTCCGTCAGTCGCTCCAAGACCAAATCGAGGTTACCCGACGACTCACCGGCGCGAACCATGTTCACGTAGAGGTCGCTGAATACTTTGGGATGCTCCTTCAGAGCGTTCGCCAGCGAGGCACCCTCGTTGACACGCGATCGGACGTCGCTGAGCACGTGCTTGAGGTGAGGCCGTTCGACTTGCTCGACTACAGCGTTTAGTGACTCGAGAAGCGGGATGCCGGCCCGCTGGAGGGTCGCCAGCTGCCGAGTGAGCATCGCCAGTTCCATCGGAGGCACGCGGGTGCCTTGGAACAGCTTACCCAAGTCGACCTCACGGTTGAGTCCCGAACCGGACGACACCGCAGCTTTCGACCCCTCGACAGAACTCGTCACGAAGATTCCGCGCCCTTTGAGTAGGTCCTTGAGCGCCCGAGCGCTCTCGGCATCAAGGGAGCCCTTGACCTTCTTCCCGGAGGAGTCGATGCCGTTGTACTCGAACACTGGCACGGCTAGTCGACCTCTTCCTGAGTTACCCGCAAGACTTCTTCGATACTCGTCACACCCTGCAGAACCTTATCGCCCCCATCGTCACGAAGCGTCCGCATGCCATTGGCCAGCGCCACCCGCTTGATAGTACCCGCGTCAGCTCGCTTCATTACTGTAGAGCGCACTTCGTCGGTCACTTCGAGCAGCTCGAAGATGCCACAGCGACCGCGGTAGCCTGTGTTGATGCACTCTTCGCACCCAACCGGGCGGTAGATCACGCCTTCTGGAACGTTCCGCAGGTGATCGGGGTTCAAGCCGATACCCGACAGGTCCTCCGCAGTCGGATGATACGGTTGCCTGCAGTGGGGACACAGTCGGCGCACCAGCCGCTGAGCCATGTTTGCCAGCAAACTCGATGCGACGAGAAAGGGCTCCACACCCATGTCCACAAGCCGAGTGAAAGCACCCGCCGCGTCGTTGGTGTGAATGGTCGAGAAGACCAAGTGGCCTGTGAGTGATGCTTGAATCGCATTCTCAGCCGTCTCGACATCTCGAATCTCACCGACCATGATCACATCTGGATCGTGGCGCAGGAAGCTGCGCAGGGCCGATGCGAAAGTCAGGTTGATCTTTGGATTGACCGGAGTCTGGCTGATGCCCTCGAGCTGATACTCGACTGGATCCTCGATTGTAAGAATGTTCAGAGCCGCGCTCTTGATCCGCGAGAGCGACGCATACAGCGTCGTGGTTTTACCCGATCCAGTGGGTCCAGTGACGAGAAGGATACCGTGGGGACGGCGAATCAGCCGATCGACAACCCCCAGCGTCCTCGGATCCATGCCAATGGCTTCCAAGGTCAACGTCGTGCTGGACTGATCGAGCAGACGCAGCGTGATTCGTTCGCCCTGGGTCGTGGGCGCGGTCGCGACACGAATATCGATGTCTCGTCCCGCGATCTTGATTCGGATTCGACCATCCTGCGGCAGCCGTTTTTCGGCGATGTTCAGGCCGGCCATGATCTTCAGTCGAGCGCTGATGCTGGACTGAAATCGCTTCGGGACCTGAATGACTTCTTTGAGCACACCGTCAATCCGGAAACGGACCGCGACGTACTGTTCTGCCGGCTCGATGTGAATATCACTGGCTCGCTCGCGCACGGCACGGACGAAAGTGGTATTGACGAACTGAATGACTGGTGCTTCGTCATCCTCTTTACCGAGCAGCTCGACGACGTCCGCGAAGCCCGGGTCTTCCATTGCTGGGCCCGACGACTCCTCATCTTCGAGAACGGCACCGTAGTTTCCCTTCTCCCGATCGTGTTGGTCGTAAGCCGAGTTGATCGCCTCCAGCACGGCGGGGTCGCCACCAATGATGGGCTCGATTCGGGACGTGAAAAGAAATGAGAGGTGATCAGCACTAGCGAAGTCGAGCGGGTCAACCAGGTAGACTCTGAGTGATCCGTTCTCTTGCTGAACAGGCAACACCTTGTGCTGACGCGCATAGGCAATTGGTAGTTTGTCGAGCAAATTCAAATCGACATCGTCGATCGAGAGCGACTCTGCGTAGGGATGTCCCAATTGCAGCGAGAGTGCCTCGGCCACATCCTTGGGTTTGATCAACTCCATCTCGATCAGGATTTGACCGATGAGGTCCCCGCTTTCAAGCTGAGACTCCAGTGCCTCTTGCAAGCGGTCTGCGCCCACGACCCCCTTCTGCACCAGAATTTCGCCAAGTAGTGGTCGGTTGAACATGACCTACTCGTCGCCTCGATCGCTGTCGTCACTCGGAGCGGCGTCGTCGTCGCGTCCCCGCAGGGTAGGGCTCAGCTGCGGACTATCGTGGAGTCCGGAGGCGCGCCGCCGGGCGGCTTCGTTCTCGACAGCGACGCTGATCGTCTCGTGCATCGACTGCAGCGGCCCGTTCTTCCGGGCATTATCAATGTGTTCCACGTAATC
>CAZDBH010000437.1:0-7449 GCA_964503485.1 uncultured Bradymonadales bacterium | reverse complement strand
TTGGGGGGACAGTCACGACGAGCCGTGGGTTGTCCTCAATAGGCTGCAGGACGGCTAGAGTGACCTCGTTGGGCGTCGCGCGGCGGAACACCGAAGTCTGCAGCTCATCTAGACCGTCCTCACCATCTACCAGGGTAACCTCAGGATCGTCGACCAAAGTGACTTCTCTGTCGTGAATCGTCGTTTCGTCACTTGGGTTGGTTTCGGCAACCACGCTGGTCGTCTCTTCGGGCGGTCGAGCAGGGCCTTGATCGCCCTCTGATACGAGCAGGTGCAGCGACTCGTTCAGAAGCGTTGGGTTCACCGACAACAGGCATGAGTGAAGCGCGCGCACGAACTCATCGATACTGTCGTAGCGCTGGGATGGCTCCCGTCTGAGAGCCCGGAGGATTACGCCGTCTATCTCGGAGCCGAGCGCCGGTCTGTGCTCCGAAGGTTTCGGGATCTTTGGTTCGCGAGCCATCGTGAGGGCAAGTGCCGTGTCGTCGGTCGCCAGGGGAGCGAATCCGGTCAGGGCCTCGTAGACTGTGAGCCCGAGTGCGTAGGTATCGGTGCGTCCGTCGGACTCGATCCCGAAGGCTTGCTCCGGGGCGAGATAGCGCGGATTGCCTTTAACATGGTTGATGCGGGTATCGCGTGGGGTGATTTCACTGGTGGCGATGCCGAAATCGATCAGTTTGATGAGACCGTATTGCCCGAGCAAAATGTTCGCGGGGTTGACATCCCGGTGCACGACATTCATATCCCGGCCGCGGTGGTCGGTTGCCCGGTGGGCAGCCGCCAGGGCGGAGCCAATTCGGACCCCTATCTGGAGAGCTGCATCAATGGGTAACCCCCGTTTCTTCTTGCGAAGAAGACGGGCCAAAGAGGTTCCACGAACGTATTCCATGGCGTAGTATGGGCGGCCGTTCGAGAAGTTTGCGTCCAGTACCTTGATGATATTGGGGTGGTCGAGCGAGGCGATTAGTTTTGCCTCGGCCAGGAATCGTCGTCTCGCGGCCTCTGTTTTGGAGTGCTCTGGGTTGAGTACCTTGATGGCGACCGGGATCTGGATTCCCATCGACCCCTGGCGCCACGCGAGCCAGACCGATGCGTAGCCTCCTTTTCCGAGACAGAGGGTAACCCTGTAGCCCGGGATAGTTGGCGCGAGATCGGCAAGCCGTTGATTGAACACGTTCGTTGTCATAAAGGACGCAGGGGAAAACAGTCATTGTCGGCCCAAAAAAAGATATTAATCGAATATTGCTGGAAAGACGACGATTATTACGACGTATACTTTCGAGCATCAGCCGGGCGCTGAGTGACTTGAGGATGTGGGCCCATCACGGAACGGCCGGATGGGACAAGAAGGTAAGGGGCCATGCCTCGGTTTGAGTATGACCAGAGACGATAACTCAGATTTTGGAAGAGGACCTTCGACCCAAGAGGTCGAGAACGTGCTCCCCGTGCGCGATCCGACTGGCGCCGCATGGGTCGAAGTCGTTCGTGGACCTGACAAGGGAATGGTCACCCAAATCGGAGGGCGTCTGCTCAGAATCGGCGTTGATCCGCTCTGCGACCTCGTTCTATCTGACCCGACCGCCAGTCGCCGACACTGTGAGATCGAGGTGCGAGCCAGCGGGTTCTTGTTACAAGATCTCGGTTCGACAAACGGGACCTACGTTGACGAACTCCGGGTCCGAGAGGTGTACCTCGAGGACGGTGTGCAGGTGCAAGTCGGCAATTCACTGCTGGTCTTCCACGCTGAAGCCCCCGATGCGATTGTTCGAGCCCACTTTCCGACATCTAGCGATCGCAGGATCATCGGACGCAGCTCCGCGATTCAAAACGTTTTCGACCAGATTCTAAAGGTCGCACCGACCGACCTATCCGTCATTATCGAAGGCGAAACCGGGACGGGCAAAGAGCTGGTAGCAAGCGCTGTGCACACCCACAGCAACCGGCGAGACAAGCCGTTCGTTGTGTTTGATTGCTCCGCGTTCCCGCCGACACTGATCGAGAGCGAACTCTTCGGCCACGAAAAGGGCGCCTTCAGCGGCGCGATCGGGATTCACAAAGGTGTTTTCGAACGCGCTGACGGTGGGACGATCTTTTTCGACGAGCTCGGCGAAATGGACACTGAATTCCAGGCCAAGTTTCTGCGGGCACTGGAGTCGGGCGAGATAAGACGAGTTGGCGGCGAGCGAACCTTCAAAGTGGACGTCCGAGTTGTCGCCGCGACAAATCGGAAACTCGAGCACATGGTGGCGGATGGTTCCTTCCGACAAGATCTGTTCTACCGCTTTGCCAAAGTGAGGCTCGAATTGCCGCCGCTTCGAGAGCGGGCCGAGGACATTCCGCTGCTTGCCGAGCACTTTCTCAATCAATGCGCTCCGACCGACACCCCCATCCCGGTCGTGACCGACCGCGCCAACGACGTGCTCTGTGCCTATCCTTGGCCCGGCAACGTGCGTGAATTGCGGAACATGATTGAACGCACTGCGGCGCTTTGCGACGGAGGCCGGATCACTGCAGATTTTCTGCGCAGGGAGCTTGGGCTCGAGGAGCGATTCAAGCGGGCCGTAACCGGTGTACGGATACCGGCGCCTACCGAGCCACACGAGCACTTGTTGCCCGAGGCGGGCGAGACGAGTGTCCCGCTGCGCGACGCCAAGGAGCAGATCATCGCGGACTTCGAAAAGCGATATCTGCTCAGACTGCTAGAAAAGCACCAACAGAACGTCTCCCGGGCGGCACGCGAGGCGAAAGTAGACCGTCGTCACTTTTATCGACTATTGAAGAAGTACGGTCTGATGGAACCGCAGGGCGAGGAATGAACCCTCGCCAAAACTGAGGATATTTGGAATGAGCCACCTTTACCGGCCAACGATCTGGGCCCTAATGATCGCGACGACCACAGTTCTTTGGGCGGGCAGTGCGCTCGCCCAGACCGACATCGAGCGGGCCCGAGCCGAGTTCCAGGCAGGGGCGCAAGCCCACCAAGAGCAGGACTACGAAAGCGCAGTCGAGCACTTCTTGGAGGCCAACCGGATCGCGCCAAACGAGCGATTGCTCCTGTACATCGGTCAATCGTATGCATCGATGGGTGAGGTGTCGGACGCGCTCGAGTACGTACGCCAATACGCTGCCTCCTCGCCTGAAGCCGCCCAAGAAGTCACCGAGTTGATCGACGAGCTGGAGCGGCGCTTGGCCAGCATCTTCCTATCTGCTCAACACCAAGTTGGTAGAGCCCATTCACTGGCCTCTCAAGCCTACGGTCGTCCCGATCCAGACGCCTGGATGAGGAGCGATGGCACGGTCGTTCCACTGTTTGTCGACAGCGACCCCGCCGGTGCCGAGGTGTACCTCGACACCACCGATTTGGGTCCGATGGGTCGTACACCGCTCAGAACCAGCGTCTTCGTCGGACCCCACCTGGTTATCGTCGAATTGCCGCACCATCGCGGTTACCGAGAGGTAGTCGATGCTCAGGCGCCCGACGACGGCCGGGTCGCCAGTGTGTACGCGACGCTCGAGCGCGGAACCGCTATTGTCGACATTGCCGTTCGACCAATCTCAGCTCGCGTGACCTACATCAGCCCGACCGGCGACCAGATCAATCTGGGAACAGGTGGCTGGGAAGGCGAGCTACCGGCGGGGCCGGGCGTCTTCTTGATTCAGCACGCTGGCCTCGACCGCCGCATTGAGCATGTCCTCGATACGAGCACGTCTGCCCAGGATCTGACGCTCTACCTCGATCCCGATGACGAAGTGAACGAGGCACCCGCTGAGCTCGGCACACTCACGGTTCGCAGCAACTTGGCCTTCGCCGTGATCACCGTCGACCGCGACGAAATCGGCACTGGCCTCGGCGAATTCACTGCTGAACTCACACCCGGTTTGCACACCGTGAGGGTATGTCAGGACGGCTACGAATGCGCCGTGGACAACGTGCGGATCGAGAGCGGGGAACGTCAAACCTGGCTCGCCCCGACCCGCCTCGAAGCGATCTCGACGACACCGGTGGGTGGCATCGTGACGGCCGGAATAGCCGCCGCCGCAGCCGGAGCGGGGGTATTCTTCATATTGGATTCGAGCAGCAAGAGAGACGAAGGCAAGGATGACGAAGCAGACACCAGCGCTATCATCGCCTACTCGAGTTTCGGCGTAGCGGCGGCCCTCGCGGTTACCAGTATCGTTCTCTTCGCGAGCTCGGGGCCAGACAATACGGCGCAGGCCACCTCGAGACCTCGCTTTCAGCTGGGTGCTGCGCCGACCAGCGATGGTTGGGGCATTTCATTTGGCGGGCACTTCTAGTAGCTTTGCGGCGTGGCAAGTCCAGCCATGCTGCTCAATACCGACTAATTGACGGAGACAGACGTGAGTAAGATCCAGTCGTTCTTTACCGAAGATATTCCAGGGGCGTTTTCCGCTCGGGTCGAGTCGCTCAAAGATGCGCTCGAAGAAGCTGAAGAAGCCGGAAACGACGAAAAAGCCGACAAGTTGCAGCAAAAGGTGGACGCGCTCGAAGAGGCCGAAGCGACGTTTCGGGTGGAAATCACCGGCGATGGCGGCGGCGACTTCTATTTCAACTACTTCGACGGCAATCTCGAGGTCTCGGATAGTGCCGAGGAAGACCCGATCGCATGGGTTACTCAGTCCGCTGAGGACTTCACCAAACTTCAGGACGCCGGCGTGAACCCACTCGGTTCCGGCGGTGGGGGTGGCTCCGGAAAAGGCGGCCTCGGACCGCTGAATCCCGGACTCGCCGACAAGGTTCGCGAGCTAGACACAATCATGAAGGTCGTCCTCGCTGATTTGCCAGATGGAGCAGGAGAAGGGGCCCTGGTAGTGAGACTCGGCGAGGGCACGGACGGCGACCCACAGGTCACGATCACCGTTTCACATCCTGATTACTTGGAAATGCTCTCCGGTCGGCTTCTTCCACCACAGGCCTTCATGATGGGCAAAATCAAGATCGAAGGCGATATGAGCATCGTCATGCGCCTAGCCGCCCTCGGCATGGGTTGAGTCCACCGTCGGCGAATTTGACGTCGGCCAACAGCCTCATCACAATCGAAGGGTGACACGACACCCTCGAATACTCATCACGACCACGCTCTCTGTTCTTACACTGAGCGCCTGTGCCCGCATTCCAGTGGAGCAGACCAGTCCTCTCAATACTGAACTCCTCGCAATTGCTGGGTCGTTCGCCGACGAGGAAATGACCGACGCATGGAAGGCGCCCGAACTGACGGTCCCAGAGGCAGCAGACCTGCCTTACGGCGTCATTCTGGATGAGCGCCGCGTCCTCAGCGGGTCGGTTTCGACTGGCACCGCGTCGGACGGACACCTTGCAGCTGGCATAGAGCTTCCCGCGGCGGGCGAGTTCATGTTTGTTCTGCCCTCCCATCAACCGAGGTTGTCGTCGTGGGCTACCGAGGAATTGGTCGACTTGCTCGAACAGGCTGCCCGGGCCGTTGCGACAGAGTATCCCGGTTCGCGTCTCGCGTTGGGTGACGCCAGCGTTCAACACGGTGGCAACATCTCTGGGCATGCCTCGCACGAAAGCGGGAGGGACATCGACATCCCCTTCTACATGACAACTGCAGACGGTGAACGGATCGAGACCGGCTCGTTCGTCGGATTCAACCGCCACGGCGTGCGTGGCAACCTCCGCTTCGATTTGGAGAGAAACTGGCTCTTCGTGAAGGCGCTCATCGAGCAGTCAGACGACACAGTGCAATGGCTTTTTATCTACCGACCACTCGCAGAGATGCTCATACAACACGCAGTCGAGATCGGTGAGTCCGAGCACGTGATTGAACGCGCCCACGCCTTGTTGTGGCAGCCCAGTGACTCGAGCCCACACGATGACCACTTTCATGTGAGGCTCTATTGCAGCCGCAGAGATCGAGTGGAAGGCTGCATCAATTACGGGCCGGACTGGGAATGGGCAAATCACGCCGGAGACGCTCACACAATGAGAGTCAACGCCCTGCTCGCTGCCTTAGACGATGGGTCGGAGGACCAGCGCGTGGCAGCCGTCGAATTCATCATTCGAATCGCTGGGACGAGCGCAGGTGAGCCGTTGGCGATGGCAGTGGGGGACCAGCCACCCCGAGTCCAGCTCGCCATGCTGCGGGCCATTCGCCGATTTCGACCGGCTGGGGTGGCCAGGCAGATTGTCCAGCTCGCGACGTCTAGCGACGACTTCGAGGTTCGTCTGTCGGCGTTGGAGGTGGCGGCGAGCTACCCCCACCGGGACGCGGGCGACCTCTTGTTGGCGGTCATCGACGGCGCAACCGATCAGGACAGCCTCCTTTTATCGAACACAGCCGCCCGGGCACTCCTACTCCTGGAGTCCCCCGCACTGATTCCGGATGTGTTGGGCGCCATGAACGACACCGATCGAGAGACCCGCGCGATCCTCGCTCAGTACTTCGAACGGACTACGGGACTGAGCTCAGAACTCGATTGGAGGGAGGCCTCCCGTCACGCAATAGACCGCCAAATGCGTGACTGGCAGCAGTGGTACGATGATAACGCCAGTCAGGAACAGTTGGCCTGGATGGTCGAAGCGTTGGCTCGATCGGGGCACGAGATATCCACTGGGGATTCCGTCGCGGCCGACGCCCTGATCGAGTTGCTCGAGCAGCCCAGTCCTGTTCGTGACCTCGCAGAAACGGCCCTATCGCTCGTCACCGGCCAGCCGAAACCAGTGGAGGCGCTCAGCATGAGGCGCCTGCAGCGCTACTGGCGCCGAGCTTCGAGTCAAATGTAGTCCCCGCCGATCTGTTCGGCCTTCACTCGCTTCGCTCGCTCCGGCCTCACAGGGGGTCAAGTCTCATTTTGACGGTAGGTTCCGCGTGAAGACCAAGTCATACGAGCGCTCGCTTTCTGTGAATTCGAGCTGGTCCCGTCAGCGATGTCAGCCGGCACGCCTTTTAACTTCGGCGAATTCTCTGATTGTAGGCTTCCATCGCATCCCAGGCTTCCCTCATCATCGGGGGCATCGCCTCGTATGCCCATGATCGGAGTTTCTTCCCATCCACGAAACTGAGGTGCTCAAGGAATGAGACATTCAGAGCGTTCTCGACGTCCGGTGTGCAGTCACGCCACAGGTCCAAGAACGCTTCACCCTTCATGAGAACGCAGTCAGCGACGGCACGATAAGTGGCTTTGGTCACTCCGCTCCGATGCTCCTCTACCGTACTGACAACGACTTGGTGTTCCTCAACGGCACTCCGAACTTCAACTCGGACGACGGAACCCTAGATGGTTGGGCAGACGTCATTCCGCGCGCCTGTGGTTTCTTTCCGGACCCGTGACCCGCCCTGGGCGGCGTCGCTGAGCCCGCTCGGCCCTGACTCGTTTGTCTCCGTCGGCCAGTGAAAGCGGCGGGCGAAGGTGACAGCACTAGGAGCCTGTCGCGCATAGCGCTCCAGGCTCCGCCATTGGCTTTTAGCG
>CAZDBH010000436.1:0-7458 GCA_964503485.1 uncultured Bradymonadales bacterium | reverse complement strand
GCTAAAAGCCAATGGCGGAGCCTGGAGCGCTATGCGCGACAGGCTCCTAGCGCCATCTCTCCGCGCGATTCGTGTTTGTTAGCCAGAACATTTCTGACTGTGCGCACGAGGCGCTGGGGGCGAAACAAGTAGTTGCTGCCGTAGAAGAGCGCGAACGACATCCAATTGTAGGCGCGCAGCCCGCCGCTCGAGATGTGCTCGCAGTACGACACCGTCTCGCTGATATCGACGTAGGCCAACTTGTTCCAAAACGCATCTGAGTGGTCGATTTGGCCAGCCGCCACGAGCTCATCGTATAACTCTGAACCGGGATAGGGAGCAAATACGCCTGCTGACACATCGTGAGCGCCCAGCCAACTCAGCTTCACGAGCAGTCCAATCGTCCGCCAGACGTCCGCGTGGCTGTCCTCGGGAAAGCCCAAGACAATGTTGAGCTTCACATTGAGGCCTGCCTGAACGGCGCCTTGCAGAGAGTCCGAAAGACTGTCCAGATTGACCTTCTTTTTGATCCGCTTGAGCGTCGAAACCGACCCGCTCTCCGGCGCGTAGTTGAGATTCCGGCAGCCTGCTCGATACATCCACTCGGCCACTTCGGAATCGATCGCTTCGGTGCGCGTTCCGCTCGGCAGCTGCCATGTGACGTTGAGGCCTCGGTCGACTAGTCCACGACAGAAGGCCATGATCCAGTCCTTCCGTACCACTGCAGTCGGATCGCAAAAGTCGACGTTGGCGATTTGGTAGAGGCCGACATACTCCTCAATCTCGTCGATGACCTTCTCGGGTGAGCGGGCCAACCATCGCGTGCCCCACATTGACGGGTTAGAACAGAAGGTGCACTGAAAGGGACAGCCTCGCGAGGCGAGCAACGGCATTGCGGGCCCCCTGTTGACGCCGTAACTCAGCCCGCTTTCCAAGTAGTTGGACAGCGGCACAAGGTCCCAAGCTGGGGGCGGAATGTCGTCGAGCTGCCGAATTCGGGGGCGGGCCTCGGTGCGCACGAAACCACCATGCTCGGTGCGCAGAACGAGGCCCCTGACATCGCTCCACTCTGTTCCGTCTGAGAGCCTGTCGGCGAGCTCGACCAACGTCTCCTCGCCCTCGCCGAGAACAACGGCGTCAACCGAGGAACAGCTCTTCAAGCTAAGCTCCGGGACGGCAGAAAAGTGCTCGCCGCCGCAGATCAGTGTTTTGTCAGGAAAACGGTCGCCGATCAGATTGACCAACTGGCGGATCTGAACCCACTCCGACGAGAACATGCCCGAAATCCCGATGAGGTCCGACTCTGGTGGGATTCGCTCGCAGATCTCCTCGAAGGTCAATCCCCGCAACATGAGCTTGTCGTCGATGGGGACCGTCTGTTCTGGTCTCTCGCCGATGGCGTCAATGATGACAGGGCGATGTCCGGCCTCGCGTAGCGACGAGGCGAGATAGGCGAGACCCAGGGGCGGTGTCATCGATGCGATATACGCGACCGGGTTCACGATGGAGGGGGGCCGTACGAGACAGACCGTTAGCCGCTGCGAGGTCGTCCCGCTAACGGGCCCCTCATCGTGGGAGCTTTTGTCTGGCTCTTTTGCTGCCACTCAGTCTGTCCCGGGCGGAACGACCACCTGCTCATCGCTCGGTTCCTCGGCCGGCACGGGTCCCTCCCGAAGTGCGGTCGGCGCGCCCTCCTTCGACGGGGCACCGCCGGCGATCGCCACGGTCACCATCCCCAAACCCAGAGTGATGAGCGCCGTGGAGAACAGGATCATCCCCATCATCTCAGCCGATCCGTTACCGAAAACGAGAAGGGGTAGCGACACCAGGCCGATAATGAAGGCGAGAAAGACGAATAGCTTCAGTGGGTTGTAGCGAAGCATCACCTCGACGAGCGTCTGCCCCACTCGAAGCGCATCGCGTATCGGCCGAACCTTCGAGTGTCCGATGCGCTTGTGGTACTCGATCGGTCTGTGCACCACGAATTGATGCTCGAGAGTGGCGATCAAAGTGTGGGTCGTCGTGAACGAGAAGGCGTTTGGAAGACGGTCGAGAATTGGGAGCATGTCGGCGCGCCGGAAGATGCGGAGACCCGAGTTCGGGTCGTTGATCCACTGACCGGTGACGATGTTGGTCAATATCAGGAAGCTGGTGCGTAGAGGCGACGTCATGATGTGTCGCATGTAGTGCGGCCCGGTTCTGCTGCCAATCACCGCGTCGACATCGGCCATTTGCTCCAGCATGGCCGGAATCTCCTTGACGGGATAGGTGCCATCAGCGTCACAAATTGCCACCGTCGAGTAGCGCGCTGCTCGGATTCCCGTCTTGAGGGATCGGCCGTAACCGGCTTGCATCGGATGAGCCACAACCCGCGCGTCGAGGGATTTGGCGAGCTCGGCAGTCCGATCGGTGGAGCCGTCGTCTACGACGATGACTTCGGACGGCACCTTCAGGTCCTCGCGCATCGCTTCGATGGCCTTCAACGTGGCGGTGATTCCGCCCTCTTCGTTGAGCGCCGGAACGACGATTGTGAGTCCGTCTTGGATGTCGGCGGTCACTTAGCGGGCCTCCAATAGCAATCTAACGACAGCGCTACCCTGCCGAGCGAGCGTAGACCACGGGGTGTTTTTTGCCAACCGCACGAGCTGTTTGGGTCTGAAGTAAAAACCCAAGACGGCCTTTTGGAAGAGTCGCCTCAAGTCGGCGGAACTCACTTCGGCGTACGGGTTGGCCTGGAGGGACACATCCTGGTTCTCGAAGTCTTCAGCCGAGATTCGCCCTGCTGCGACCAGATCGTCCCTCATACCCGTGCCCAAGCGGGGCGCGTAGAGGTTGAACGACGCGTAGTCGAGGGGCAGCGAACCGGCGTATCGCACGGTTTCTTCGAGCTGTCCCAACGTCTCTCCGGGTGAGCCGAGAACAAAGTGTCCGCAGCTCCGAATTCCCCTGTCGCGAGCCCTCTGAAGGATGTCACGGGTGTGCTCCGGTCTGTGGCGTTTCCCGAGTTGACGAGCTACATCGGTATCGCCCGTTTCGATTCCTACCAGAATGACGTCGCAGCCCGCTCGACTCATTGCCGCCACCAGCTCCTTGTCGAGGACCTCGATGCGGCATTCAGCCGACCAACTCAGTCCCAAGTCGGCGCGGATCATTGCCTCGCAGAGCGCCAACCCACGCTTGGTGTTGGGGCCAAACGTGAAGTCTCGCAAGTAGAATTGACTCAGACCCAGAGAGCGGATGTAGCCCAACTCGTCGATCACATCGTCTATCTCGCGAACCTGCCACGGTAGATTGTTCGAAGCACAGAACGAGCACGGAAACGGACAGCCATAGGCGGTCAAAACCGTGGTCGAGCGGGTCCATCGGCTGAATGGAAGCCGATAACGGTGGAGCGGAAACCGGTCGTGCAGCGGGCGACGATAGGTCATCGGTTTCTGCAAGCTCACATGTCGCTTCTCGATGGCTCCGTCTGCCCCCTTCAGAACAACGCTCGATACGCCGTCAGTGTCACCGTTAGCGAGCGCACTCAAGGTCGGATCGACGAAGTTTTGGACCAACCCGTCGAATCCGTGTGTACGGCCGAGCGTCCGTTCAGGTTCGAATGACGCGACGTCTCCCAAGCCATAGATTGCGGCACCGGACTTGGCCTTCAAATCGACGAGGAACCGGTCGTCACTCTCGAGAGAGACGGCTGCGCATTGGCTGAACACGACTTCGGGACGGGCGTCTAAAGCGCGGCCTAGCGCGTCGTTGGTGCTCAACCCCTCGGCGGTCGCGTCCAACACCTCAATCTGGTGACCGTCAGAAAGCAGTCCGGAAAGGACTAGTAGATCAATGGGTGCCCAGTAGTAGTCGGCCTTCGTCGACTCGCCACACCCGAAGTCTCGGAGTATCGGCCTTGTGGGCGAGGGGGGATTCAGCAACAGGACACGTGCCATGGGTGGAGTGTCGTTGAAGCGTTTGGGCGTGTCAATCCAAGATTGGACGCAATGGGTCGCTGCGCCCACGGTCTCTCGTTCGCTTTGCTGTCCTTCGACTCTCGATTGAGCCTCTCACCAATCCGCGTCGAAGAGCGGCAGCCAATCGGTGTTGTAGGTGCCCTGACAGGTGAGAAGGCCGGTGTCGCTCACGAAACAGAGATCGGGGCTCAAGATACCGGCCACGATGCGGGCCTGTCCGGTCAGTTCGGCGACCTGTGTTGGCGCCACATCGTTGCCCTCTCCCGGTACGCAATTCTCTCGAATGGAGCACTCGAGGTTCTGCCCCCAGCAGTAGGGCACGCCACCGGCCAGGGCGCAAATCGTATGATCGGTAGCGGCGATCTGAGAGGCGCTGGGTAGGTCGTCGACGGCGGTGGGCGGAACGTAGCGAAACGGTTCGTTCGATCCAATTCCTGTTTGTGCTGAGTTGTTTGCACCCCAGCAATACACGGTCCCTCCCTCGTTTCGGGCACAGGAGAAGCCGGCGCCCGACGCCAGCTCGCGGATTCCGGTCAGGTCGGGAACGGGCGTCGCAGCTGTCACCGGGTTGGGCGTCGTGGCGCCGATCTCGCCGGAGTTGTTCGACCCCCAGCACTCGACAGTCTCATCCGACAAGAGCGCACAGGTGTGACTCCATCCGCACGAAATCGCCTCGACGTCATCTGACAGGCCTGTGACCGATCCAGCGGGGTCATCCATTGTCCCTGCGCTGCCCTGGCCAAGTTGAGCCGAGTCGTTCCGGCCCCAACAGGTGACGCCGCGGTCGAGGGTGACGACGCAATCGTGGTCGGAGCCCGAGCAAACATCGCGGGCGTGGCTGATACCCTCGAGTTCCTCCCAGCGCATCGTCCCGTCCTCGCCGTCCACGCCCAGAACTCGAAAGGACTGGTCTGAGAAGATGGCTTGGGCAGTGCCGGTGTGACTGTGATTGATGCGAACAATCGACAGCCCATCTCGCTGGGGTAGCGGTTGCGCGGCGACCGTTGGATGAACCGCGTGCCACCAAAATGCGGCGCCTCCACTCTCGGGACCTGAGACAACGGCCAGGAGTTGGGTAACTCGGATACTCACGTCGATGACGGTGTTGTGGCACGCGCCTCCAACACAGCCCGCGATACAGGTGGTGTCGCAGTCACCGCAATAGTCTGCGTCAGAGTCCGCGTCGACACACCCGCCCTCGCAGGTCATTCCGTCGAGGCCGGGACAACGGCATTCATCCCCAATGCAGGCCTGTCCCGCCGAACAGGTGTTCCCACAATCACCGCAGTTTGTGGGGCTGTCCCAGGTTTCGGTGCACACACCGCCACAGTCGATTCCGGCGGTCATACCGGCGCAGTCACAGGTATCGCCGCTGCAGACCGCGCCGGTCGGACAGCGAACACCACAGGCGCCACAGTGGGCGTCGTTGTCCCAGGTTTCGGTGCATACGCCCGAACAATTCTCTCCGCGGGTCATACCCGGACAACTGCATGTGTCCCGTTCGCACGAGCCGCCGACGCCGCACGAGTTGTCACATTCGCCGCAGTGCAGTGGGTTGCTCCAGGTCTCGGTGCAGGACCCACCACAGTTCAGCCCCCGCGTCATGCCGGGGCAGAGGCACTCGCCTTCGTAACAGGGGCTGTCAGCGGCGCAGACTTCGTCGCAATCACCGCAGTGGTTGGGGTCGGACGTCAGGTCAGCACATTCCCCACCGCAGTCCACCCGCTCTGGCGGGGAGTCGCTGCAAACCTGGTCGTAGCCGTGGGGGTTGGAGGCGTTGCGACCACCGCAAAGGGCCTGTTGGTCGCAGAAGCTCACGCACTGGAATGTCGACGGGTCACACGAGGCCACCCGATCATCGCAGGCGCCGCAGGCCAGCCCCCCGCAGGAGAGTCCATCGCAGATCGTCTCGAAGAGAGTGGCTGAACACCCTGGACCGAACCCGGCGGCGTCGAACTCATAGCTGACGCCATGCGCGTTCGTGGCCTCCTCGACTTCGACGGTGACGGTGTGCAGTCCAGCTCGTTTTGGCGAGCAGTACCCCAGAAGGTAGATGCCCGACAGCTGGCCGGCGATGCGGTTGGCAACGGTGCCGAAGTCCCGGGCCAACGTCGCCGCGTCGGCGGAGGTGATCACACCACCCGGAGCCAACTCGGTCAGGGCGGGCAAGTCGTAGTCGGGGCTGTCCAGCCCCACCGCCAGCACTTCGACATCAGTTCCGTTGACCGCAGCGACCGCAGCGGCGTGTGTGTTGATCGCGGCGGTATCACCTCCGTCGGTGAACAGAACCAGGTAGCCGGCCGTGAACGCGCCTCCATAGTTCCGATCGCGGAAATCCCGCTGGGCCGACTCGTTGCGCGCAACAGCCTCGATCACCGCGCCATTGAGATTGGTCGAGGCCGGGTCCGACGGCGTGTAGCTCGCCAGCGAATCCAGCCGAACCAACAGCTTGGCCGCGTCCAGTGTGGGGGCCTGCCACTGCGTCAGGCCGCGTTCTCCGGCAAACAACTCGATGCTCACCTGAATCGGCAACTCGTCGTCGATCATCAGTCGGGTGACGAAGGTCTTGGCTCCCTCGATCAGTTCGGGTAGCAACGGGTTGGTCGAGCTCGACATGTCGAGCACCAGGGACACGAACACCTGCAGCCCGGGCTGGGGTAGAATCACCGAGTCCGCCTCGACGCTCAGGGGAACGCCGTCTTCGAATAGGATAAAGTCGTCGTCCTCCAGCCCGGTAATCGGCCGTCCGACACAGTCTTCGACAGTAAAGAAGAGCGCTACGCCCGAGGGCGTGACGGTACGACCCTCGATCAGGTCGGCTTGCACGCACGAGCGGTCGGGTGGGTCGGTATAGTCGACGGCATTCGCAACAAAACCGGTACTGAAGTGCCCGACGTCGAACTGTATCGAACCGACGCCGGGTGCCTCATCCTTCCGTTCGTATCCGGGACCATCTGGCCATGACCAGAACGCCGCCGCGAAACGGCCACTGCCTTGGAACGGCAGCGTTATTGACACCGGCACGGCAAAGGTCAGGCCCTCGGGATCGAAGCGATAGATGGGCGAATAGGTTCGGTATCCGTCAGGTGGGGACGAGGTCGTCTCGGTCATCGTGATAACGACATCCGAAGCCAGCGCACCGGCGGGAATGGACACACTGGCCTCACCGACCGTCACGGTGCCACCGCCTGCGCCAATCGTCTCGGTCGTCGAGTCACCGCTGCCGACGATGGTTCCGACGTCCTCGAAGAGGTCCGCCCCGGCGTCTGTGCCCGGATCCGAGTTGCCACCACCGCCGCTGCTGCTACCTCCGCAGGCCGCGATCGCGAGTGAGAGCACAAACACTCGCGCAAGAGGATTCGCCCCGTGGGGACACAACCAGAACTGGTTCCAAACGACACGCGACATTGCGCTCTCCTTGTGTGCAGTGCCACGGACTATAGCCGACAATGGGCCGGTTTTGCCACGCTAGGAGCCTGTCGCGCATAGCGCTCCAGGCTCCGCCATTGGCTTTTAGCGA
>CAZDBH010000435.1:0-7470 GCA_964503485.1 uncultured Bradymonadales bacterium | reverse complement strand
CGCTAAAAGCCAATGGCGGAGCCTGGAGCGCTATGCGCGACAGGCTCCTAGGGTTGCTCTACCAGGCGATCGATCAAGAAGTCGGACAGTGCCATGGCTTGCTCCCCGAATTCTTCGAAATACTTGGCTACGTCCAGAAACTCGCGGCAGAAGGCCTCCCGATCTTTTGACCCGACGATGGCGTCGAGCTGGCGCGCTGCGTCCAGAAAGTGACCGCGAACTTCGGACCCAAACGGGTTCGTCATCTCGATTTCGGCATACAATCCCGGATCCTGGGTGAACAAGCGGCCGGTTACCGCCAGCTCGAGGCGGTAGATTGGACTGGTAAACTTGAGGCTCTCCCGCAGCGGTACACCAGTTCGGCGCAGTGCGTCGCCCATGACGACGGTCCGAAAGTGAACGAGGACCTGCACTACTGCCATCATGCGATCGTGGGTCACTGGATCTGTGTAGATTAGGTCCGCCCCGAGTCGGCCCAACTCTTGGGCCAACCACTGGCCCCGTGGCCCCTCGCGCAGTGGACACAGGACCACCTTCTGCCTGCGCAACGAACCGACCGTGGGCCCAAACATCGGGTGGGTCCCCAGAACCTCGCCGTCGAAGCCGCTCAGCATTGTCTCGCAGATGTCGCGCTTCAAACTGTTGATGTCGCAGAGAAGCGCGTCCGCTCTAACTAGTGGGGCCACTTGGGAGGCGATATCAGTGGCAAGGTGCATTGGGACCGCGATCATCACGATGTCGGCCGACCCGATTCGCTTCGCATCGAGCTCGTCGTCCTTGTCGATTGTTTCGATCGCGTGGCCCGCCGGCTCGAAAAGGGCGGCAAAGAACTGGCCCATCTGACCTCGCCCACCGACGATCAGGATCCGCTGCGGGTTCTCCGCTCTCACACTGCCGGCCCCGGCACTCTGTATTTTGTGGGAGGCGTTGACGATTACTTGAACCAGCGATCGCCCCAAGTCGGCATCAAGCCCGTTGCTCTTGGCGTTGTTGGCCCATCGCTCGAAAACTGCCTGTTCACGGGTCCGGTCGAATACGGCCTTGCCTGTTTCGGTTTTGACTCGGCGTATCTCGCTCACGACTGACATGCGGCGAGCGACCAGCTCCATCAACTCGCGGTCGATCGAGTCCAGATCGTCCCTGAGCTTCTTCAACTCTTCTTGACTCATGAGGCTACTTTGCCACCTGAGAAACTGAGTTGCTAGTGTCGAGGGCCGGTGAGGTGGCAAGGGCATCGTTCCAGAGGTGAGCGGCGGTCATATGCTCGAGCCGGACTGTCGTGTCGCCGTTGACGTGCAGAGACTGGTGTTCTTTGACTTTTTTCCTTGGCGAGATCCACCTACACGGATATTGTGCGCCTTCGACTTTTCAACAACCAAAAAATGGAACTGATGTCGACCATGTCTGTGGATGTCCTAAACTTTATCAACGGTGAATGGTGCGCTGCGGCCTCAGGCGAGACGGCGCCGAACATCAACCCTGCCACGGGTGAGAGCCTTGGAACGTTCGTCAAAAGCGACAAGCGCGATATCGATCGGGCGGTAGCTGCTGCAGTGGCGGCGCAGAAGGAATGGGCGAAGGTCACGGCGCCAACGCGGGGCTATGTTGTCTTCAAGGTCTGGCAACTCATGCTGGAACGGCAGGACGAACTGGCCGAAGCCCTCACCCTCGAGGAGGGCAAGGTGTTGCCTGAAGCTCGTGGTGAGGTGCTCAAGACGGCGAAGCTAATGGAGTTCTTGGCCGGCGAGGGTCGTCGACTCAAGGGTGAGACCGTCCCCAGTGAGTCACCTGACGTCTTCAGCTTCACAAAGCGGAGCCCGATTGGCGTCGCCGGTTTGATTACACCCTGGAACTTCCCAGTGGCCATTCCTGCCTGGAAAATCGCGACCGCCGTTGTGACTGGCAACGCTGTGGTGCTCAAGCCTGCTGAACAGACGCCGTGGACGGCGAAGCTGGTTGTCGAGTTGTTTGAAGAGGCGGGTACG
Source organism: uncultured Bradymonadales bacterium (assembly GCA_964503485.1). Taxonomy (GTDB): domain Bacteria; phylum Myxococcota_A; class Bradymonadia; order JAFGEP01; family JAFGEP01; genus CAZDBH01. Next base: position 5,485 of record CAZDBH010000435.1, on the reverse strand, counting down.
CCGCCCGGCGTTATCAATTTGGTGTGCGGCTTCGGCGAGCCCGCCGGAGCACCGCTGGTCGATCACCCGGACGTCCCGGTGCTGTCGTTCACGGGTTCGACCGATGTCGGCCGGATGATCTATGCCCAGGGCGCCAAACTTCACAAGAAAGTCCAGTGCGAGATGGGCGGGAAAAACCCAATCATCGTAATGGCCGATGCGGACCTAGAGGCGGCCTCGCAGGCAGCTGCCCAGGGTGCCTTTGGCTCGACTGGCCAGCGGTGCACAGCGACCAGCAGAGCGTTGGTCGAGCGGCCCGTCTACGAGGCGTTCGTCGAGTTGATGGTCGCCCTTGCGGACGGCCTGAAACCGGGTCAAGGACTCGACAGCACCGTTGGAATGGGACCATCAGTCGACGAGAACCAGTTAGCGCAAGTGCTCAAATACATGGAAATCGGGAAGGCGGAAGGGGTCGACTGTCGCTGCGGCGGTTACCGTCTGACCGAGGATGGCTTGGACAAGGGCTACTTCCCTGCCCCGACCGTCTTCGCCGGTGTAGACCCGGGCATGCGGGTCGCGCGCGAGGAAATATTCGGCCCAGTGTTGTCTGTGATTCCCTTCGATACGCTCGACGAAGCCCTCGAAATCGCGAACAACATCGAGTACGGGCTGAGCGCCTCGATTTTCACCGCCGACCTGCGGCAGGCCTTTCGATTCGTCGACGGAATCCACTCTGGTATGGCCCATGTGAATAGCGGCACGATTGGCGGCGAGGCCCACCTTCCCTTTGGCGGCATCAAGGGGACCGGCGTTGGAGCCAGAGAGATGGGCTCGACCGCGATCGACTTCTACACCGAATTGAAAACTGTTTTCGTGAACTACGCCAAAACGGCCGGCCGCAAGAGCAGCGCTTATTGAGCGGGCCGGTTTCCGTAGCGTGAGCTCAACTCAGCGAGACACGAACGCCTCGCACACAGCAAGGCTAGAATCGAGTAGGCCGATTTGCCCTAGCTCAAATTTGAATGGACAGAAGAATGGCTGAACACGCCGAGTTTGTTGAACTCACCTAGGATGTTTCGGGGAGCCCGCTCTACAATCCTGACCTTGCTCCGACCTCACTCGAGAGGCGCACCTGGAGCCGCTGGCATATTGCGGCGCTGTGGGTCGGGATGTCCGTCTGCATTCCTACCTATATGTTGGCCTCGGGCCTCATCTCGGCGGGGATGAACTGGTGGCAAGCCATCCTCACGGTGATGTTGGGCAACGCAATCGTTCTGGTTCCGATGGTTCTGAACGCCCACGCCGGAACTCGATACGGTATTCCTTTTCCGGTGTTGCTGCGATCCAGTTTCGGCGTCAAAGGGGCCAACATTCCCGCCATGATGCGGGCCTTCGTCGCGTGTGGTTGGTTTGGCATTCAGACCTGGATCGGCGGGTGGGCAATCTATCAGCTGACAGTGGCTCTGGGTGTCGATATGACCGCTCTGCCCAGTCTGCTTCCAGAAGCGATTGGTCTCGAGACCGGGCCGGCGATCTGCTTTCTGATCTTTTGGGCAATCAACATCTGGGTGATCTGGCGAGGCATCGAGACCATCAAAGTGCTCGAGACATGGGCGGCACCGTTCCTGCTCGTCATCGGATTGTGCCTACTCGCCTGGGCCTACAACGCCGCCGGCGGGTTCGGCCCCATCCTGTCACAGGAGGCCTCGCTACCCGAAGGCGCGAGTTTCGCCAGTATCTTCTTCCCAGGACTTACGGCGATGGTTGGCTTCTGGGCGACGCTGTCACTCAACATTCCCGACTTCACGCGCTACGCCCGTTCGCAGCGTGACCAGATCGCCGGTCAACTGATCGGCCTACCAGCCACGATGACGCTTTTTGCCTTTATCGGCGTCGCCGTCACCAGCGCCACGGTCATCATATACGGCGAAGCCATTTGGGATCCAATCGACCTGCTCGGTCGATTCGAGTCGACTATCATCAAGGTAGTGGCGATGCTTGCCCTTGGAATCGCGACACTGTCGACAAACATCGCGGCCAACGTAGTGGGCCCTGCCAACGACATCTCGAACCTGAGCCCATCGAAAATCTCCTTCAAAATGGGAGGCTATATCACGGGTGTGGTGGGCATACTGATGATGCCCTGGAAGCTCGTCGCCGACCCCGAGGGCTACATCTTCACATGGTTGATCGGCTATTCGGCGTTGCTCGGCCCAATCGCCGGCATAATGATCGCCGATTACTTCGTCGTCAGAAGGCGCAAAATCGCTCTCGCCGAACTGTACAAAACCCAAGGAGAGTTCACTTACAGCGCAGGCTTCAATCCTGTGGCTATCGTCGTACTGCTCTTGTCGATTCTGCCGAACATTCCCGGCTTCCTGATCCAGATAGGGGTGATCGCAGCGGACACCCTACCCACGTATTTCGCGGCCAGCTATGACTACGCGTGGTTCCACGGTTTCGCGGACGCATTCATTTTGTACGCATTGATTGGAAGTTGGATGGCGAAGAAGAAAGCAGCACAGGGCTGAGACGCCGCCCGCTCACTGCGGAGCCGAGGGGCTTCGCCCCCTACCCCGGTGTCCCCGCCTGTGCTAGCACGGGGAGCGAACAGCGTATCCAAAAACCAGGAGGCAACTACGGTAGTGGTCGCCTCGGAATAGAGAGGGAGTGGCGATGATCAAAGGCATTCATGGCATGTTCTTCACCGATCAGGCGGAGGAACTTCGGGCGTTTATCAAGGACAAACTGGCACTACGGCAAACCAAATGGGTCCTTCAGTCACTCGTGGACGTTGGAGGGGTCGGCTACACTTGCAGCTCGATCAGCGGTAGCGTCGACGTCTACAACTGCGCTGTCGAAGCCTGTCGTGGACTCAGAGCGGCCGAGTAAGCCCTGCAACCCACCCAACCTCGCTGCCAACTCTGCCGGTCGATCAGTTCTCGGCTGACCGGATAATCGTGCGCCGCCCCTCGCCGCAGTGCAGTGGCAAGGGCTCGCAGGTGTCGTCACCTGTGACACATACTCCATCCGTTCCATCGAAACAGCACTGTTCGCCAGATGAGCAGTCGTGTGAATAGGAGCATCCGGCAGCCACGTCCGGAATGCATGCAAGGGGCCAAGTGCAGCTGACACCGAATCCGCATTCGTCGTTCTCGTCGAGCTGCTGCTGGCAGGTCCAATCGCGCTCGCCACTCGGTGCGCAATCAAAACCGGGGCTGCAGCCATGCGTCCCATCACACTGGTCGCCGGCGACTCCGCCTGTGGCGCATACCCCTGGGGGAGAATTGTAGTATTGTCGAACGCAGACTATCCCCTCGACGCACTCTTCGGTCCGCATACACACACTGCCAACGGGCCTCTTCGTTTCGCATATATCTGTCTCGTTGCAGAATAAGCCCCTGTTGCAACGATCTCTTCCGACGTCACTCTCATAACCGGTGTCACAGCTTTCTCCCTCCTCCCGGTACGTCTGGCAAGTCCAGAGCGGATTCCTACCCGATCGGGTGAATTGGCAGAAGAGGCCGGGCGCGCAGAGGTCCGTCTCGTCGGCGCACTCCTCATTCAGTTCTCGCGGACGGACGCAAAGAACCGTCTCGCCGTCGTCGGTACAGACCCGATCCAGACTACATTCCTCGCAGGTTGTCGGGACCCCCACACACTCTCGGTCGAGCCTGTCGCGGCGAGCCGTCACCTCGTCAGGCCTGTGACACTCGGTGGTCGCCTCGCAGTCTTCGTCAGCTCGGCAATACTGGTCCAAGAGGCAGGGCTCGCAGCTACCGCCGCAGTCGAGGTCGGTTTCGTCGCCATCGTGAACGCCGTTGGAACACAACTCCTGCACCGCGTCTTGAAGGTCGGCGTCTGCGCTCGCGTCGGGAACCGGCTCAATCGGCCCGCCGCCACAGGCAACACAGAGAAGAATCAAAGCGAGAAAGACAGGGCTCAGGCGGGCCGGTCTTCTGGCTATGAGGGAGTTAGTAGGATTGTTTTCTGACATCGCAGCCTCCAATTTGAGGCCGCCCCCCTTGTCTTTGTGCGCTGAGTGAAATCAGCGGTCACACACAAAATAGACGGTAGGTGGTTCGGGGCGCTGGAGAAACTTAAACTTCCATAAGTGGGGAAAGGGAAAGGGAAAGGGAGAAGGGAAAGGGAGAAGGGAAAGGACGAGGCGAAAGGGCGGAGCTACACCGTGGCCTCTTCGGGATGAACGCTGCTGAAGGCGTCCCACCAGCCTTGTTGGGCGAGGCTGTCGAAATACACGCGGATCATCTGGGTAATCTCGGCAACCGACTGACTTCGATGTAGGGCGTGACGGAGCTTGGCGCCGTGCGGGAGCCCCTTTGTGAAGTACGTGATCACCTTCTTCATGCGACCGAGCTGTACGTATTCGGAGTCCGAAACACTCGCTCGGTAGGCGAGATAGTCGAGAAGAATCTCGAGGCGGTCGTCCAAGGTCGGCTCAGTCGGGGCACGCCCCTGGAAGCTCTCTGTGATTTGGCACAGCAACCACGGGTTGCGCATGATGCCTCGGCCAACCATGACCGCGTCGGCTCCAGACATTGCCAGTGCTCGGTGGGCGTCGTCCACGGTAAGAACGTCACCGTTGACCACCACAGGAACACTGACGGCCTCTTTGACCTCGCGGATGAAAGACCAGTCGGCGCTCCCCTTATACATCTGCATTCGGGTCCGGCCATGAACGGTGACCATCTTCGCACCGGCCCGCTCAGCCCGCTGGGCGATGTCAGGTGCGTTTCGAGTGTCCGCATCCCAGCCGGTGCGCATTTTTACCGTAAACGGAATGGTCAGGGCCTCGGACACAGCGGCGAAGATGTCCGACGACAGCTCCGGCTCCTTCATGAGAGCCGAACCGCTGCAGCCGCTGGTCACCGACTTTGACGGGCATCCGAGATTGATGTCCACAATGTCGGCCCCGATTCGTTCGCAGAATTTAGCCGCCAACGCCATCCGCTCAGTGTTGCGCCCGTAGATCTGGATCGAGACTGGCTTCTCGCTCGGGTCCAGCTCTGCCATTTCCCAGGCCTTGGCGACATTGCGCGTCATGGCCTCGCTGCTTACGAACTCGGTGACTGTAAGACCGCAGCCTCCCAGACGGCGAATCATCATGCGGAACGGAAGGTCGGTAATGCCTTCCATGGGAGCTAAGATGCAGGGCGTGTCGACTCTGACCGGACCAATATCAAAACCACTACGCTCAACACGGACCGCTCCCTCTGCGCTTCGATCAGCGCGGGAAACAGCGTGCATTTTTGCGAATCGCTTCGATTTCGGCATTGGAACCTCGCTCTGGGCCAGCCCCAGAGCCAACGTTGGTATCGCAAAGCTCCGGTTGAGATCAAACGAAAAAAAGCGGAAGCGGTTCTTCTCCCTTTCCCTTCTCCCTCTCGCCTCGTCCCTTTCCCTTTCCCTTCTCCCTTCTCCCTTTCCCTTTCCCTTCTCCCTCTCGCCTCGTCCCTTTCCCTTCTCCCTTCGCCCTTTCGCCTCG
>CAZDBH010000434.1:0-7477 GCA_964503485.1 uncultured Bradymonadales bacterium | reverse complement strand
CTACAGTCCACACATCGTCGTCCCCAGCCTCTTCTGAGTCAGGGGTCCCGTCGCCATCCGAATCGAGATCGAGCGCGTCGATAACCCCATCGCCGTCGTGATCGTCTGGTTCGGCGACATTGGTGAGTTCCTCACCGTCGGCAATCCCGTCGTCATCCGAATCTGGGTCGCCTGGAGTCAAGCCAAGCGCCTCCTCGTCTGCGTCGTCGACACCATCTCCGTCGGCATCCGGGTCGCAGTAGTCGCCGATTCCATCCCAATCAGCATCTTCCTGCGAGGGATTGAGGAATCTCGGGCAGTTGTCCTCTTCATCACTGTAGCCGTCTCCATCGAGATCGCCTTCGACACCACTACTCACGAACGTACTGGTGTGTGATTCGTTGTCATCTGGGTTTGGGTCATTCACGTTCCCCAACACCCAAACCGAGTTGTTGAGATCGTCTACTTGCTCCGTCTGAACCAGAAAGTCGACCTCTACCGAATCGCCTGCTGAGAGATAGTCGAGGTCGCAGGTCATGCGGGTTCCCGACAGCGTACAGACACCTTGCTCAGTGGAAAACTCGGCGACGCTTCCGAAGTAGGGGACCTCGTCGACCAGTGTCAGGCGAACCGCTTGGGGACCCCGATTGAAAGCGACCAGGGTGTAGGTTACTTCGTCGCCTACGACCGGCTCGAGGGGCGTTACCTGCTGAGTCACACCGATGTCAGCGTCAGCGGGGTTGGTTATCTCGAGGTTCTCTGAGAGTTCGGACGTACCCGAGTTAGTGGACGTAGCCGTCGCGGTGACAATATGACCGACGGGTAAGTCGTCACCGACCTGAAACAGAAAGGCTGCGTGCCCTTCGCCGTTTGTCACCAGATCGGTGGCAGCGAGCATCTGTGGAGCCGGTCCCCGTCCGCTCGAATCGGCAGCTGGGGACGAGAAGAGCTCTATCCGCATCTCACTATCAGCGGTTGTACTCATCGAACCGGCGACCACGCCGGATTCCTGCCGAGCCCACTGGAGTTCGGGGAAATTCTGACCGCCATTCGGCCCTTCATCGGCATCGGCGCTGTCGTTTTCGTCTGGGCCATCTCCACCGAGGTCGATGCCTAGGCCCCTGTTGGAGTCAATCGTATTCCCCAGGAACTCATTGCCCGTCGCATTCCCCGCAACACGGATTCCGTCCCCAGAGTTGAAGCGAATCAGATTGCCCGTACCAGCGACCTGGCCGCCCAATGTATTGTCGATGGAGTTGCCTTCGATCAGGACGCCGTGCGCACCGTTGCGCAGGTCGGCTACGCCGACGGAATCGGAACCAATAACGTTCCCTTGCACCACGGTGCCACTCGAAGAGGTTATCGCGATTCCACTCAACTGGTTGCCCGAAATGACGTTACCCGCTTCGGACGGGGGGCCACCGATCTGAGTATCGCTCGAGGTCACAATCGAAATGCCAAAGGTGCCGTTGCCCAAGTCGATCGCACCGTTTCCTCCGCTACCGATATGGTTTCCCTCGATTGCCGTATCCGTTGCCGTGTCCAATAGCACGCCAGCACCCTGGTTTCCGCTGATCACATTGCGCGCTGCGGCGCTTGCGCCACCGATCTGAGTCTCAGACGCTGAGTCCAATACCGCGACTCCGTGCGAACCGTTTGCAAGATCACGAAGTCCGGTCAGATCGGTACCAATGAGATTGCCGAGCACCTCATTCCTGGAGGCAGTGGCACCGCCGATTTCAACGCCGACCCCCCCATTTGCTGAGATGATGTTTCCACGGCCTGCGCGGTTGCCTCCGATCTCCGTTCGACAGCCGCCGGTTACTTCAACCCCGGACCCGTCGTTGCCGAGACTGTTGAGCGCGTCGGCTGTCGTACCGATCCGGTTGCCTTGAATAGCTGTTCTACATGAGGGTTCCCCTTGAATCTGGATTCCGGGACCTGAGTTACCCGAGATGAAGTTCCCTTCTCCCTCCTGCTCCCCTCCAATCTCAGCGGAGGCACTGTCGACGATTCGAACGCCGACGACCAAATTGCCTCGATCGAGGTCTGAAGGCGTGATTCCAATCCAGTTGCCCTGAATGGATGTCGCGTCGCTCCCGCTGGAGACAACGATCCCGCCACGGTGGTTGCCACAAACGATGTTTGCGACCGCGGTGCTGTTTCCTCCGATCAGGGAACTGGAAGCGCCTTCTAGCAACATACCGGGCCCCGAATTGCCGCGCAGGCTCTCAACGTCGCTGGCTAGCCCGATAACGTTGGCCCGAATAATCGTCCGGGAAGAATCGCCGTCCTCGGTTCGAATCCACAGGCCTGGCCCACCGTTGCCAGATACGATGTTTCGGGTTGTCTCTGAGAGGCCACCCACGCTGTTTCCGGCTGAATCGACGATTTCGATGCCCGCTCCGCCGTTGGGAAACGGTGAGTCATCCTCGCCGAGGCCGATCAGGTTCCCCTCCACTCTGTTGCCCCTGCCGATTTCATCATCGGGTCCCAGCACCACGCCGGATCCGTCATTTCCGGCGATGATGTTTCGGGCTTCGGCGCCACCGCCGACAACGTTGCTGTCGGCGTTGTCATGAATCCACACGCCGGTTCCGTTTGGCAGTGCGAAGGTGCGTGTTGCATCCATTCCGAACACCGATCTTCGGACCACATTCTGGGTGGCGTCGCCGCCCCGGATCTCGACCCCAGCGCCGCCGTTGCCAGCGAACGTCGTCCAGGCTTCGCGCTCGCTGCCGCCAATCGTATTGCGGTTGGTGTCGACGATCAGTACGCCCACGCTGCTTTCGGAGGGGGTCAGGTCGAGTGTGCCAGAGGCGCTGACGCCAAAGCGGCAATCCTGAATGCGATTACGCCCTTCTTCGGTTATCCGGACGCCATATTCGTCGTAATTGTAGAGAGTTAGACCCTTCAACACAGAATCACCGGCGGCGAGTCGTAACCCATTTCGGCCGTTGAAGTCGATGGCAACCTGGCCTTGGCTTTGTGTTGTCCCTAGGATCTGGATGGGTTGGTTAAGGGGCAGCGAGCCGGTTTCAATAATCGGAACTTGGCCGAGAACAATCGCAAAGTGAATCTGGTCTTCTGCGGAGTCGCTATTCGCCTCTTCGACGGCAGCCCTGAGGGTGCACTCTCCCTCAGCTGTAGCGCACTCCCCGTTGCCAGGGTCCGAGTCGGATTCGTCAGCGACCGAGTCGACTGTATATACGGCTGCAAAGGCAGAGTTAGAGAGAATCAGGACTAGAGCCACGGACAGGAGTCTGCAACTCCGCTGGCTGGTGCATTCCAGAGATGAGGTCATAGTTCACTGGTTCCCTGACGTTTGACGACTATCATTAGTGATAGCGCACTGACTGAGAGATTGCCAATGTGGTTCTCAATGTTTGCGTTGTGTCGCAGTCCTGCGCGGTCGACTCGAAGTGGCGTGAGCGAGCGTTCGGTGTGCTTCCCCGTCCAGTGAGCCGGCGTGTTCTGTTTGGGAGTAGAGAGCGTGAAGGTCGACAAGAAAGTAGTGTAGAGCTGATGGCGCTGGTCCGTTTGTCCCCTTCGAAGGCGTCGTCAACCGCGGTTTTCGGAGAGCTGTCACCAGCTAACCGAAGTCCTCTCGTGTGGTTCACCTGATTCACAGAGACATTGTTTCCAACCGTAGGGCATTATCGGTTTAGCCCGTCCTCTTTGCTGTTTTCCCGAGTGTACCGGTATCAGCTATGAGGTTTTCCGGTTGTCAACGTTGGTCAAGGGTTGTGCAAGCACTCACCTTGTCCGGCCTCCCACAATCTTGGGCGCCACTCCAGAGTATGACCGCGACGAGTAGCCACCTACTATCCTTGGTTCCCACATCCATTTGGCGCCTTGCGCGGGGCGAAGAGCCATATGGTCGTGTTCGCCGACTGCGTTGCCAGTTTGCGTTCTTTCTGGTTCCGACGGACAAAAGCCCGAGGAGGTCCAGAACGTTCGCGACCGGTTGTTCGCTAGGCGAGCTAGCGGGTACCCGGTACCGGCTTTGGGTCGAGTTCGTTTCGTCGTCGTCCCTCGTGATTCCGAAGAATCGTTTGGGTGCGATCACCCGAAGGTGAAAGCCGTCGACGTCGTGGCCCGACGTTTCCACTAGTGCAGCCGAAGCTGTTCTAGCAGCGTCCTCTTCGCGTCCACCACAAAAGCGGTAGCGATAGCGGAGAAGAGCGACGAAAAAGGTCAAGCGGGCAAGCCCGTCCGACTTAGTCCGTCCCCGAGACGTAACCTGAACGTGTTTCGTTCACCGAAGTGAGGTCCACACAGACCGATTTGCGCCCCAGTCGCCTCCCGCGGGTCCATCAAGATGGATTCCACGCAAGACACACAGCGGTTAGTAGAGGCACCTTCCGTGAGGTTCGATTCCTTACGACGAAATCAGTTTGGGTGATCGTTGCGTTGGTTTACCTCACCAACACCATCCGCTCTCAAGGTTTCTCACCTTCTCAGCGGTTTGAGCCCACCCGAACCTTGTGGCTTTGTTTCACGCCACATCCGCCCATAGGATTCGGCCTTCGAAGCTTTTCCCATTCAGCCAGGATTGCCACCTCTCGGTGGAAATTGCTCTCGTGTCGTTTGTCCGACTGAGTCAACCGAGTAAACCCGATAGAATCAGCCCCCGTTTCCAAGTCAACCGTCCGTTTCTCCCACACGCCAAACATGAACCTCAGTGGTTGCTCGTGCGACCCTGAACGAGACCGAGACATCAGCCGACTTGAATCGCAACCGAAGTTGCAGCTCAGGCCGAAGAGAGGTCTTAATCAACGCACAGGGCGTCAAAGCAGAGCGCCCAAAGAAGCCGTGTTCAGTTCTGCGAAAGATCTTTCGGGCGGACTCTTCCTCGAGCTTGGGCTCGACTTCAGAGCGTCACTCCGACTGAGCGTCCGTACTCCTGAAACCGCCATTAACGGTTAACAAGAGCCGATGCTCCCATGACCTTTCCCTCTCCGTGGCCAGTCCACCTGTCGTTGAGCAAAAGCTCTCCCCTCATACGCTTTCATCAGGCAAGCACATGTAACGTAGCCACATGGACGATTGCCATCATCGGCGTTCCAGGGTGTCAATCCGACGAGGTTTGGAAGCAACTCCGAGGAGTCCCTTCTGCCACCATGAGGTTTACCACCTTATCTGATTCCTACTGCCCTCCCACAGCACGCGACAAGTCGTGCGCTGCGCTCTTGATCTCCCCCACGCAAGCGCGGTTTTGACCAGCGGCCACCAGGCGTCACTCGTTGTGAGAATCCTCAAACAACCGAAGTTGTTTAGTCCCTCTCAGCTCAAGCAACCAATCAGTCTCGGTGCCGAACCGTAGGTGCGTCATCAACCCTACGAGAAAGGTTATACAACTCCACCCGAATTCTCGTCAACTCCACCTTCAACCTTTCTACGGAAAAACCCCAACTATCCAAATTAAAACAATTATTCGTCGCACCACCCGACAACTAACACCACCCCAGATTTGCGCCTAACCTCCGAATCACACAAAGAAAAAACCCGACCCCTCAACACCGTTTCCTTCCAAACCCATCCGGCCTGCCCGCACCAGACTTACTCACTGTTAGTGAGTTTTCAGCTAACGGAGTCGGTGACGACAACCACCCTACATCAACCGACAGCGCTGACATTGCACGAGACTTATTGTAGTGTCTTGGCTTGGCAACTCGGGGCCGAATTGACAGGGACTAGCTTGCGACTCTTTTCAACACCTCTCCTCCTCGTGATCATCGTCGCGCTCGCATTCACCGCATGCGCTCCGTCTGAACCGTGGAAAGTGAATAATCCCGAACTCGCCCTCAGAGGATTCCTGAGTGCTCTAGCGTTCCGCGACCATGAAATCGTGTGGGAGTTCCTGGACGACGACTCGAGGGAAGCGCTCGCACAGCAGCAGCAGGCCGCTGACGACGAGAACTCGACCTACGACTTCGACGCGCTCGAGCACCTCTACAGCGTTTGGGTACCCAGCGCATTCTTCATCGATCACTTAGAAACCACCGAAGAGAATGATGACAGCGCCACAGTGGTTATCCATAGTATCTACGGTTCACAGGTGCCCGTGACGCTGACCAAGAGCGGTGAACGCTGGACCATCGCGCTGCTGGCACCAACCGATCCTCAAGTGGAGGGTGTTGACCATTAGCCCCAAGGTTCCAACCCGTACACCGCCGCCGCTTCCACCCGGTACGGAACTCGGAAGCCGTTATCGCATTCTCAAGAAGGGCGCCTCCATCCACTATGGTAGCTCCTATCTCGTCGAGGACAGCGAGGCCGATGGCCCCAAAAAGCTGATGCTTCGGGTCCTCCCTGCGGAGGCTGCACCTGTCTTTCAACAACTCGAGCAGCGAATCTCGGCGGTAGCCGCCCTCTCGTACAGGCACTTGTCGACGCTCGTGGATCACGGCGTAATGGGTGGAGAGCCCTTTTTTGCCCACCAGGTCTTCGGCGGGTCTTCGCTCACCGTGTCGCTTCAGCGGAAGCGGAAGTCCGGTGCCGCGTTCCTTCCACGCACCACATTGAGCCTGATCACGCCCATCTGCCAGGCACTCGAACACGCTCACAAAACAGTCGTTCACGGGGCGCTCACACCTGATTCGATCACGGTCAGCCCGACCGGGCGCACGGTTCTCAACGACTTTGGATTCAGTTTTGTCGCAGACACGGCAATGCATGCCTCGGGTGTCCGATTTCAGAGCCCGTTCAGCTCGCCTGAGGTCCTTCTGGATCCGGCGAACGCCACCGTTACATCGGATGTCTATTCTCTCGGCATGATTATCGTCTCGATGTTGACCACGATACCGCTCGACGGCGTAGTCGGTGATCAACTCGCTCAGTTTATGCAGGAGACCCCAGCGTCCCTGAGTGAACTACTCGAAAGTACGCTCTCGCGCGATCCCGCATTGAGACCGCAGTCAGCCGGCGATTTCCTGGCAAAACTATCCGACGGTATCGAAGATCTGCGCGATCGCATCATAATGTTGAGTATGGAGGAGACGGCTTCGCCTGGCCCACCAATACCAAATCAGGGTGGGGCCTCCACCGGGGGATTTTCCCGAAAAACGTCCCTCAGCGGACTACTAGCTGCTGCCGAGCTACCGCCCGCACCCGCAAAGACCGATCCTGCCCAGTGGCTTGTTCACAAGGGCGGACTCGACTACGGCCCCTACAGCGCCGAGCAGATTCGCGAACAGTTGCTCCAGGACGAGATCGATGAGCACACCGAAATGCGTAACCTGCACTCCGGTCGACGCGGTGTCCTAGTCGAGTTCGAAGAGTTCGGCGACTTCGTAGCGGACTACTTGCCCGTCAGAGAGGAGCGACGGAGGCGCGAGGCGAAGCGAAAAGCCGAGGTTCAGCGCAAGGTAAAACGAGCTGGCGCAACCGGCATTATCACGATTATCGTCAGCGTGCTCGGCTTGATTGGGCTCTATCTATACTACGCTGAGTTCGTCAGGCCGAAGCCCGAAGAAGTCCCGCTCGACTCGGCTTT
>CAZDBH010000433.1:0-7498 GCA_964503485.1 uncultured Bradymonadales bacterium | reverse complement strand
CTGCGCATAGGCGAGCGCGCCGACCGCGGGTGCCTGCTTGCCCTCGAGCAGCTTGACGTCGGAGAAGTCGTGGTCGAACGCCCCTTCCATCTTTGCTTGGACATCGGCGGGCATCGATACCGAACTATCTTGCCCCACCCCGCCGATGCTGGGGCCTGCCATGCGTTGAGCCGGGTCCATCTTGCCCTGGCTCACGCCCGGACCCGCAACACCACCGCCGACAATGTTGAAATAGAAGTTCTGAGACAGGAAGTTTTTGTAGGCCGCCGTCCTGTTCTCGCCGGACCAATTCGATGTCTCTTTGACGACCTCGGAAGTCTGGTTGCAGCCGGTGATAACCACCAAACCGCCAGCTTCCTCTTTCAGGGATCCGGCCGGACCCGTCGCCTTGAGACTGATTCCGTTGGCCGAAATCGCACCGTGTATCATGTCGCCATTGGCGGTGAAGCCACCTTGCCATGCTACCGATTGGCCAACCAGACCGTTCGCGAAGGTGCGGGCCTGGGCACGAGCCCAAATGATCACTTCCTCGTGATCCATCAGGTAGCTACCGCCGTGAACCGCAAGACCCTCTGTGGAGTCGGTTCCGATGACGCCGTAGCTTCTGAGCACACCCTCGATGTCTGAAATCTCTTCCAGCTTCCCGGCGGGAAGAGCCGCGATATAGGCAATGGCCAGTTCGCGCTTTATCGAGTTTTTGTCGGCCGCATCCAGTTTGGCGCAGTATTCGGTCTTGAAAGCCTCTGCCTCACTACTGACCGTGACGCCTGACAGTGCTGAAAAGTCGCAACCTGCGATGCCGTCGACCTGTGCGCCCTTCTCTGACTTCTCTTTGTTGCCGGCAATGACCTCATCGAGGAACGTGTCGAGGTCCGTGAAGATCTTGAACGCGTCGGTCAGTCCTGACGTAGCTTTTTGGTACGACTCGTAGTTGGTCAACAGCGCCTTCGCGAGGCTGCTCCAGTCGACATCCGGAGCCGCGCCCTGAGGCGTTGGCGGCGGCGCGGGTGGTCCGGCCGCCCCCGCTGCTTTCAACAACGCAGCTGTTTTCAGGACCTTGTCATTGATGTCATCGATTTGCTTCTTCGCCGCGACGACCAGGCCCAATACACCGGTGAACTGACCTAAAACCAGACCTGATACGAATTTGATCGAATCATCAATTGCTTTCGCTTCGGCGATTGCGGACGCGATCTCAGACTTGAGTTCGGCCTTCGCATCTTGGTATCGCTTCTCGTAATCCTCGTAGCTCTTTGTCGCCGCTTTGAGGATCTTGATGGCGCCCTCGGCATCCTTGTTGAGTGCCTGTTGGGCTGTAATGAGGCCGGTATGCAGCGCCTTGATCTTCGTTCGTTGCGACTCAGCCCACGCCTTGTCCGCTGCGCTCGGCCCCTCTTCACTCGTATCATCGAGCTGGGCGGGTTCGGGATGCAGCTGGACGACATTGCTCGACTTGTCCGCCGCTAGCTGCATCACGTTGGCGTGCAGCTGGGAGATCTCGTGATTCCCCTTATGCTGCTGAAGCCCGGTCATCGCCTCGGCGTAGAGCTGCGGACTGTCAGAATAGAGCTGGGCCAGTTGAGATTCGACTGATACGGGGCTTTCGGCTTGGAGTTGGCCGACTAAGGCCAGTTGGACGGGATCACCAGACCGCGAACGTCGCCGCTGGATCTTCTTGTCGTCTTTCTTCTGGACGACGTCCGCACTATTATCAAGTGCGGGCTGCTGCTGTAGAACATCGAACTGCGCCATGAGCCCTGATTCTCGAGGCCGCTGCCCGGCAATTCAGCCATCATTTCAAACGCTGTATTTCGCGTCTATCAATATATAAGGACGCATTTTCTGGTTGTCACTACCCCCAATGGAAAATAGTGGGCAGGGGGCAGAGATCAGGGGTTAGTCTTGAGCGGTGAGTTTTGTTTTTTGCGGTGCGCCCAACGCACTTCAGTGGGATTCGGTACCCCAGGCTACATCCCTGCTCTCGACCACGACCTTGACCCTAAGGGGCGTGTTCAGCCCGCAGCGCCTCAGCGGCCGAACGCTCCGCGTCAGCCTCATTCTTTCGACTCGCTGCCTCAAACAGATCCGCAAGATGTTCGTGACTGGCGGCGGCTTCTAGGTCATAGCCCGCCTCAGAGTAGATCTTGATGGCCTTGCGAAAGTGGCGCGCCGCTTTCTTGGTGTGTTTTTCACGTTGGTCTGGGTGCCTGTCCGCCTGCCCGGCTGAGTAGTCGCCGTATTCGCGTTCGACCTGGGCCGATATCCGGGGGAGATCCAGTTTGTTCGCGAGCGCCTTCGCTGTCTTCAGTGCCTTGTTTGCGCCGGGCCAATCCTTCTTCAACATTCTGACACTGGCACGGTTCAGTGCGATGTCCGCCAGCGATCGCGGGTCATCCAGTTCTGATGTGAAGCTTTCGGCTTGACTGAAGAGGGTCTCGGCTTCATCTAGCCGGCCCAGTGACATGAGCCCCTCGCCCAAGTTGGCTACTAGAGCGACTTCGAGACGACGGAAGCCGATGGAACGCACGATATCGAGCGCTTCTTTCCACCCTTTGATCGCCTTGATGGGCTCCTTTTTGCCGACGAAGACCGCACCCAAGTTGTTGAGGGTCGCGGCGACGCCCCTCAGGTCCTTCGCCTCTCGTCTCAATTTCAGCGCCCGCTCGTAGTGGCTCTGAGCGAGGTCGAGATCACCGCGGTCGTAGCACAGGGATGCACGAGCGTCGGCTGTGGTTGCTAGACCTCTGACCTCGCTGAGTTCGGTGTAGAGTTCCTCGCTCTTGCGGTACGACTTCTCTGCTTCGTCGAGTCGCCCCCCGAGCCACAACATCCGACCGAGGTCGATGCAGGTCTTGGCGACTCCGTGTGAATCGTCGACGGCCTCGTATAACCGGAGGGCCCCCTCGAAGTGACGCGAGGCCGCCTCGAAGTCACCCCGTCCGGTCTCGACCTGGCCGATCCGCAACAGTGCTTTGGCGCCCTTGGCGCGATGCACGAGCTGCCACGCAAGGTGCAGCGCCTCTTGATAACAAACCAGCGCACCGTCGGTGTCGCCCCTGTCGGCCCGCGCGTCCCCAAGATCAAACGCGATTCCCAGCCGTGTGGGCTGGTCGTCGGCTGCGGCCAGTGTGTGAGCACGCTGTAGCAGGTGAAAGGCCTCGTCTGGGTGCAACTGGGCTTTTTCGGCGCCGGCTGCTCGCCACATATAGCCGGCGGCTTTGGCTTCTTCGCCTGCCAGCTCTGCGTGCCTCGCCAACTCCGCCAGGTGCGAGGCTGTCTCGGAGTCGTCGACTAGGTGGAGCCATTGCCTGACTACCGCGTGTTGAGCTGGCCGGGATGCTTCAGGAACAATCGACTCCGCCAGACGCCAGTGAACGTCGGACCGAAAAGCCCAAGCGGTCTCACCCGGAATCGAAGTGGGTCGCCGCTCCACAAACCGTTGAGCGTCCAGTTTTTCGAGTGCTTTGCCGATCACGCCACGTAAGCCATCCTTGACCGTACTTCCGTATCCATTCGGAATGGCCATCTCCTGCCGCTCCATGGCCATCAAGCAGCCGAGCCAGAACTCTTTGCCGACAACTGCGGCGTGTCCGAGTATGGACCGTTCGTGGGCAGTGAGCCGATTCAGTCGGGCCAGCGCGACGGCCTCGAGGTCATCGGGAAGCTCCAACTCCCAGCAGAGCGCTTCGTCGAGAACCCATTGGCCCGCTTGAATTCGGATGCCGTCGGCCTCGCGTAGGTACTGAATCAGAGACTTTATCGCCGAGGGATTGCCGCTCGAGCGCTCGACGATTCGCTCCACGAGGTCCTGGGGAATACCGCCGAGGCCCGACAAAAAGTGCCGAACCATCGCCACACCATCGGCCTTCTTGAGGCTCTTCAGGTGTGTGGTCGGAAAACGGTCCCAACCGGGCAAGATCGCCTTCAGTTCGGGGCTTCCGACCAACACGATCATGACCGGCTTTCCTTTGAGCGCCGCCTCGATGACCGCCGCCAGCTCCATACTCTCGCGTGTTGATCGATTCGCCCGATCGATAACAATGATCAGTGGCTCGTATGCCATTGTGGCCAGGAGCCTAACCAACGCGCCGCTTCCGGGGCCAACCGCGGCCGCCCCCGTCAGCGGCTCGGTCTGACTTGTCTTGTAGCCCACCAGCTGGCCGACCAAGCTAGCGACCTGAGTTGCCTGCTCGGGCAGGTAGTCAATCAGCCCCAGTTCGATACGGCCGACAGCCACGTCTCCATCTGCCAGAGGTGGAATATCGAAGAGTTGGCGCAGCACGGCGTCCCACATGCGGTAGGCGCCGCCTTGTTGTGGGCATTCGACGCGGACGACCCTCGCGTCTGGCTCACGTCGCTTCGCTTCGTCTCCGACGGCAGCTCCCACCCGTCCCTTGCCCATGCCGGACTCACCGACCAGTAGCTGGATCCGACCCGTCCAAGTTTTTCTGACGACGTCCCAGCCTTCCAAGAGCTCTTCTATCGCCTTTTCGCGGCCGATCAGCGTATCGGTGGTTCCCGGTGGGTTCCACGCAAAAGGCTGGTAGCTCGGTTCGACGGGAGCTTCCGCGGTATTGCCTTCGTAGTCGCTCAAGTCGAAGGCGAGCGTATCGGATTGGCTCGGCAAGAGTTCGAGGCAGACCTCGCAGAAAGGGAAGTCGCTCACGTTCTCGTGTTGGCACTCAAGACACTTCACGAAACACAGCTCCGCCGTAAGAGGGCATCAATAGTTGCTGTCGGGCGCTGTCGGAAAGTCCAGTTTTGGTGGACGGGATTGCTTAGCCTGAATCCGGTTTTCGGTCAACCAGAGATTCTGGGGGGGTTAGGGGTTAGGAGAGCTGAGAATTGGAACGCGGCCGGCGCCGGCTGCAAACTCTGCAGTACAAACTATTAGCTAGCCATCATTTCGGAGAACTTGGCGTTCAGGACCGGATCGGAGGCCAGTTTGACTCCCCAGGCTTGAGCTGCCGTCGCGTACGTGCCCATGTCGAGTCCGTACTTGCCGAGCGCACCTGCCATGTCACCGGTCTGCATGTGTTTCATCAGGCCGACATAGTCCGAGAGTTTGGCGCAGGGTTGGCCGGGAAAGACCGTTGGGTCGGGGTCGCCGGCTTCACCCTGGCTGATTTGCTGAGCGGCGGCAGCGGCATCCACGGCCGCAGCCTCGACGTCGAATCGACCCTTTCGGATGTCTTCTGCGACGCGTCCTTCATGGGAGTTGAACTCGATGCCTTGGCTCTTGAGCCGAGCGTCGTTCATCATCGCGAAGTGCATCTCCTGCACGACGGGGTCTTCGTTTATCCGGGCATCCCACTCGGGAATTCGCCCAATTTCGTTGCCTGGTGTGTTCTGGACAATGTTGGGGTCAAACCTGAATCGTTTGCACAATTCCCTGAGTTCGGATGTGAGTTCGGCGTTGGCGACGCTGAGCACACCAGCTGCCCATCCATGCTTCGCTAGGGCCGCATCGCGCGTGACACTGAACTCGGCGTATTCCTCGAGTGTCAGTCCGCCGTGCACTTCGGGTCCTGCGGGTTTCGGTGCGTACCGCATCTCAATCGATTGTGCCCACCCGACCAGGTCGGCCTCAGCTTCTGGCGTGTGCTTACCCATTGCCCACCACGAGCAGGCCAGCGCGAACTCGAAGCATGTGTATCCCTGCTGAGATACGGTCCCGCGAAGCCACTGAAACAGGGCGATCACTTCTGCACGAATCGCATCGTCGGTTCGAGACAACCACGAAAGAGCGATAATCGCTGCATTGACGGTCCAATCGACCTGTCCGATCGCCAGCTCCCACAGAATCGCCTTTCTCACACTGCCCGACCAACCTGCATCGAGCTGAGCGATTATCAACGCGGCTGCGATCTGGCACTGCTGAACCCAAACAAACGGGTTCATCCCGTCGGGCAAGGGTGGAGGGTAGACCATCGAACCCAACAGCTGGGCGCTGGAAGCCACTCCGAGCTTCTCGGCTACACCCTTTGCTGCCGCCGCATAGGCTTCTACGTAATAAGGTTGCGAAGCGATTTTCGCTACCGCCTCCGTGACTTCGGGTGAGGGCTGGGCTGCGTTTGGCGTCGCCTTGTAACCATCATAGGCCCACAGGACTGCCTGAATCTGCGCTTTTGGGACCCGCGGATCAGGGGTCTGTAACCCAGCGACGTTCAGGTTGATCTCAATGTCGAATCCCTTGCTGGCGCGCCAGAGGTTGAAGGCGTTGAGTACGCTGGGTGACTCGAGGAAATCGAGGCCAACGTCCATACTTCCACCGGCACCTCGTTCAGGGTGCTCGTCGAGCATCCCCATGACCTGGCTGAGCGCCCTCACCGACGAGTCGATGATGTTGGGGAACTGGCTGACGAAGTTGATGACTGGTTCCAGCTCGGTGAAGAGATTCCAAGCGTCACCAGAGTGCTCAGCCAGCCGAAGTAGCGCGACCTTTTCGGCCGAGTCGCCGGTCTTCTTGTAGGTCGCGTAGTGGACGTAGGCTTCGGCCTTGCGAAACTCTGGGTTCTTTTCTAACGCACGCTTGTAAGCCGCGATTGCTTTGTCGTGCTCGTCGGCGTCGAGGTAGCTGCCCCCAATGTCCAACAACGGGCTGAGTTCTTCGGCGTCGAGGGTTAGACAGTGTTCGAACCACTGGACGGCTTCGGCCGTCTTTCCCGCGTTTCTATAAGCGCAGGCCAGTGCGGTGGCCGTGTTCCAATTGCTGTCATTTTGAAAAGCCTGGTAGGCGAACTGGATTGAGTGGTCGAATAGTCCGAGCCGACCTGTGATCAACGATACGCTGAACAGCAAACGCGCGTCGTTGGGTTGGGACTGACGCAGGGCACCGATTATCCCGCCGAACGCCCTTATTGTCGGTCGTAGCGGATGGTCCTCTGCAAGCCCGGGCGGCACCTGAGAAACCACAGATGCGGCCGGCGAGACGATCTCTTTGTGCATCTCGTCGAGCGTAAAACTCGCGGCAATTCCGGGCGCTTTGATCCATTCGATGGCCCAACTCAGGAAGTGAACATCAGGCCTAGCCGCGACCGCACCACAGAGCAGGCTCACAGCCTCCTTTTTCCGGTCGAGCTTCGCCAGTGCATAGGCCCTGGTCGCAGCGGTGATAAAGTCGGATCGTTTGGCATCCAGCCGCAACAACGTGAGCACGTCGGGGGATCGCTCTATTACCGAATCCAGGAGGGCCAGCCACTCCGGTTTGTCCGGTTGGTAGGCCAGGGCTGTCCCAATGTGGTAGGCCGCGTCGCTTAGATTGTTGGAATTGAACGCATTCTGCGCGATTTCCGCCTCTTTTTCGGGCGTCGTCTCATGCAGGTAAGGCATCGTGACCTCCAAGACACAGGATCTTCGCAATCTTCAATCATAAATCACAGCAATTGTCACTGACGATTCGAGAGTTCAGTCATTGGTGGGGACCAAGCGGCGACGGCAGATGTGCATCCATCTCGGCAGCACGGTTCAGCAGAGCGTCGACCTCTTCTCCGAGCCT
>CAZDBH010000432.1:0-7500 GCA_964503485.1 uncultured Bradymonadales bacterium | reverse complement strand
CTAAAAGCTAACGGCTGGAGTCCGGGGCGTTATACGCGACGGGCTCCTAGCTCGAGCGCTACTGGGAAGAGCCGTTGTATCGTCCCCCTTCGCGACACCCGCTTCGGGGAAACGAGTGGCCCGAGGTCATTCTCCCCGGTGTACATTCACGTAGTAGATGACTGGATCAATCCCTGACACGCCTGGATTGTAAGTGAACGCGTCCCGATTGGCGCCGGGATCGAGGCGGATCGTCATCGGGCCCCAGTTATCGCGCTTAACCACGTTTCGAGTCTCGAACAGCCACCAGTCGGACAGCGTAGACTGCAAGTGGCCGTCGTCGTTGAAAGTGTCTTCTACCTGAAACTCGACGGAGGTCGTATCGTAGGGCACGTCGGCCAACCAGTACTCCAACACAGTCGGGGAAAACGTGATCTCTTCGGAATCGGCGTTGTAGAGCGGAATTGTTTCGATGTTGTCGTTATCGATGAAGTTGACGAATTCCAACCGCTCGAGTTGGCCCGCTCGGCGCATGTTGAAGGTGTAGACCGTTTCGGTGCCATCGCGATCGAGGGTCAGTACGATGGCATTGTCTCCCCGTACGAGAGGCACCGTCGCTGCCACACCGCTGGTCAGGCTGCCCGACCCAGTCGGTGTCTCGGGGTTTTCGGCCCGAAACTGATTGTCGTAGTCCTTGGTCACATTGAAGGACTCCCAAGTTACGGTGCCGGCCGTGAAGACTGCCGTGATGTCGGTCGTCTGGACGTCTCCCGCCACGCCATCGACGTCGAAGATGCCGAGGGTACCGGAGCGTTCCGTGAAGTCGGCGTTCGAGAACGTCACTTCAGAGAAGCCTGTCTCGCTGAAGGCGGATAGGCGGTGCACGTTCACGTAGTAGATGACCGAATCAATCCCCGACACGCCCGGGTTGTAACTGAACGCGTCTCGATTGTCCCCGGTGTTCAGGGACATCGCCATCGGGCCCCAGTTCCCGCGCTTGATCACGTTTCGAGTCTCGAACAGCCACCAGTCGGACAGCGAAGACTGCAAATTCCCAGCATTGTTGAAGGTGTCTTCGACCTGAAACTCGACAGAAGTCGTCTCATAGGGCACGTCGGCCAAGTAGTATTCAAAGACGGTGGGGTCGAACGACACTTCCTCGGAATCGCTGTTGTAGAGCGGAATGGTCTCGATATTGTCGTTGTCGATGAAGTTGACGAATTCCAGCCGTTCGAGCTGACCCGCCCTTCGCAGGTTGAAGGTGTAGACCGTTTCGGTGCCATCGCGCTCGAGAGTCAGGACGATGGCGTTGTCGCCCCTGACAAGAGGAATCGTCGCAGCCTCCCCACTGGTCAGGTTGCCCGACCCAGTCGGTGTTTCGGGGTTTTCGGCCCGAAACTGATTGTCGTAGTCCTTGGTCACGTTGAACGACTCCCAAGTTGCCGTGCCATTCGAGAAGAGGGCCGTGAGGTCGGTGGACTCGACATCTCCAGCCACACCATCGGCATCAAAAATACCCACCGTACCGCTCCGCTCTTCGTACTCGGTATTGGATAAGGTCACCTCAGAGAAGGTGGTTTCACCGAACGCGGGCAACCGCCGCACGTTGACGTAGTATTCTTCCCTGGGCTGACCGTCGATACCGGTGTTGTAGTAGAACGTCGCGCGATTGTCCCCTGTGGTCAGACTCACCGCCATCGCTCCCCAGTGTTCTCGCCAAGGGCTTGTGTTTCGAATCTCAAAAAGCCACCAGTCGCACTGGCTGCACTCGATGTGCAGATCGTTATTGAAGGTGTCGTAGATGAAGAACTCCGCCTTCGACTGGCCGTAGGGCACGTCGCTCAGGTAGTACTCGTAGACGCCGGGGTCAAAGTCTGGCGTCATCACAGTCTCGGCCGGGCTGAAGTCCAGCCCTTCTAGCTGGCCGCCACGCCGGAACTTGATGGTGTAGACCTGTTCGCTGCCGTCATACTCGTGAGTCAGCTCGATCACGTTGTCACCTCGCTCGAGCTCGATCGGGGCGCCCTCCCCGCTGGTCAGTACGCCAGAACCTGTCGGGTCGTCCGGATTCTCCACTGTGGGGTTACCGTGATAGTCCTTGGTTGCGTTGAAGCTCTCCCAGCTCACAGTGCCCTCGCCGAATTCGACGCGAATCGTCGTGGCCGCAATAGACGAACGAACGCCTGTCGCCGAGTACAGGTAGGTCTGACCCGTGTCCTCGGTCACCTGCGAGTTAGAAAACTGAATTGATGAGATGGGGCCGTTGGTCACGACGGCTTCCTGCCAGGGTGAGCATTCCCCACCCATGCAGGCGTCAAACCCAGTGCACGCATCGTTCTCGCCGCAGGAGCACATGCCCTCGAAGCAGCCGTCGGCATGGTCCGAACAGGTACCGCAGCCTCCCCCGCAGATGTAGTCTCCGCAGCTTGCCGAACAGATGTTCGCGAGTCCATCGACCTCTTCGATATCCAGAGCCATGTTCTCATTGTCGTCATGACCGTAGCTGATGGTCTTACCACCCGAGGGACAGAGGACGCCGGGATATAGTGTGCTGATGTCGACGAGCGTCCCGCCTCCACCGCTGCTCGAACCTTCGGGGTTGCAGATGTACTCGGTCGACGTGACCTCATCCTCGTCGAGTTCGTTGTTTTCGTTCTCGTCCAATCCGACTTCGACCTTCGTGCCGCCGTCGGTGCACTCCCCGTCGTCGTCGTCGCTGACGTCAATGAGCGCGTTCAGACCATTCTCGCCGGCTCCGCCGTCTTCACCCCCTTCGCCATGGCAGACGTACTGGGTGGTTGCGAGCTCGTCTTCGTCGAGCTCTTCGTTCTCGTTCTCGTCTAATCCAACTTCGACCTTCGTGCCTCCTTCTGGGCAGAATTCGTCGTCGTCGCTGACCTCGACGAGAGCGTTCAGGCCGTCGGTACCCGAACTGCCGTCGCACAGGTATTCGGTCGACGCGACCTCGTCGTCATCGAGAACGTCGTTGCCGTTGGTGTCTGGCCCGACGGTCACGCGTTGGCCGCCGTAGGGGCAGGGCTCATCGCCTTCCTGATCGGCGATCGCAACCAGCGTTTGAATACCATCCGCGCCGGTTTCACCGGTTTCACCGGTCTCGCCGTCTTCGCCGTCTTCACCTTCTTGGCCGTTGCACACGTAGTAGGTGGCGCTCACCTCATCTTCGTCGAGTTCGTCGTCTCCGTCTTCGTCGAGACCAACCCGAACCTCCTGACCACCCTCGGCGCAGTTGTCACCGGCCGCTTCTTCACTGACACTGACCAGGCTCTCGAGCCCATCGCTTCCCGAATCGCCTGTTTCACCACTGTTTCCGTTGTCGCCATCCTCCCCGTCTTCGCCATCCTGTCCGGCTTGGCCCCGCTGTCCGGTTCCGCCGTGACACACGTATTGAGTTTCGGACACTTCGCCCTCATCGAGCGTTCCGTTGGCGTTGGAGTCCTGGCCTGCGTTAATCCGGAGGCCGCCGTTCACGCAGTTGGAACCAGCCGGTTCCTCGAGGACCTCGACCAGTCCGTTGACCCCAAGTGTCGAGGCTTCGTCGCTGCATCCCCCAAACTGAACCACTGCTGCAATCCCTAGAATGAAAGGAAATACTCCGATCTTCATCACGCACTACCTCCTGGACGCCGACGTGGCGCTAAGCGAATGGACGACCCCTTTGACCCAGTCCGTTTCCCAAACGGATGGATCGCGTTAGAGGTCCAAAGCTGCTCAAAATGCTGCTGCACTCATACCTATCGACACGATCGGGTGCTCGCTTCAGAATCTTCGACGATTCGGTTCGAGAAGGTAGGACAACGACCCACCGCAAACCGTCGATACAATCTCGGAGTGTGGGATGTCCTCCCGGTGGGACGACGAGCGCAGCGGAGGAGGGCTGGTAAACCTGAGGCTTGGGCCATTCCCCAACCCCTAACCCCTAGACCCGAAAGCCTACTCTCTTGATCGCGTACACCCAGATGGGTTAGTTCACGGGCATGTCAAATCCAACCGCAAAATTCGAGACGTCGATGGGCAACTTCGAGGCCGAGATCTTCGTCACGGAGATGCCCATCACTGCAGGTAACTTCGTGCGACTGGTCAATGAAGGCTTCTACAACGGGCTGCACTTCCATCGTGTCATTGCCAACTTCATGAACCAGTTCGGCTGTCCCCACAGCGCAGACCCCAACAGTGGTCGCGCGGGCACGGGCGATTCGCCCTACGGGGCCATCGCGGACGAACACCCGGCCAACCTCCGGTTGTCCAACGAGCCCGGCACCTTGTCGATGGCCAACGCGGGTCCGAACTCGGGGAGCTGCCAGTTCTTCATCAACACGGTGCACAACGCCTTCCTCGACTATTTCTCGGGCGGGCGGTCCAAGCATCCAGTGTTCGGCAAGGTCACGAGTGGCATGGATGTGGTCAACGCGATCAACAACACGCCGACGAGGAATGATCGTCCAATCACGCCGGTGAAAATGAACAGCATCACGATGGCGTAGGCCGCGACCCCTAGGTCTGCAGCGGTCATTCTCCTTCCCCAACCGGCCAGTTCGGTGTAGGGTGACATCCTCCACGTCCCCACACCTGGCACGGAAGACATAATGACTTACTTCGTTCGGTTGCTGACCCTGTTGGTTCTGTTGGCACTGTGCTCGGCCGCTCAGGCCGCGCCGGGCCCCCCGCCTCTGCCCGAGAGCTGCGCTGACATCGCCTATCCATTGGGCTCCTGGGACACGTGCCCAATCGGGTATGGGCGGTGCAATACCCACTTGATTGAGGACCCAAGCTTGGGCTTTGACGAGTCAGTGACCTGTTGGTTTTGGCGGATAATCGTCATGCCGGCCAACAACATGGTGACGGGCAGCCCCACAACCACCACGGCCGACCTCGAACTCTATCTCGAGGAGGCCGAGACGTTCTTCGAGCGTTCGGCCTTCGGTAGGCTCAACATCGAATTCGAGTTGTACACGTCGGATACGGCTGACGGCTGGTACCCGCGACGGGGTGCCGACCCAAACTACGTGGATCACGCCCTGTTCCGGGCTGTGGACAGCGACTACGCCGTCGATTGGAATGCGGCGACCGGTTGGATGACTATCTGGGCGACGTCTGACGCCGACGCCAGGAGCGGGACCGACCCCGGGTCGTCCCGATTCGTTGATTTCGATGATGATGGCATTGCCGAACACGAGTTGGAGGGGGCCTTTGTGTCGCTCAAGCACCACGGTAACAGTGCCGTGCTGCGCCACGAGCTGGGACATACCTTCGCTCTTCGGCACGCCGAGTTCTACAACATGTATCGAGGCGATGCCGAGGCGGTGTACGGACACAGCATGGCCTACGGCGATCAAGCCTGCACGATGGGGTCGAACTTCGGACACATCAACGGCGCCTTCGCCGAGTGGCTTGGTTGGCTCCCGCCTCGCCTGACTACTCGTTTGGAAGACCCCGCTCTGTCGGACCCTTCTTTGGACAGTGTTGCTTCAGTGACGCTCTATCCGCTGAGCGCTGATGATGACAACACGACTAGACTGGTTCGGGTCGCGAGTCATTCGGGTGTGGAGTATTGGGTCGAAGCGCGTCGGGCTGTCGGTAGCGACATCTATCTGGAGGGGATGGGGCGCCGCCATGTACTCGACGGCGTTTCCATACGTCAAATCGGTATCACTGGCGACGAATCGCCCTTGATTGACCGGCGTCCGGTATCTTACCTGATCGATCCGACGCCAGAGACACCGCACCTCGACGGTCTGGACGCGATCCTGTTGCAGGGTCGTACCTTCAGCGACCACGCTGAAGGTGTTCACATTACGGTCGTCGACTCTGACGACGATTCCGA
Source organism: uncultured Bradymonadales bacterium (assembly GCA_964503485.1). Taxonomy (GTDB): domain Bacteria; phylum Myxococcota_A; class Bradymonadia; order JAFGEP01; family JAFGEP01; genus CAZDBH01. Next base: position 1,679 of record CAZDBH010000432.1, on the reverse strand, counting down.
CGGGTATGCGACCATCGAGGTGCATTGGACAGACACGACGACGGCCAACTCGGACCCAGAGATAACCTCGCTGAGTGTCCGAGGTTGTACGTCTGGCCCGCCTTGTGTGGCCGCCCATGCCGGCGTCTTTCCATCAGTGCTGCGCGAATTCGAGGCGACCGCATTCGATGCGGACGGCGATGATGTGGACATCTTTTGGGCCTTCGACTTGGATGGCTACGGAGACTACACGCCAGCGATTCTCAGCGACGACGACACTTTCGACGCCTACGAGCCTGGAAGTTACTACTCTGGACCTCTGGTGACGCATGCCTTTTCGACTTCGGAGCCACTCGCTCGACGGGTCTTCGTGATGGCTACCGACAGACGGGGTGGTACTGATGTTGGTTGGCTCGACCTCGACGGCTACTTGAACCTCGAGCCGACATTCTCGGGCATAGAGTCACCGTTAGATTCTGAGCCGCTAGCCGAGGGTGCTGCGGCCAAGTTGTGGGTTTCTGCGGGGGACCTCTACGACGAACAGCCGACCTGGTTCGACTGGCAGTTCGTGCAGTACGGGGGCCTCCAACCTGAGTATATTCAAGCACCTTGGCCGAACGCCGGACACGAATATGCCGACTATGGCTGCTACAAGGTGCGCACTCGGCTGAGTGACCTCGAGCTCCGCACCCAGCTACATTCTCGCTGGATTTGGGTTGCTCCCGGTTCTTTGGACCCAGCTGGGACACCCTGCCTCTGCGGCAGTGATGTGTCCGACGCCGACTGTGACATGTCGAGTGTGTCGATTGGCGGCGATCATTCCGACAAGCAGTTTCAGGGTGCGTCGCTGCGCGACGCTCAGTTGCTGCGTGTGCGCGCCCAGCGAAGTAACTTCTGGGGGGTGAACTTCTCCCACGCGGATGTTGCGCGGCTCAACGCCCGATGGGCCACCTTCACTCAGACTGACTGGGTTGAGTCACAGGTCTGGCGCGCCAACTTTCGCGACACGGACTTCGCTGAGGCGGACCTCAGCAATTCATGGCTGAATCGGGTCGATTTCAGGGGCAGCGACCTGCACCACGCGCGGTTCGCGAACGCTGACGTGCAAGGGGGGCGTTTTCAGAACACGGATCTGACGCGCGCTGACTTCAGCGGAGCAAGACTGAGTTGGGTCTTCTTCAACCGCGCTGATCTCACCGGCGCAGACTTTACTGACGCCGATTTGAGCGCTGTCTTCTGGCACAATGCCACGTGTCCCGACGGGAGCCGTGGGCGCTGGTGGCGGCCCTGTCTCTAGGACTATGGCTGCTACAAGGTGCGCACTCGGCTGAGTGACCTCTTGCTCCGCACCCAGCTACATTCTCGCTGGATTTGGGTCGCTCCCGGGTCTTTGGACCCAGCTGGGACACCCTGCGTCTGCGGCAGTGATGTGTCCGAAGGGGGAGAGAGGGGACGGGGGGGAGAGAGGGGACGGTGTTAACTTCACTTCTTTCATTCTGCTCCTGTGCGCCGATCACGTGATGTCAGGTAGCCAGCATTTGCGCAGCCTCAATCTCGGCGAGCTCTATGAGTTCGAGGACAGCTTTCTGGGGCTGTAGACCCGACCTTGAAGAGTTGCAAGAAAAGGGCGTGGATCGGTCGGATGGGGCCTAGGAGCCTGTCGCGCATAGCGCTCCAGGCTCCGCCATTGGCTTTTAGCG
>CAZDBH010000431.1:0-7506 GCA_964503485.1 uncultured Bradymonadales bacterium | reverse complement strand
GGCCGCCCCGCCACCCGAGGCCCACCACCCCCCCGCGCCCCCCCCCCAGACCCACCAAACGCCACACCCCACAACCCACCCGACTCTGGAACCCAGCACCCAACGATCGGCCTCGAGCCGAGCCGTCGATTTCAACCGCTCTGCGATTGGCGGCGCTCCGTTTATCCTGTCGATCGATGACGATGACGGTCTTTTCTCGACCGGCCGCCGGTTCTTCGATCCCGGCGGAATGCTCGAAGGACAGATGTTCAGCGGTGCTTATACGGGTCTGTCGACGAAGACGACGGGCGAGCAGACTCGTGTCAACGACAACGGCCAGCCAACTCAAGCGGGTGGATCAGGGCCTGGAGGTACGCTTGTATCGGTTGGTACGGACCGGGGCTTCTGGGACAAGCTCCCGAATGCTCTTTCGTTTCCATTCAAGGGGCCGGGTTTCCTTTGGTTTGCGCTGTTCTTCGCTCTCGCAGGGGTCGCCAGCTTGGCAATCATGCTCTTCGTCCCGCTCCCTGCACTTCTTACAAAGATGGCGTCTTTACTCATGGTTCTCCTGTGCTCAGCGGGACTGATGGCGGCCTGTTGGCGCTATTTCTCTGGGATATTTGGCGACTCGGTTACTGGCAACGAGACTGTTCCTCAAAACGTGACCGACATCGAGCACTTTGGCTCGGAGTACGTGTTCCCCGGTCTCCAGCTGTTCTTCTCGACCCTGTTGCTCTGCGTGCCCGTCATAGGTATTGGGCTCGCCACAGGCGATAAGTCGCTTACCACCTTTGTCGACTTCCTCGGCAGCCCGATCGGACTCCTTTTGGCGATGGCACCGCTCGTCTATTGGCCGTTTGCGCTTTGTTTCGTCACCTTCTCGGGGAAAGTGAATGACTTTTTGGACTTTCGCTCGGTGCTGAATGCCGCGATTGTCGGCAGGCAGGAAGGTGCATTTGTCGCGGCACTGACCATTGTGCCAGCGGTGCTCTACCTGGTGCTGCTTCCCGGTCTCTTCGAGGGTCGCGCCTGGCTTCTGAACGCAGTTTGGTGGTTGGTCATGTGCTACCTGACCGGCGTTCAAGCCTACCTGTTCGGAAAGCTCTACAGGCGGCGACCAGCGTTCCTAGACAGCGAAGCTGCTGAGTAGTGTGAACCGCCTCCCGTTTTGTATCTCGAGCTGTTGGCCGGCAGGGATTTGCGCCCCTATTCGACGATCTCGCGCAACTGCTCGACTTGTTCAGCTAGTTTGATGAGCTGATCGTCTGTTGGATCCTCGAGGAAGGCGAGCAACAACGCGTACACGCCATTTGAACTCGCACTGATCCCCTTGTCCTCTGCGGACCAAGCTCCGGGTGTTGGACCGCCCCACTCGGCACGGGACAACATCCCATCGTGAAAGACCAGTGTGAGAGGAACTTCGAGACTGTGGTCGGCATAGGCAGCGCCCCACACCTGCTCGCTCAGGCGGCGAGCTTGCTCGGCCGGGGCGATGACGTTGGCCTCGAGTTGGAGTCCCGCCTCCACCAAATGCTCCAACCAGCGCGGCTCTGCCCCTGGGGCCTCTAAGAGGGAGAGAGCCCAGCGGGAAGGCGCCGTGCTCCAGGCCAGGCGAACGCAGTCCGGAAGATCGTCGGTCATCCCAGCGGCTTTCGCCAAGTACCGTCGCAGCCTGTCGCGCGCCTTTACCTCGCCAACGACGTAGATCCATCCGTCCACAACATGTGGGATTGTCTCTCCCGAGAGAACCTGTGGCGGTTTGGTCGGTGTCGGGGGTGGAGTGGGCTGTGCATTACCGCCGAGCATGTCGGACAGGCCGGAGAAGTCCATACCTCCGCTGCCTTGAAACATCTTCTCTAGATTCCCGAGATCAATGTTCGCTCCTCCCAGCATTTGCCCAATCTTCGACATGTCCATGTTTCCGAGCATGTCGCTCAGCGCGGAGAGATCGGGGCTACCACCGCCAAACAGGGAGCTGAGATCGGGGCCACCGCCGCCAAACAGGGAGCTGAGATCGGGGCCCGCTTGAGGTGGCGAGCCACCATTGGCTTCGCCACTCGGCTGATCCGTGGGCGGCTCACCAGTTGCCGAGGTACCGCCAAACATGTCGCCGAAGGAACTCATATCGAGATCGCCAGCTGTGCCGGCTAGGGCGGACATCATGGACTGCATCGATTGTTGGCGGAAGGCGTTCTCGTCGAAGGGGCCAACTTGGCCTTGCTGAATCAAGATGCTTGCCGCCTCTCGCACCTCGACGCTTGGATCAAGCGCGAACTCGGATATCAACTCCTCTGGCACCGTAACGCTTGGGCAGCGAGCGGCTTTGCGCAAGGCGGCCAGCCGAACCGCGATATGGTCTGAGTGTAACGATTGCTGGATGACCACCGCGGCGGTTGGATTTGCTGGGTCGAGGCGTGACAAGGCCATGAGCTGGGTGCGTTCGTCAGAGGCGCCCGCGTCGCGCAACCCCCCCACCATATTCTTGAGCATTCCCCCTAATGGACCCAGCGAATCGGCCATCTTCTCGATCGTAGGAATCAATTCCTCGAGTGGGTTCAGAGTCTTGGGGCGGTTCTCGAGGGTAGCCGCTAACTCCCGAATCTCTGGGTCATCGTCGCACAACAGTTTTGCTAGAAGGTGGTCAGCTGGTTTTTGGTCAGCTTCATCAAGGCGTTTGAGGGCGGCTAGTCGGACCTCCGGATAACCGTCCTCGAGTGCGCGAATCAGCAGTCCGCTCGTTATTGGATTCGCCAGATCGATGCCGTCGATGAGCGCCAATCGCTCGTCGAGGGTTCCGGACTCGAGAGTTTGCACCGCACCAAAAACTGCACTCGGATCAAAATCAGCCATTTGGGCTCCCATTTGGTTGCGAAACGGGTTTGATGCGCCTATCGATTTCGACGCAAATACAAGGCTACGGCGATCAAGATCGCACCCAAAGCGGCAGCCAAGACGGGGTAGTTCGCATCGTACATCAACACCTACTTCGGCAAAGATCTACGACTGTGATCCTCAACGGTCAAGACTTAAAGGGAGGGGTTTATCGAGCAGACGCGACCGCGACGTCGATATTGCGTAAACTTCCGTCGCGAACGACGGTCAATTCAATATGACTTCCTTGCTCCGCGAGCATAAACGATCGCATCAAAGACTGGGGTCCGCCGATACTCACACCATTTACTGCGGTTATGAAGTCCTGTTCCCGCAAGCCAGCATCGAGCAACTGAGTGCCAACATCGGAAACCAGTAGACCGGGCGGAGCGTTCTCGAAAAATGCGACCGTCGTGGTGCTGACGTCGGGAGCAAAGTACTCGTAGTAGGCGAAAGAGTAGGCCATCCGGTCGAACTCATCCATCGAGGTGAAATCGTTCTCTAATGGTTCGCCCGCCCCTCCTTGGTAACGAAACATCGCGACCGGATTGAACTGCACGGCGAGGTCGGGCAAAAGGCCCGGACTGCCATCGAACCAATGCGCATTCATGACCTCGGCGAGTTCACCGGCCGAGAGCCGAATCGCCTCGCGCAAGACTGGACGTGGGTTGGCAGGGCTAGCGCCGCTCGCGAACGGGCGATCGGAGAACTCGGTGGACACCCGAGCGATCTCTTCGCCCTGGGGAAATGTGCTGAGAATCAGAGTCACCTGGACATCCGCTTCATAGGCATGGTTTACGCCGCCGCCCATCGCCATCGTAGGAAGCACAGACGTAGCCGAGTTGGCCTCCTCAATTCGAAACTCCAACACACACAGGTCCACCACGCTGACACCTGGCTGGTCCACGAGGGCCATCATCGCATCACGAGACGAACCGGCGAATTCGGCGTCTGGGTCGTACTCCCAGGGTGCGATCGTCGGAATACCACTCTCTTCTGTCAGAACCTGAACAAGATCATAGGTGTATTGAAAAACGTGATGGGGCCGATGCTCCATCATGAAGGTCGGCGGCAAGATAGCCAGGGTAGGATAGGTGGTTCGGGACACTGTTTCTAGATTGGATGTGGCCTCGACGTGGTAGAGGCCACATCCGAAAGATGCAGTGAGTACCGAAATCAGAAGACCCATCCCCAAGTACTTCTGGATTCGCATACGGTCTCCCCGTGCAACTCGAACTACTGGTGAAATCGGCAGTTTACCCGGATCACTCAAATTCTTCTCATTCCGAAACGAAAAAGGCCGCCCCAAATGGAGCGGCCTTTTTGCCAGAAACTATCGGAGCGCGATTACATCATGCCGCCCATGCCGCCCATGCCGCCCATGCCGCCCATTCCGGGAGGGCCAGCGGCGCCGGCCGGATTCTTCTCGGGAATCTCAGCGACGAGGGCTTCGGTCGTGATCATGAGGCCCGCAATCGAAGCTGCATTTTGCAGAGCCGTTCGGGTGACCTTGGCCGGGTCGATGACGCCGTCGGTTACCAGGTCAGTGTACTCGCCGGTCGCAGCATTGTATCCGCTGTTACCGGTTGCATTCCGAACTTCCTGAACAACGATTGAACCTTCGACGCCGGCATTCTCTGCGATTTGGCGAAGGGGCTCTTCGAGAGCTCGGCGGATAATCTGGACACCGAAGGCCTCTTCGCCTTCGAGCTCGAGTGTATCGAGGACAGCGCCAGCTCGCACGAGAGCCACACCACCACCAGGGACAATGCCTTCCTCAACAGCAGCGCGAGTTGCGTTGAGAGCGTCTTCGACGCGTGCCTTCTTCTCTTTCATCTCGACTTCTGTGGCTGCGCCAACTTGAATGACGGCGACACCGCCGACCAACTTGGCAAGTCGCTCTTGGAGCTTCTCGCGGTCGTAGTCGCTGGACGTCTCATCAATCTGGGCACGAATTTGAGCCACTCGGTCTTGGATGTTCTTCTTCTCACCAGCGCCGTCGACGATGACCGTAGCGTCCTTGTCGATGGTGATTCGCTTGGCCTGACCAAGGTCGGTCAGAGTAACGTTCTCGAGCTTCAGACCGAGGTCCTCGCTGATGACCTGGCCACCTGTGAGGATAGCGATGTCTTGAAGCATGGCTTTGCGTCGATCGCCGAAGCCAGGGGCCTTTACCGAAGCGGTATTGAGGACGCCACGAAGCTTGTTGACGACGAGTGTAGCGAGTGCTTCACCGTCTACGTCTTCTGCCAAGATAAGCAGCGGACGACCTTGTTTCGCAATCTGCTCGAGGACCGGAAGGAGGTCCTTCATGTTGGAGATCTTCTTCTCGAACAGAAGAATGTAAGGATCTTCGAGGACCGCTTCCATGCGCTCTGCATCGGTTACGAAGTACGGGCTGAGGTAGCCTCGGTCGAACTGCATTCCCTCGACCACGTCGAGCTCAGTCGCGAGACCTTTTGCTTCCTCTACTGTGATTACGCCCTCTTTACCGACTTTCTCCATCGCCTCTGCGATGATCTCGCCGATGGTCGGGTCGTTGTTCGCACTGATGGTACCGACCTGAGCGATCTCCTGTCGGCCCTTCGTGGCTGTGCTGAGGCTGCGCACCTGCTCGACGACTGCGGTAACAGCCTTGTCGATGCCGCGCTTGATGGACATGGGGTTATGACCCGCGGTGACAATCTTGACGCCTTCACGGTAGATGGCCTGGGCCAAAACAGTCGCGGTAGTGGTTCCGTCACCTGCGACATCCGATGTCTTGCTGGCAACTTCCTTGACCATCTGGGCGCCCATGTTCTCGAACTTGTCTTCGAGTTCGACTTCCTTGGCGACCGTCACACCGTCTTTCGTGACAGTGGGAGCACCAAAGCTCTTCTCGATGACGACGTTGCGACCCTTGGGTCCCAAGGTCACTTTCACTGCGTTGGCCAGTGTGTTCACACCCGCCAGAATCCGTTGACGCGCTTTTTCGTCAAAAACAATATCTTTAGCCATGATTTCTCTCCTGAGAACGCGCTTGGTAGCGTCAGGTAACTATTCGGTAATCGTCGCGAGAACTTCGTCCTCTCGGAGGATGAGGTGCTCAGCGCCGTCGATCTTGATTTCAGTTCCGCCGTATTTCCCGAAGAGGATTCGGTCGCCTGCGGCGACGTCGAGGGGACGGCGCTCGCCTTTCTCCCACTTCCCGGGACCAACTGCGATAACACGGCCCTCGAGGGGCTTCTCTTTAGCCGTATCGGGGATGATGATCCCGCCGGCAGACTTTTGCTCTTCGTCGATTCGCTGGACAACCAAACGGTCATTCAAAGGCGTGACTGTCATTTCTCTCCTCCTCGGATAAAATAATCAAACACCGCTATGCGGCGTAAATCCTGAATTTCCTACGGATACTTCAAGGTTGCGGAATCCTATTCACCCGCCAGAGGCTGTCAACACCAAACCGGATCTTTTTTGAACGGCCTCTCGATCGCGTGCACCTCTTGACGTAGCTCACCGCGTCGCTCATACGACAGAAGCTACGCCTGCTGAGAACGTCGCGGCGTTCCTGTAACAACCGAACCGGAGGCTCGAAATGATCGACTTGAGGTCGGACACCGTCACAAAACCGACTCCCGCGATGCGGGAAGCGATGGCAGCCGCGCCTGTCGGAGACGACGTCTTCGGTGAGGACCCCACCATTCAGGCGTTGGAGGCAAGAGCCGCCGAGTTGCTTGGGACCGAAGCGTCCCTCTACGTACCCTCAGGCTCGATGGCCAATCAGATCGCCATCATGGTTCATACTCGGCCGGGAGATGACGTCCTGGTCGGCAACAGCGCCCACTCCTATCTATTCGAGTCCGGTGCCGGCGGCGCGTTGGCAGGTATCCAATTCACCACAATCGGGCCTGACGGGCGCTTTTGCGCCAAAGATGTCTCTGCAGCAATCCACCCTAGTGACGACCACTTTTCGCCGACGCGTCTGGTCATCGCTGAAAACACCCACAATCGAAGCGGCGGACGAATCTTCCCGCTCGACGACTTGAAAGCGGTGCGAGCGACGGCCGATGAGCACGGGTTGCGCTTTCACATTGACGGTGCTCGGCTCATGAACGCTGCGGTGGCGACTGGAACGCCTCCTGAACAGTTCGGTGGCATCGCTCATAGCCTCTCACTCTGCCTCTCAAAGGCCCTAGGGGCACCGGTCGGGTCCGTGGTTGCTGGAAGCACCGAGTTCGTGCGGCGCGCTCATCGTTATCGAAAGATGCTGGGTGGGGGAATGCGACAGGCTGGGATCATCGCGGCCGGGGGGTTGTACGCCATCGAAAACCACATCCCCCTTCTGGTCGACGACCATCAGCGCACGAAGCGATTTGCGGAAGGGGCCGGAGCGCTACCCGGAATTGAAGTGGATTTGGGTTCTGTCGAAACCAACATTGTGGTTCTCAAGGTTGACCAGAAGCTCTGCTCCGCCGCGGACCTACAGACGGCGGCCTTGGAACGCGGCCTCTCCTTCTTGGCGATCGCCCCCGATGAGATCCGAGCCGTGTTTCACTTCGAAATCAGTGACGCTGATGTCGACTCCGCTGTGGCGATCGTGGGTGAAGCCCTTCAGGCCATATCGGCCTAGGAGCCCGTCGCGTATAACGCCCCGGACTCCAGCCGTTAGCTTTTAGC
>CAZDBH010000430.1:0-7533 GCA_964503485.1 uncultured Bradymonadales bacterium | reverse complement strand
ATGTTCTGGTTCCATTCGTCGGCCAGATGTTGGCAAGCGCAATCACCTTCGATTGGGGTTCGCTGCCAGAACCAGTCGATGTCCCAAGTTGGATCGTATTCACGATAGTGGGCGTGGCCGGAGGTTTCGGGTTGTTGCTGGCGGTATCCGCTTCGTACGACGTGATCCGGAACACTCCATACTGTGAACAATGTGAGCGCTACTACGTAGCAGAACAGATCTGGACCACTACGCACAAGCGAGATCACGACGCCGTACGTGCGCTGGAAAGCATGGACGAAGGGGCCCTGTTGATTCTGCCCGAATCGTTGATTTTCAAAGACCATCTTCGGCTCGATCTCTGGCGGTGCCGTTGCCTCGGAGATGGATACGCCGACTTGGTGAAGGTCACCTTCACACCCTCAGGGGGTGAGGAGCTGCCTACCTCCAACGAAGACCGCGTGTACTCGAGGTTTCTCACTGGGGAGCAGGCCAAGTTAGTGAACAGCCAACGTGCCTAGACGTTCGCCACTCAACCCAGAATCAACGGAGGGCGAAGGGCAGGGGCCTCGTAAACTCGAGGCCTCGTCCTTGTTCGCACAGCCACCAATGAACTCGCGAAGTGGGGCGCTTGGGTTCCCAGGCGTTTGATTCCCACAAAAACGGCCCGCCAAATCTATCCCAGAGCACTCGTACGACGGCGCCGGCCTGTGGCCAGCCAAGAAGCAGAATGACAATGAAGCCAGTCGTTCAGCCGATGGCGTCGCTGTGTTAGCATCGCATCCGTTGTTAGCTGAAAATGCACTGTAAGGGTAAGCATGAAAAACAGAGCCTGTATCCTCGGCGGCGGAAACTCGGCACACGTCGTGGCGGGTCTAATCGCCAACTTGCCCGATTGGGAGTGCCATGTGTACACCCCCTTCGCAAACGAGGCGGAGCGATGGGCGGAGGGGAGCGCCCGAGGGGGTAGCGAGGTCCAGTACGGCGCAGACGACGACAACGTCGTCGTACACGGCGCCCCCAGTCGAGTTTCGAAACACGCCGAAGAGGTGGTGCCCGGCTCCCGTGTGATCATCATGTGTCTCCCTGCCCTCGCCTATGATGCCGCAATCGAGGCGGCCGCTCCATACGTCGACAAAGGTGCCCTCATCGGTACTATTTGCGCCTCGAATGGGTTCGATTGGTGTGTTGACGCCGCCATGAGTGCGGTCGGCCGAGCGCCCGGCTCGTACGGGCTGTTTGCGTTGCAGAATCTTCCCTGGGCCTGCCGCATCATTGACACCGGACGGGAGGTGAGCGTGATGGGTACAAAGCCCTTCATGGAGATTACAGGACGGCCCGGTGACGATGCGGTCGATATTGCGGGCCTTGTTTCCAAGCTCATCCGGGTCGAGTGTCCCCCGGTCCCTGGCGGGTTTCTGGGTATCGGTCTATCCAACCTCTGTCAGGTGATTCACCCGGCGGTCATGCACGCCAACTTCAAAGATTGGGACGGGACGACTCCCTTCGAAGAGAAGCCCCTTTTCTATCAGGGGTTGAGCGAAGAAGCAGCCGACAACATGGACGGTGTGTCGAACGAGTTGATGGCCGTACGAACCTCTCTCGAGGCGCAATACCCTGGCCTTGATCTCTCGGTCATTTATCACATCTTCGATTGGACCCTGAGAGCCTATGGGAAGTACATCACCGACACGAGCACCCTTCGTTCTCGGTTCGCTTCCAATAAGGCCTATGCCGGACTCACTTGCCCCATGACACAGACCGAAGACGGCCGTTACCTGCCCGATTTCGGAGCCAGGTACCTGAGTGAGGATATCCCCTACAACCTCGTGGCGGCCCGCGGCGTGGCCGAGCTTACTGGAGTCCCGACCCCGACGATGGACCGCCTCATTTTGTGGGCTCAGAAGGCGATGGGGAAGGAATACCTCGTGGACGGCAGGATGGAAGGAGCCGACGTAGGTCGGTCGTTCGCGCCCCAGCGCTTCGGTTTCGAGAGGTTGGCTGAGATTCCCGAGCTGAAGAAGTGGGCAGAGAGTCGAACGTAGACCGGCAGATAGATCTTCAGCTACGATGAAGCGGGAAACCTGAGCGCGTACGATCTCGACCGGGGTCCCGACGGCACCAGCAACGAACGCTACGGCTTTACGCACGACGAGGCGGGAAATCGCACCGGCTCGACAGCCGACTAGATGACCGACGGAAGCATCGACCAGACCCGTACTAACGACCCGCCTTGTCCTGCCCCTTTCAGGGCTGCGCGATGAACTGCGAGTTTAGCTTCTGGGACTGATGGAAGGCTGAGGAGTGCGGGATTCCCGTGATCAGTAGACTCCGACCCTGACAGCCAGACCACCACTCACCTTCGCAACCTCTCACCCGATGGACCAATCTGTTACGGATTGGCCTCCCGGTCGGCCCGGTAGTCGGCAGTCAAGCGCTCGAAATAGCGGGCCAGGGCCGAGTCCTCCAAGCCAGCACCATCACTCTCGGACGTGGGAATGCACTCGGTCTCCCAGCCCACTACGGCTGCGATCACACCGTCTTCGTATCGTGCCACCACCAGGTCTCCTCGCTGGAGGTCGAGGTCTTCTGCCGAGCTACTGAGCCTGCGGTGTGCCCGTCGACAGCGGGGTTGGTGAGACTCGGTGAACAGCAGGGCCAGAATCTGCTGTCTCTGTTCTTCACTGGTTACGCTGAACTGACTGCGGGAGCACTCCTGCGAATCGGCGTAGCGCTGGAAGGTCCGTGCGAACGGGTCGACTCTCATCCGGTTCAAACTCAGCTCCTCGACGGTGTCCCCGCGCTGAACTGAGAAGACCAGTGCCTGAGCGGGCCCGAGTGCGTCGAGTTGGGTGTTGAGGGATTCGACGTCGGCAATGGGCTCGCCATTGACCAATGTGACCACGTCATTCCTCTGGAAAACCCCGTGGGCAGGTCCGGAGTAGACGGCGCGAATCCGTGCGCCGCCACCGTTGGCGTTGACGTACGAAATGCCAATCCACCACGCCTCGCTTTCGAGCGATTCCAGAATGGCCGTATCCGCCCAAGGGACCGGACCGGCATCGACCACGTTCACCCTGATGGGGCATGGGTCGCCGGCCTCAGCATCCGCCGGCCAAGTGAGCATGCCGAGCATCAGGGCAGTGCAACAACTCGCAAGCAGAACAGAGCTTCTTCTTGGCTTCATCGCAATCCTCCATCGGTGCAACCGACCAAGTGTCGATCAGCTTTCTTCGTGGTGTCGGATCAGTATGGACGGTGGGCGAATGCAGGTCCACAGGGAACACGTACCGTTTGACGTGCTGCGCTAGTTTACCGCCCAGTCACTGGGCTTGCCGGTAATCCTATGTGGGCCGCCCATGGACGGCCCAGTGCCGTTCGACCTCGGACACATCGACTCCGAAACGTCAAAGTGACCTATGGCGGCTGATCAGCCATGGGTGTGTGGTTGGCTCGCTTCTCGCATTTGCCCGCACAATCGCCGCGCTCGACAAACGCGGTCAGATCATTCGGTGAATTGGAACGAAACCTAAGCTGGGGTTGAATGATGAAGTCCGCGATCGTCCTGTGTCTGATCCTCGCCGGCCTCGCCCTAGGCGCTCCTTCGGCGAGTGCGTTGGACCAGTGCCTGCAGCCCTACTGCGAGAGTATGGGGGCCGTTCTGGGAGAGCGATGTAAGGAGCGAGGCATTACAGCCTGGTTCTGTCAAACCTGCGAAAACCCGAACTGTGTTGAGGTCTACGAGCCACCTGAACCAGAGGCTGACCCTGCAGGAATGTGCTACCAGCCATGGTGTTCGTGGCAGGGACAGGTCTTGGGCGACGCCTGTCGTACCAGTGCCCATTCAACCGAGATGTGCAGCGGCTGTACCGAGCCCGCCTGTTCTGAAGTACAAACTGTCGAGTTGCCGTTGGATTGCGAACCCACGATACCAGTGTGTGAGGACCACAGTGACTGCGTTTTCGAGCCTGAGCCCCGGGTCGGAATCGAACTCCTGTCGCCTCCGGAGCCCGGACTCGTTCATCAGCCGCTCGACTTCAACGGCGATGGCGTAGGCGATCTCGTGTACAGCCAGGCGACCGAGGAGGGGGCTACGGTCTTCATCCGACTTGGGCCGGTGGTCAACCCAAATGACGCGGCCATCGTGGAGATTTCCCCGCTTGGGCGGTTGGCAGAGAGCAGGAACGCCGGAGACTTCGATGGCGATGGCCGAGAAGACCTTCTGCTGCTCGACGATGACCGCGTGATCCTGGTTTACGGGCTGGACGACCCGCCCGCCAATGTGACTGTCGACCAGGGGACGGTCTCAGTTCCAGCCCTGGTAATCAACGAGGTGCGGACCGCTTTCGTGAGGCATCCAAAGGCAGACTTCGACGGCGATTGCTTTGGAGACCTATTGCTCAGTAGCTCAGACAATGACTGGGATCCATACGGTTTGGTGGTATACGGCGGGCAGCGCATTGAAGGCCAGCACCAACTCGATGAGCTTCATCCCGACGCTGGCAACGGATACGACTCGTTGGCTCTTCACGCTCAACCCGCATCCGTCGTGGCCGTCACCTTGACTGGCGTCGGCGATGTAAATGGTAATGGCGTCGACGATGTCATCGTCGGTCGTGTGGCGTTCGAACCGACCCAGGCCGCGTTGCTCCTACTGGCCGGCGGCCCCCGGCTCCTTGGTACTGTGCGATTATGGCCCTCCTCCGACCCAGACCTGGAGTTCATCGATGTTGCGACTGGCGGGCCAGCCCATCCGGTTGGCGACGTGAACGGCGACGGCTTCGCCGATGCCGGTATCGAGCTTCCTGATGGCTCGAATCAACTCCGCTTCGGGCCGGCACTGGCGGCGGATTCGACCGTCTTGCTTCCCGGCCGACCCACTGCATTGGGTGACCTCGACGCGGACGGTCTTAGCGACTTCTCGACGCCTGGCGCGATTCACTTCGGGCGAACCAACCTCCCAGAGGAACTCTTTGAGGACGACAGCGAGGCAGAGGCAGTTGGTGACGTCGAATGGTGGTCTGGAATCGCCGACGTGACCGGGGACTGCTTGCCGGACGCCATCGTGCAGCGGACCCTGGTGTGGCCCGATGATGTGGAGATTCAGGTGCTCACCCGATGCGATCAGTACTGCATTCCATCCCAGTGTAACGCAGAGCGACAGTGCGTCGAGTTTCGCTGCGAGGGCTCTCGTTGCGTAGCCGACTATGAGCCGGACGCGCAGCAGTGCGACGACGACAACGTGTGCACTCCTGAGAGCGAGTGCCGCCAAGGGGTGTGCTGGGGACTCGGGTCCATTGGATGTACCTCCCGAAACCCTTGCCTCCAGGCACTTGGCTGCGATCCGACCGACGGTTGCCTGGTGGGGTATAGTCCGAGCGGCACTCCTTGCGACGACGGGGATGCGACGACAACTCTGGACCTCTGTCACGAAGGCGTCTGCGAAGGTCACCACACGCTCTGCACTGAGGTGTGTAGCAACGGACTCGACGACGACGAAGACGGTGTTATCGACGAGCACGACGGACGACCCGGTCCAGATGGCGAGGGATGCGTTGGCCTCCAGCAAGCCCAGCTAGGTAGCGACTGTTTTCCGACCAGCTGTCACGAACGGAGGTGCTGGGACGACTGCATACAAAACGTCGTGAATGGCGATGAGGTGTTCGACTCCGACGGCGACGGTCGGCTCAACGAAGATTTCAACCCAAGCGCCAAGGCCTGCCCCGAAGGAAATCACGCGGTCTGTACCGCACGCCTTGCACAGCCCAGACCCGCAGACCTCCGCAGTGAGTTCGCCATTTTGTGCGAACCACCAGGCCCCGAAGGTTGCGTAGAAGACACGGTCTGCTGGCCGCAAGGAGCGACCCTGTCTGACCCCACGGTGCTGTTTCAGGACTGTGGGGCGATCCCATGCCGCAGAAGTCCCGAACTTTGCTTTGCTTCGGACCCGGACCTCGGGCGCGTGGTGCTTCCCGACGGGCGGTCCTGTGACGACGGCGACAGCTGCACAGTCGGGGGCGCGTGCCTGGATGGTGTCTGCCAGCCGGGGTCACCCGCCCCGGACGGGACCGTATGCGACAACGTCTCGAGCTGCGAATTCGGCGGTATCTGTGAGTCAGGGCGATGCCAGCAGGCCCAGACGTACTGCTACGAAATCTGTGCCAACGGAGTCGACGACGACTGCGATGGGATCATCGATGAAACCGACCTCGAGCCGGATCCGCTGGGAGAGGGTTGCGTCGGCAGCGAGCGGCTCGCAAGGCCGGGTAGCAACTGCTTCGATAACAGCTGCCAACGGATCTGCTTCGACAACTGCGTCGACAACCGGGCACTCGACTTGGTCTACGACATCGATGAAGACGGGCTGCTCAACGAGGACTTCGACTATGCGCACTTTTACTGGCAATCACACGCCTGTGATGAAGATGAACATCCGGTTTGTGCGGTCCGGATTGCCGACAACTTGCTGGGTGGCTTCCTCGAACCAATTTGCCAACCCGTCTCTGCGTTGGCCTGTGACCTCGACGTTGCAACCTGTTCCCCTGGCGTAGCTGAGGTCGACCCCGGAGACCTCCAGGTATGCGACGTGGATTGTGTAGTAGAGGAGTGCAACGGGCGCGACGACGACGGTGACGGATTCATCGACGAGAACCTATTCGACTGCGGATTCAGTGTGTCCGCGATGCCATTCGAGGTCCGCTCCGGCGACGCGGTGGTCGTCCACCATCTCAATGAAATCGGCTGGCCCAATGCCGTGATAATCTGCGCGGTCGACACGTTCGAAACTGCCGGAGACAACGATGTGGGCTTCTCGTGCGAAGTAGTCGCCGGCTCAACTACCATTCGCATGACTGGTGGGGGAAGCGGCTTCGTAAGAGGTCATGTCGTGCACCTCGGCGTGGGGCGCAACCTCGACTACAGGCGTACCCCATTTGATATTAGAGGGGGAGAAACCGTGTTCGAAGGTGGCCCTGTCTTCCCGGCTGGACAGGTATTGAGCTTTCCTGAGCTTCGCGTATTAGACACTGGCGGTCACGACCACGTCGGGTTCGAGAACGTCACAACAAGCGTAGGACAGACGTTTAGCTTGACTGGGCCCGGTAGCCGAGCGGAGGGCTTCTTTCACACGTTCGTGTTGCCGGACCACTTGGTGCTCGAGGACGTCACTAAGACCGTGAATCACATCGTATCCACCCAACACACCGTTTTATGGGCCCCCCGGCTGGCTGCTAGCCCGTTTTCCTTGATGACCAGATGGGACGGCGCTGGCGACCCAGATTTCAGCATCCAGACCAGCTGGGCCCACCGGTCAGTAGGAGGTGACAGCGCCGGTGTCGACTTCACGAGCTTCGGCCACAACGGCAATAACAGCAGTCGCGCGGACCTCAGGATCATCGTACTTCGTGACGACGACGTTCTGGAGTAGCTACCGGCCAGCGCAGGGCGCGATGATGCGCGGTTTGGAGCGCGCCCCCGGAAAGAGGGGGACCCTCACCGCTCAGCGTTTCGGCCTCACGTCCCAAATTCGCAGAGCCGCCGCCTCCGTTCCATCCA
>CAZDBH010000429.1:0-7565 GCA_964503485.1 uncultured Bradymonadales bacterium | reverse complement strand
TTCGACTCCCGGCGCCTCCACTTTTGCCGTTAAATATTTAGCAGTTAACAAGAAAACCTGACTCCCGGCGCCTCCGCTTCCACAGTCTCCGGGAGGGGTTTTTGGATGCAACGGTACGCGACTGTTGCTCTCGATGTGTGTTTTGTTCAGGGCCAGTGTTCACCCAGGCAGAAACTACTGGCAGGCGGCACACGGATTCCCGAACGTTTCAGAGAAAGGGCTCCAGGAGCCGCATAGCTCGTCAATCTCGTCTTGTGTTGCAGCAACCCGCCATCCATCGCTCGGCCACGAATACTCGCGCACTTGAATTCGACCCCGAACCCGGCTCTCGCGATCGCGGAGCACGAGCAACTCGTGCTCGCTCAGCGAAGACGGGTCGGCCAGTTGTTCTTGAATCCGAGCGAGTTCCTCTCGAATGGGCTCCCGGGCACGTTCGGCCATGCTCTCAATGAACTCGTGGCACTCGGTGTGGAATTGGTAAATGCAGGCGCTCGAAACATCGTCTAGCAACTCCGTTGCGCCAGGCACACCGTCCAATTCTAGACCCAACAGCTCACGAAACGCTGCCTCGTAGTCCATGCCCTCGTACCCGGGGAGATCCGGTTTCCCACAGGGGTTCAATACAAACGATGCGACCAGATCCGGTGGTAGCTCTCTATCCCGCTCGCAAAGCGAAAGCGTGGCTACCAGTACGACTATAATAGCAACTGTGAATACGAGAATGGGCTTACTTATTGTCTTCATGTTCGAACTCTGAAAGTAACTTCTTGATCGCTGTCCACCTCAGTCACGTTGAAAGTGGTCTCATAGAGATAGTTTGAAGGAGGGCGGTCTTCTCGACCGCCGCCTGACGCGATGGCAAGCCCACAGCTCACACTGAGGCTGCTGGCCGGTGAGAATGAACCTTGGAAGACACCAAAGGTAATACCCCCACGGGTGTGTGTATGGTCGCCGTGCGACTCCTCGCGACGAGCGGCACCCGTGTGCTGACGAATCCAAGCACCAAAGCGCGCCTCGTCAGCGATCTCGACGGAATCGTACTTGTCGTGGTGCTCCCACAGGCGCGGAAGCGACGCGATGTCCTCTGGGAAATCCCGAGATGCGTTTTCAAACGAACCCCAGAACTCCTCTCGGATTTCAGTCCACAGGTCCGTCGACAAGCCGGCGGTTCCGAAGAGATGCTCGGCCTGATAGATGAACAGGTCGAGCTCGCGGCTCTCCCTTACAGCGAGAGCGCTCCGAAGTTGATTTGGCCGGAGAGAGCCGCCCCGATCCGGTCGTCTGGCTTCTCGCCGAGCTCCTTGTTGGAATGCCATTACCCATCTCCAATCGCAGTTATCGAGGTAGCCGAAACATCAGATAAGCGGCCGACTCAGATGGGTTATCGGGAGTTGAGAGGAATTGTTGCGTGAAAAACCGATAAGCACATGAATCTACAAGGGTATCAGAAGGGCCGGATCCGGAATTACTCGGTGCTTGAACGTATCGCGGCCTTTTCTAGTGGAACTACTAAAGAAGGGTGGTTTTCACCGAGGGGGCGTGCGCACAAAACTAAAGCTCCGCTGAAGTTCTTAGTGGCGGCCGGAAACCGCCACGCCTCTTGCACGAAACTAAAGCATTGCTTAATGTTCTCGCATGAGCGATGCGACGACCAAATCGCCCAACTGGGACCAGCTCTTCGAGACCGCGGCGGCCCAGGACGGGCTTTTCACGACCCAGCAGGCGGCTGAGGCCGGCTACTCGTCGCAGCTAGTCGCCCACTATCTCGGCGCTGGCCGGATGCTCCGGGTCCGGCGAGGAATCTACCGGCTTGTGCATTTCCCCGCAGGAGATCACGAGGATCTCACGGTCGCCTGGCTCTGGTCGGAGCGCAGCGGGGTCTTCTCACACCAGACCGCGCTCGCGCTCCACGACCTCTCGGACGTTCTGCCCTCGCAGGTCCACCTCACACTCCCCGACTCGTGGCAGAAGCGCCGACTGCGGGTACCCGATGGGGTTGTCCTGTACTACGGCGATATCTCAGAGACCGACCGGTGGTGGTTCGGCCCGGTGCCGGCGACCGCGCCGCTGCGCACCCTCGAAGACTGCGTGAGCGCGCACCTCCCGCCCGAACTACTTCGCGGCGCGGCCCTTGACGCCCTCGACCGTGGCCTCCTCGTGCAAGACGAGATCGCTGCCGTCGAGGAAGCGTTGGAGCCCTTCGGAGGCCTCGAACCATGACCGTTCGCGAGTATAAGACCGCCGCCGCCTTCAAGCAGGCCCTAGAGCAGCGGATCCGTGCTGCCTCTAGGTCGGGGCTCGATTTCGCCCGGCGCCGGCAGCTGGTGGTGTTCGACCGCCTCCTCGCACGTGTCGCTCTCGAACTCGGCAATGCGGTGACGCTCAAGGGCGGACTGGCCATCGAGCTGCGCATCGAGCGGGCTCGCACAACCAAGGACGTCGACCTTCGGGTGATGGGCTCTTCCGACGGTATTCTCGATACGCTGCGCGCGGCCGCCAGGCACAACCTCCGCGATTTTATGGTCTTCACCATTCGCCCCGACGATCGGCACCCCGAGATCCAGGGCGACGGCATGCTGTACGACGGCATGCACTTCCGCGCCGAATGCAGCCTCGCAGGCAAGGTCTACGGGCGCCCCTTCGGCGTCGACGTGGCCTTCGGCGACCCGATCCTCGGCGATCCAGAGGTCATCGTGGGCGAAGACACTCTCGGCTTCGCCGGCATCGCGCCACCGACCGTGCGCGTGTACCCAATCGAGACCCACATCGCCGAGAAGCTCCATGCCTACACGATGCCGCGGAAACGTCCCAACTCGAGGGTGAAGGACCTCCCGGATCTGGCGCTCATAGCCACCGCCGGCGCCCTCGATGCCCGCCGGCTTCGCGCAGGGATCGAGCAGACGTTTGCGTTTCGCGGAACGCACGAGGTGCCCGACCACCTTCCAGAGCCACCCGAGAGCTGGGAGGCGCCCTACGCCGCCATCGCGAAGGAAGACCAGTTGCAGTGGACGACACTTGCCGGCGCATTCGAGGCTGCCAGCTCGTTTCTGGATCCGGTGCTTGCCGGCGCTTCCGACGCGCGCTGGGACCGGGACGTCTGGGTGTGGAGCGGAGGGAATGGATGAGCAAACCGACCAGCGAAGGCCCACCCTTGCCTGCCGGCTGGGAGCATGCAAAGTATGGGCGAGACAGACATTTTCCGGGGTGTGAGGGATGAGTAGATCGATATCACGAACTCACAGAGCAACGCGTATTGCCTTCGCGGCGATTGTTGGGTTGTCGGTTGTCGGGCTGTCGGGCAGCGTCGCCCATGCCCAAACTTTACCGGAAGACGCACAGCCAACCAACTACCGTGGAGCCTACTGCGCTTCAGACACGGGCTGCAGTTGGAACGATCTGTGCGCTCCAACTCGATGTGTCGCGGTAGTTACCGTCACTGCCACCGAGTGCGGCGAGTCGCTCCCCGAGCCGGGGACGTGCTCATGCGTGGAAAGTCAGTGCACGCTTCGTCCCAACGAAGACCGGTGGCTGGGATACTCTGCGGGAGAGTGCGACCACAACGACGGCTGCGTCGTCGAGACCGCAGCTGCACAGTGCCATTCGGTCGACCGGTCCCAGGCCGCCGCATTGCAAGGCGCAATCGTCTCGGAGGGCCCTCACTGCAGCTGCGGTGGCGAGTCACGCCACTGTCAGTTCGAATGGGCCGAGCCAGTCCCGTGTGCGACTTCACTCGATTGCGGTTGGAGTGATTCGGGTCGGCTGAGGCCCATGCCGGTTTCGCCCCAGAGTCCTCGAGCCGGCCCCCGTGAGCCATGCATTGATGGCGAGTTCGACAGTGTGTGCGTCAGCGGCACCTGCCAACTGATGTTCTGGGAGTGCTAGAGCAATGACGAATTGGTTGTCCCGTGGCTGGAAAACCGGTGTCTGCTGCATCGCTTTCACGACCTCCATCATACTCGCTGCTATAGGTACCGGGCAGCCATCGACAGACAGTTGGGAGAGGCATTCGGCGGACGTTCGATCCGATGTTCAGTCCGAATTCTCGATGAGTCTGTCCGGCGACTCCGTCACTCTCGCATGGTCACCAGGCGGCACCCGCTTGTCTATCGTTATCGAACGAAGGGATGACTATGAGGGGGTCGTGTACGACAGGACCCTGGTCTATCGGACAGAGACCAGAGAAACCTCCGAGGTGAGCCCTCCTGACGACCAGAACCCGGTTTGGGTCGACGAAGCGCAATACGCGACCTCGTGCCGTGGCTCTTCCTGCGAGCGAGCAGGCGTCACTCTCAGCTCGATAGACGATCCCGAATTCGTACAGCAAATCTCGAGTATGCCCTGGACACTGGGGTCCGACAGTGAAGGTAACCTCTTGTTGGGAGAATATGCCAATCAGAGCTACCAGTGGTCACGCTACTCGGCCCAGAACGGCACGCTCGAAAGCGCGCCCGATCTGCTCGGTTCCCGCCCCTGGACAATGGGTCAGTGCCAACAGGCGGCTGGAAACGTAGTCATTCGTGGTGAGCGCGGACTTGGGCTCTGGCTAGAAGTCGACGGGCGCCCCTTTCTGTTGAGCGACACGCCACCGTTCCACTACCCCATCCAACGTGATTGGTTCGTCGACCCGTGTCTCAGCCCCGATCTGGGGCGAGTCGCCTATGTCAAACGGGGCGGGACGATCGACATCATTCAGGTGCCCGATATCGTCGAGTTGCGGACCCAACCCTCACCGATCGCAATGATATCTGGAGGCGAAGCGGCCCTCGGATTGGATGAGGCCGGGCTGGTACGCCATCAGACGGCTTGCGAGACCACTGGATCGCGCCGCTGCAGTGACCGTCGCTTTCGCCGCGAGGTCGTCGATCGAGATATGGAGGGCGCAGGCGCAACCACCAGGGTTAGCACGTTCTTCATGGAGCGCAGCGAAGTTAGTCGTGCCCAGTACCAGCGCTGTGTCTTGGCGGGGTCCTGTCCAGCCATCGATGAGTCCGAGTGTGACATCTACGATGGTGAGGATTGGGGTACAGGCCGCGAATTGCCGGACGCTAGTACGCTAGCGGAGGCCCCCAGAACCTGTGTGACCCAGGGGGAGGCGGCGAGCTACTGTGCCTTTATTGGCCGACGGCTGCCCAGCGAAGCGGAATGGGAGCTGGCAGCGGTAGGCAAAGAAGACAAGCGGATATTCGCTTGGGGAGATGAGTTCTCTGCCGAGCATGTGAGCTTCTTGGGTCACGAGCCAGCCTCCCTGGACCTGACCTGGTCCCGAGCGGAAGGGGAAACCCCCGAAGGGCTTCGTCACATGAGTGGAAACGCCTACGAGTGGGTGGCAGGCGCCGCTTGCCCCTACGCCGAGTGGGTCGACGGCGCACCCGCCTGCGACTCAACCAACGGTGTGCTGCGTGGCGGAAGTTTCGTCAGTGATGGCGGTGGTGTTCGGGCGACGTACCGGCGGTTCACCGATCCCGAAAATCGATCCGATACCAACGGCTTTCGATGCGCCCAGACAGCGACACTCGACATGCTCGATGCCGAGCTCGAACGCCTTCAACTCGCCAACAACTCCGTACGAACCCCTGACGCGTTCAACGCGCGATTTCGAGATGAGAACGGAAGCTGGGGCCTCATCATGGATGACTACACGAAGAGCGACTACTACTCGATCCGCAACGGATCATGGTCTGTGGCCCACATCACGCTGCGAGATGGGCTTATCACCTGGAACGATGGAGACAACCTATTCGAGCGCCACATGGAGGACGGGCTCCACATGTCGGCCGAGATTCCGACCTTGGATGACCTCGACCAAAACGGCCAAGAGGAACTTTCATTCACGATAGAAACAGAGGAGGTTGAAGACCGCTGGGTGACGAGCTACGCGGTGTCATACACGGATTCGCAGTTGACTCGATGGGAGCCGGCGGTAGCGGAGGGTGAGACTCTCCCACTCCAGGGCCTTCGCCCCGTGGATCTACCAGATGGAGGTAGGGGGTTAAGAGCCATTTGGGACAGAGTCGCCTGCGGAAGTGACACCTATCACCTCACGCTGTTGGCAACACCAAACCCCGAGGGAGCGTTCACCTATCACAACCCGCACAATGTGGCGGAACTCATGGCACGTTGCCCAGCCTTGCCCACGCTGGAGCCCATCGACGAGCAGGAGCCAGAAGAGCTGGCTGAGATTGCCTTCTGCACTCTGCTCTGGGGTGGTGACTTTCAGCCTTGGATTGTAGCCCTCGAGAGCTATTGCAACGGCCAATATGAAGACGACTATGGCGATTGGCGCTGCACGCTATGCGAAGTCCTGCCAGAACTCCGGACCCTGGCCATAAAAGGGGTACCGCTCACATTAGTGGCCACTGACTGACAGAGTTTCCACCTGAAGCAGCCGTCACGCAATCTCTGGATCCAATTGCCTTGGAGTGGGCGGATCGGCTAGCATCTGCGCCAGCCGTCATGCGTTATGAACACACCATTTTTGTCCTGGTTTTGGCTGCGATGCTACTCACCGCAACCGGTTGCGGCGATTCTGCCGGTCTGACTACCAACCGAAACTCCACGGACCAGGATGTCGTGGCCGACGTGAGCTGGGACATCGGCGATCTGCAGGCCGACGAAAGCGATGCCGAGGATCCCGACCTCAATCAGGACGCCGCCGAAGTCCGGGACCTCGGTTCCGAGACCGATCTCGGCGACAGCGATGAACTTCCCGACGAGACGGTTCCCGACGAAACCTCGCCCGATGAGACGGTTCCCGACGAGACGGTGCCCGACGAGACGGTTGCTGACCTGGCTGATTCTGACGGGGGGGCTACTTGCCCGACCGATCCCTGCGGAGCTGATGAAACCTGCTGTGGCGACGGGGAAGTCTGCCGCTTTGAGCTGTGCATCCCCGAAATGTTTGGTTGTGCTAGCGATGATGAATGCGAGGGTGACAGCTACTGCCTCGACGCCGAGTGCATTCCATATGGAATCGGACCTCGAGACGATGATGAGACCAACCCGGAATGTGATCGGCTGATCGAAATCGGGCTCTACCAACCGACGCTTCAGTGTGAGTGGACCGGCCCGGAGGATGACGATCCACTGACCAACTACTCCGCAATTTTGAGCAACCCGGTCGTGGTTGATTTCACCTCGAGCACGGAGTCGTCCTCGCCCTCGATCGTCTTTCACAGCGCTGGACCCGGCAAGGGCTACGGAAGCATGAGACACGGCGCCGTGCGGATATTGGACGGCCGCACCTGTACCCAACAAACGGTAATCGACGACGTTGCAGGCAGAGTCGAAGCCTCGACGTCACCGGCGGTTGGCGACATTGACGGGGACGGCGTCGCCGAAATCGTGTCGTGTGCGTTGGATGGCGGCCTGGTCGCTTTCGACCTCAACGAGGAAGGCGAGTGGGAAGTGCTCTGGCACAGCACGAATGCCGACGGCTCGAACTCGACGCTCGGTTACCGAAACTACCTGTGGAATGGTCCTTCCATCCACGATCTGGATGACGATGGTGTGCCTGAAATCTTGTTCGAAGGCGTGGTGCACAACGCAGCGGGGGTGATCAGAGGCTC